>NZ_JAFCWX010000041.1:0-36261 GCF_049897805.1 Massilia sp. TWP1-3-3
GCTGCACACGTTGACCGAGCGACTGTATCTGCCGACACCGGCCAGGTCATTTAACTCGTCCTGAGTAAGTCACGTCCGGTCTGCCGAGAACTGACCACCCCGCCGCCAAACATCAACCCTATGCAGCTTCATTAATGTCCCGTTTAAATGGGTAGGGGAGCTATTGCTCGCAACATTGAAATTGCTGCCGATGAGGCACTGCTTCGGCCAGCCGGACACGCAGTGGCAGTTTATGAAACATTCAGGCTAATGGCGAGAACCCGCGCAGCAATTGCTCAGCGGCTCGTGCGGCGCGGTTTTGCGTGGCGTAGCGTGTGGGCGAGCTTCCATGTGGTCGAATCGGGTAGCAGCAGCCAAATGACTTTCCACGCGTTGCGCCCTGCGCCGCCAAAGCCGTTGGCGAATCCGCTCGGCGATATCTGCCGCCCTTCGTACAGCAAATGGTCGCCATCGACGACGCAGTGATAATTCTTGCCTTGAGCAATGGTTCGCAGGACAGTCCCCTTAGGCAGGAACACGTCTTTCCACTGAAAACCCGCTGTCTTTGGCATGCCAAAGCTTTCGGGCGCGTTGCGCGCCAGCCAGTCGCGGATTGCCTCCGCAGCGATTTCCCAGATTTCTTTTTGGTAACCGGTATCCGCTGAGGCCGCGCACAGCTTTGTGTATGTTTCAAGAGTAACTGTTAAGTCCATCTGGGGGTGAGGTGGTCTTCGATTCATGGGTACGCTCTCTTTCGCACTAATCCGATCCAATTCGCACTAAAACCAATCTTAACGCTCCTAATCCTGATCTAATTCAATATAAAATGATCTAGATCGCCCTAAAACAGATCTAATTCGCACTCAAAATTAGTTCAACATAAAAGTTAGACATACGATCCATGAATAGTTCCTTTTAGTTCGGGATTAGGCTGTTTTAGATCCGGTTTAGTACGAATTAGATGGGCTTTAGATCGTTTAAGGTGAACTTTAGTACGGATTAGGACATATTAGAGCGAATTAGAGAGGGAGGATATGGCAGACGCGATGCGCCCCCTAGAACCAAGCTCAGCAATTAAACAGTCGTCGCACAGCTGTAGTTGATACTCAGCTACCCGCTGGCGCCACAAGCGAGAGCATGTGGGCATCGATAAAGATGTCCCTCAGCTTCAACCGGTTGCGCGCGACGCCTTCCTCGACTGCCCCCGCCTTTCGCGCCGCACCCAGGCTGGGCGTATTGCCTACCCCGACCACGATTTCGACGCGGCCCAAGGGCAGTTGAAGGAAAGCGAAGTCAGACAGCGCGCCAATCGCCTCGGTCGCGGCGCCACGGCGCTGGTTCGATTGGCGAACCCAGTAACCCAGGTTGGAGTAGCCGTGGACCTGGTTGAACTGGTTCAGTCCGCACCCGCCGACAAACGCGCCCGACACGCCGTCAAAGATGCCGAACTCAAAGTTGCTGCGCTCGTCCCAGCCTTGCTGGCACCAGTCGATCCACGAAAGCGCTTCGGTCGTTGAATACTGCGCGTGAGCCCATGGCATCCACGGCCCGAGGGATGCGACCGACTCCCGCACGGCATCGACAAAGCTCGGCGCGTCAGCAGGCGCAAGTGGGCGAAATACGAAGTTGGCGGAACGTAGCATCACGGCAAAACTTTCATGTCAAATTTGCGATTGTGCCACGTAGCAAACCTCTCTCGCCCGTGCCTACGCAAACCGGCGTCGATGGCACGCCGGACCTGGAACTGCTGAGTGACGGATGCCGGCCCGAGCGTCGATTGGACGTGTTACCAAGTTGCAACCCGCGATGGCGTCGTAAAAGCGCACCAGGCCAATGCGCCAGTTGCCGTGAGGTAGCCGCTTTCAACGAATTCATTTATTTCGCACTGCCCAACGCGTAAGATAAGCGCTTTCAGCCCAGGTTAAGCCAAACCCGGTAAACTCGGCCATTCCGGCGCCAGCCATCGAAGTCATTTTTTAGGCAATTATGCAGTCCGTCCGGACGCTCACCATCATCGTGCTCGCCCTCGGTCCGATCGGGTGGCATGGGGCCGCCTTTGCTGCGGCGCCCGCCACCAACCAGATCGAAGAGCTCACTTCGCCCGAAGTGCGCGCGCGCATTGCCGCCGGTTCCACCACCATTCTCATTCCCATCGGCGGTACCGAGCAAAACGGGCCCTACATAACGCTCGGCAAGCACAATGCACGGGTCAAGTATTTTGCCACCGCCATCGCGCAGGGACTGGGCAATGCGCTGGTCGCGCCCGTCATTGCCTATGTGCCCGAAGGCGCGATCTCGCCGCCGACCGCCCACATGCATTTTGTCGGCACCATATCGATTCCCGACGTTGCCTTTGAGTCGATGCTGGACGCCACTGCGCGCAGTTTCAAGCAGCACGGCTTTCGCGATGTCGTCTTCCTGGGCGACCATGGCGGCTACCAGAAGAACCTGCAGCACGTGGCCGAGCGCCTGGCCAGGGAGTGGGCGCGCGACCCCGCATGCCGGGTCCACGCCTACAGCGGCTATTACCAGGCCAGCCAGGCGCCGATCGTCGCCGCGCTGAAAAGCCGCGGCTACAGCCTGGCTGAAATCGGCACCCATGCAGGCCTGGCCGACACCGCGCTCACGCTGGCCACCGTACCGGCAGCGGTACGCGCCGATGGCATGGCCCACGCGCCCCAGCCCGGCGCCGCCGATGGCATGCAGGGCGACCCGCGCCGCGCCAGCGCCGCGCTTGGCCAGAGCGGCGCCGCTCAGATTATCCAGACTTCCGTGGCCGGCATTGCGCAGTTGACGCGCCGAGCCGCCCCCTCACCTAAAATTAACTAAACCGTTTATGTCCTTCCCCCGAAAACTCGTCATCCCCGTCGTTGCCATCGGCCTTGCCGCGGCAGGCGCCATCGCCTACAAAATGACGCACTATGCCGGCGCGCCCGGCAAGCCGGTTGCGTCAAAGGTGGCAGCCGTCAGCGGCATGCCACCCGTACGCGATCCGTCCAACCTGTACAGCGAAACCGGCGCGCATGCGCTAAGCCACAGCGTGCGCGGTCAACTCGCGCGCATCTACGTGCCCAACCTGCGCAGCAACGACGTGTATGTGATCGACCCGGCGTTGATGAAAGTGGTCGACAAATTCAAGGTCGGCACCGCGCCCCAGCACGTGGTGCCATCGTGGGACTTGCAGACGCTGTGGGTGGCCAACAATTCGGAACGCCACGAAGACGGCAGCCTGACCCCGATCGATCCGGTTACCGGAAAGCCGGGACAGGCCGTGCCGGTCGACGACCCTTACAATATGTACTACACGCCGGACGGCAAATCGGCCATCGTGGTGGCCGAAGCGCGCAAGCGGCTGGACTTTCGCGATCCGGTGACGATGAAGATGCAGTATTCCATCCAGACCGAATGCGGCGGCATCAACCACGCCGACTTCACCATCGACGGCCGCTTCGTACTGTTTACCTGCGAATTTAACGGCAGCCTGGCCAAGATCGACCTGGTCAACAAAAAGGTGGTCGGCTACCTGAAACTGGCAATGCCGCGCACCCGCTTCAAGGAGTCGCGCAAGGCATTCGACCCGTCCAGCACCGAGATTTGCACGACCAAAAAAGGCATGCCGCAAGATATACGCGTGTCCCCTGACGGCAAGCTGTTCTACATCGCCGACATGAGCGCCGACGGCGTGCACGTGGTCGACGGCGACAAGTTCGAGGAGATTGACTTCATCACCACCGGGCCGGGAACCCACGGTCTGTACCCGAGCCGCGACGGCAAGAGCCTGTACGTGAGCTTTCGCGGCACGCACCGCATCCACGGCGCGCGCAAGGGTCCGGGAGGCGTTTCGGTCATCGACTTCGCCACTCGCAAGATCACCGCGCAGTGGCCGGTACCGGGCGGCGGCAGTCCGGACATGGGCAACGTCAGCGTGGACGGCAAGTGGCTCTGGCTGTCGGGCCGGTATGACGACGTGGTGTACCGCATCGACACCGGTAACGGCGCCTACAACCAGATCAAGGTGGGCGGCGAGCCGCATGGCTTGACGGTGTGGCCGCAACCGGGGCGCTACTCGCTGGGGCACACGGGAAACATGCGTTAGCGTTGCAGAAACGGCAAGGTCAGTGTATGTTGCCTTCCAGACCCACACTGCTGTCGCCGAATGCAACGTTTCCTTCTTTTACCAATCGCGATCCCGTGCCTGCTGTTTGGGTTGAAGATGGATGCGCGCAGCGTCAAGGTGGCACCGCCGCATCCCGCGCTGGCGCTCTTGCCGGCGCAGATGCTGTGGGCCTGGGAGCGTCCTGAAGATCTGCGCTGGCTGCCGGCAGACATCGGCGTGGCCTACGTCGCCTCGTCGATCCAGCTGCGGGGCGAGCAAGCCTTGATCCGCCGCCGCACCGCGCCGCTGCTGCTCACGCCCGGCACGGCCGTGGTGCCGGTGCTGCACGTTGACGTTTCGTGGCATTTCCCGCCCACAAAATCGCGGCAGCAGATCGACACCATCACGCAGGAACTGGTGCGCGTCGCCGGGGCCGGCAACCGCAACGTAGTGCAGCTTGATTTTGAAGCGGGCCGCTCGCAGCGTGCCTTTTTGGCGAGCACAATTGCCGCCGTGTGCGCGCGGCTTGATCCGCGCATTGCGCTGTCGTCAACCGCCCTCGCCTCGTGGTGCCTGGATGACTACTGGCTGCAGGAAAGCGGGGCCGACGAAGTGATCCCCATGGTGTTTCGCATGGGGCGCGAGCAGCACGCGCTGCGCCAGCGCATCGCGCAGCAACACGGCTTTACACAAGCGCGCTGTCGCGCGGCGATCGGCTTTGCCAGTGACGAACCGATCCTGGCCGTGACGACCGGCCGGCACTATTATTTTTCACCCAGGCCGTGGACCGCAGCCAGTTGGCAGGCAGTGCGTGAGGCCAGGCGGTGATGTTGAGCGAAAGTTAAGCGGGGTTGCGCTTACTTGTAAAACGCTTCGACTTTGCCTTTGAGCTTGATCAGCATTGGCTGGCCGCGGCGATCGACCGCTTTGCCGGCTGGCACTTTGATCCAGCCTTCGCTGATGCAATACTCTTCAACGTTCTGACGCTCTTTGTCGTTGAACTTGATGCCAACTTCGCGTTCGAAGGCGGCAGCGTCATGAAATGGGCTACGGGGATCGATCGCCAGGCGATCGGGCAATGGGGGGAGTGTGGTGGTATCGTTCATGGGCGCTAATTATCCACTACAACGGCGATCCGTACAACGGGCGATCGCGCGTGGATCAGTCAAGAAGGCGCGGCGGCGCTACGTCGTCCCCGCGTTCGCGAGGACGATGTGGTAGATGTTCTGAATGTTGCCGATCTTGCCAATAACGCCGGCAAAAAAATGCCGCCCTTTTACTGCGGACGGCATTTCATGTAAACCCGACCCTTACCAGCTCGTCGTCAGCGTGTACTTGCCGCTCGTCGCGCCCGTGCCGCCGACGTAGTAGAACACGCGCGCATACAGAACCATCGCGGTCGTCCCCGTATTCGCCTTGCTCACCGTGTCAAGCGCGCCCGTACCGGCCGTGCTCGAACTGAGCTTTACGCCCGCGCTGCTGTAAAGCTCAAGGTCGTAATCGGACGTCGCATTCGGCTGCATCTTCGCCGTCAGCGTCTTGCCAGCCGGAAGCGTGACCTTGAAGTAATCCGAATCGGTGCTGGCAGCCATGTTGCCGCTAACGACAGTACCGGCCGTGGTTACCGTGTTCGCCGTCGCCGTCGTATTGTTGCTCTCGGTTTCATTCATGGCCGGGCCGACGACGACCGTGCCCAGGATCTTTTGCGCTTCAAACTTGGCCTGGAAGGTGTTGGCGTAGCTCAGGTCAGCCGGGAACAAATTTTTGGCCGCGTTGACAATCGCCGTCGCCATGGCCGGCATCTTGATGTTGCTGCCCAAACCGAAGTGCGCTTCAAGAATGATCTTGTCGATATTGGCACGCGGCTTGCCGGCGGCAAGCAAGGCTTTCATGGACTCGAACAGTGGCGCCGACCACAGCTCGTCGGACTGGAACGTCACGCCGTTTTCCGTCACCGACTGGTGGGCGCCATAGGTCTTGGTGCTGTTGTACAGCGTTTCGGTGCGGTTGAGCAGACGGCCGCCCCAGCATGCGCCGTGACCGTCCCAGCTGAACGCCCACTCGGGATGGTAGCTCGCGCCGTTCGGCCGGCTGTACGAATACGAGGCCGCCCAGTAGTCGCCAAAGCCTTCGCCCATGGCGCCGGTGTCGCCGCCCGACCAGCCCGAATTGATGTTGGCCTGGATGCCATGGCCGTATTCGTGCAGGATCACGTCCGCGTCTTCGCCGTCGTTCACGCAGCCGTGGCCGAAGGCCAGGTAGTCCGACGCGCCGCCGCTGTAGTGCGAATTGTCGTCGCCGTTCACGCCGTCGCTGTCGACGTCGAGCGGACGGTTGATGATCGACTTGGTGCCCGTAAAGCCGAGCGACTGGATGTAGCGCTGGTTCTGGTCGATGTGGAAGTAAATATTGGTGTCGTCAAAAGCATTGTTGCCGCGCTTGGCCGTCCACACGCCGTTGGTGGTGGTGCTGGGCGCAGTGGCGGGCGCTTCGATGTTCTTGATGTTGACATACGGGCCGGTCAGCTTGTAGACGCCGCTCGTCACAGTCACGTCGAGCAGCGGCTTGGTCTCGTAGGCTGCATCGAAGGCGCTGGCGGCCGAGGTGTCGGTCAGCGCATCGGTACCGAGCTTGGTGCGCGGATCCGGATCGAACACCAGGCCCGAACCGTTGACGCCGGAAGCCACCGTCGCTGCGGCCATGGTCTGCGCCGGGGCGCTGGCCGGTGCCTGCTTGCCTTCGGCCTTGGCCAGCGCCGTGGTGCTGTGGCGCTCGAGCGTCTGGCCCGGCGCCGCGTTGCGTGCGGCGATACTGCGCTCGCCACCCTTGTTGGTGCGCGGCAGCGATGTCGAGTACGAATCGATCAGCGCGCCGTCATGCGCGTTCAGGTACTGCACAAAGCCGCCGGTCGGCATCTCGGCCTGGATAGTGACCTTGCGCGCCAGCTGCACGCCATCCTTGACCGCCACCCAGACCAGCTCGCCCTTGGGCACGCTGACCAGCTTGTGCTGCACTTTCATGTTGGCCCAGCCGCGGTCGAGCGCCTGGTCTTCGGTGATCTGCGCCTGGTTGTACAGCTGGTTGACGGCCTTGGCGTCGACGCTGGCCGAAACGTGTTTAGTTTCGTTGAAAATTTTCAGCAGCTGGCCGTTGTGGCCGATGGAAACGATGACTTCAGCATGCTCGACCGGCAGGCCGCGCAGCATTTGCTGGTAGGTGTAGTGCTTGCCGGTCAGCGATTCCTGGACCTTGACCAGCACCAGGTTCTCAAGCGACGCAGGCAGGCCGAAGCGGGCCGCGTTCAGGCGCAGCACATTTTGCGGCGAGTCGGCGCGGGTGTTGGTATAGACGCTGAGGTTGTCGACGACGTGCACTGCCGCCAGCGCAGGTGCGGCGTAGGCGAGAACGATCATGGAAGCGAGAATGGAACGCGAGAGAAGGCGCATGCTGGTAAATCTCCTGTCAAAAAACAATCGATATTTCCGGAAGGTCGAGACCGCTTAGGTTCGATTGGCGAGTATAAACACGATTTTTCTGCTACTTTGCAAACCAGACTGTTTTGGACAAAACAGACCTTGAACGACTCAATTTAGACATTCCAGGCGAGCATGGGATCGAATCGGATACGATTGTTTTTTCGTCTGCGACAACAGGAGAACAACGATGCGACCTATTTATGCGGGCTTGATGGCGTGCCTGGCCTGCCTGGCGCTGGCAGCGTGCGCCCAGGCGCGAGCGCCGGCCCCGGCGCCTGCAATGCAGGCATTGGCGGCGATTGAAGACGCGGAACCGGACGTGGCGCAGCAAGTGAGCACCTTCCTTGGGCGCGCCGGTCACGGCGTGCTTGCAACTGAGCAGATGACCGGGAATGCGCGCGCGGCGATGTCGGGCGCGCAGTTGCAGGCCACCAGTGCCATGCTGGCGCCGTGCGGGCCTGCGCCTGCGCTGGAACTGCTGCGCCGCACGACCAAGGGCGAAGACCGGCAGTATGTGTACCGAGTGCCGTGCAAAGGCCACGCGCTGCTGGTCGACATCGATTTCAACAAGGGCGCGAAGATCAACAAGCTGGTGGTGCGGCCCGAACAATAAGTGCAAGGATAGGGCATCCGGGTCCCCTGCCTTGTCCTCGCGCGCCTGAACGAGGACACTGCAGGGGCGGTCAAACCTAGTGTCCTGAGTTGTAAGTTCGTTGAATAAATATCCCGAGAATCGCCGCGATACTGCGTCAAAAATGCTCGCAAGGCCTCGGCCTTGCTCCGCTTTTGTTCCTTGTCTCTCGGCGATTTCGGAACATTTATAAGCAACGAACTTTCAACTCAGGACACTAGCCCGGCGCCTTCAGGCACAAGCCCACGAACGCCTCATTGCCATACCCCACATACCCGCTATTGACGATCGTCCTGTCGCTCGCCGACAGCCGGATCACATACCCGCACTTGGGCATGCCGGTCGTATCAAGCCGCCAGAGGCCCGATTCGCCCGAGGTGGGCACCGTTGGATAGGTGCGCGGCAACGGCACCGGCGCCGTAAACACCCCGCCGCTGGGCGGCAACACGGCGAAACTGAGCGCGCCGAAATGTTCGTCCGTCACCTGGTAAGTGCCCTCGATAATATCGCCGACGACAAAATCGGCGCAGCTGCCGCCACCGGTGGTGATCTTGAAACTGCCGGCCGGAATTTGCGGCGCGGCGTTATCGAGCCTGACGGTGACGGTGTTGCCCGTATAGAGCACGTCGGCCGCGTCGCGCACTTCAATGCGAATGGTCCAGGTGCCGATCTTGCCTGCCGTCTGCCAGCGCGCCAGCACGTTGCCGGCGACGAAAATTTCGGCATTGCCAAGCGCGCCGCTCAAGTCCTCCCGATAAGTGTAGTAATTGGCCGCATCCACCGCCTGCGTGATGCTTGGCAAAAAGCTCCACACGCCGTCGAGCAATTGGGTGCGCGCGATGGCAAAAGGATTGTTGAGCACCTGGTCGCCGCTGCCATCATTGACGATCACGCGGTAGCGCAGCGGCGTGGCGCCGGCGCTGATGTCGGCCGGGTTGGCCAGGTGCCCGGTGATGATGACTTCGCCGCCGAACGGGCTTTGCTTGGCCGTAAAGCCCGCCAGTTGCGCCGGCCCGTTGGCGTAGCCGGCGCCATTGATGTCCGTCACCGCCATGCTGCCCACGGTTTCGATCACGGGCGGGTGGCCGGAAATGACGCGGCCCGGACGGATGTGAATCAACGTCTGTTCGCGGTTGCCCCATACCGGCACGTAATTCGGATTGGTGGGCGGCGGCGCCACCTGCCACGACATGATGGCGCGAATGCGCACCACCACCGCGCCCCTCTGGCAAGGTCGGCGGTATTGGTCCAGCTTAACCGGCAGAAACACCGAATATTCCAGCCCCTCGCGCGGGAGGGGATTGAAGTCGTGCACCGTGACCGAGGTGGTGCCCAGATACGTCTCAAAGCTGCCGTTGCCGTCAAAGTCGCCCCAGAACGCCACATACTCGCGGCTGCCGGCGGTGCACGGGCCGCCCGAGTAGCCATTGGGCAGCTTGACGCGGATAACGCCCACCAGCGCGTCCTGGTTGGGGTTGAGCCCGATGCATTCGAGTTCTTCGTAGCGGGTGCTGCCGTCGACGGGATAGAGCACGTCGGCCAGCTCGCCCAGGTTGATGCCCAGCTGTTGCAGCACGCCCGTGAAGCCGGACGCCATCAGCTCGTCGGTCAGCGCCGGCTCGCTGATCAGTTGCTGCAGTTCGGCCAGCGCATAGCGGTGCGGTTCCACGTCCATGCCCTTGTACAGCGCCTGCAAGGCGGCAGCGTCCAGCTGCTTGGGTTCGGCCAGCGCCAGCGCCTGGGCCGGGTCGATCACTTGCGCCAGCGGCGCCGGCAGCTTGGCTTGCGCTTGCTTGAGCAGCTCGTCGATGAAAATCACGCGCAGCGGATCGATTGCAATATGGGTATTGTGCACGTCGCCCCATACCGGGGTGAAGTTTGGCGCATTCGGCGGTGGCGGCACATTCCACGACAAGATTGCGCGCACCAAATAAATATTGTGGATGAAGCACAGGCGCTTGGAGGGATAAACTTGCAGCGTGACCGCGTATTCGAGGCGGCGCGCGCCCACCGTCCCGGCCGGAATATCGTAGGCTGAAAAACTGGTCAAGCCCGCATCCTGCCAAGTTGCGCCGTTGTCGCCCGACAGGTAAAAGCGCACGTACTCCCGGGTGCCGGCCGAACAGACGCCGCCGCCATAACCGCTGGGCTGGTTGACGTAGACGACGGCGTCAAGCCGGTTGAACTGGGGCTGGAAACCCACGCAGCCAATTTCTTCGTACGTGGTGTTAAGCGCGATATTGACGACCGGCGGAAAGGGGCTGGCCGCCACGTTGCCAAAATAGTTGGGGTTGGACAGCACCAACGCCCGAAACTTGGCCCGCTCGACCGGTACGCGCTGCTTTTCGCTGGCGTCAGGCGCTTGCGGCGTGCCCGCTTGTTGCTCAATGATATCCATGTTCGCTGCTCCGTCTGATGAATGAAGGAGAACAGTGTGGAACAGCGTTTGATGAGGCCGCTTATCGCGGATCAAGCGGCAAGCGCCGCCGCTAGCCGATGCTGCGCCGGTGTTTGGAAAAGAAATCAAGCAGCATTTTGCTGGCGTCCGGCCCGGCGCCTGAATTGTAGGAGAGCCGTTCATCGCCGCCGCTCCATGCATGTTTGAGTTCGGCAATTTGCGCCACGCGCAACATCAGCCTGCGATCGCTGTAGACGTCATGCACGCGATACGGATGGGAACTTTTGGTGCCCACTTTGGATGACATGTCGACCGGGCTGCCGTGCGGCAAGCGGTTCAGCAGCATCGCCTGGCGCGTCAATTGCGCCTGGTTGACGGGCCGCACCACGGTGTCTTCTTCACCCTGGAACAGGATGGTCGGCAAGGGCGGGAAACCGGGCCGCTTGAACAGCACTTCGGCAATCGCGCTGTCGACCCGGCTGCTGGCGCCGTGCTGCATGACACCGAGCGCGCCGACCGTGCTGTGCCCGGCGCCAAACAGCGGGCCCGAATGCATGCCCAGCGCGGCGAACAGGTCCGGATGGTTGAGCGCGACAATATTGGCCATGCCTGCGCCGGCCGAAATGCCGCAGATATAGATGCGTGCGCGGTCGATCGGGTAGGTACCGGCCACTTTGTTGACGATGCCCACGATCAGGCTGACATCGCCGCCGCCGTGCTGGGTGGCGCGGTCATACCATTTCCAGCAGCGATGGGGGTGCGCGCTGACCGACTGCTGCGGGTAGAGCACCGCATAGCCTTGTTTCTCGGCCCAGTGGTTCATCCGCGTGCCTTGCGCGAACAGGGTCGCGCTCTGGTCGCAGCCATGCAGCATGACAACGAGCGGCAGTCCGGTGCGCGCCGGCGGGGTGTCGGGAATGTACAGCCAGTAACTCATGCGGCGCATGGCGCCGGCCCCGTGGTCGGGCTGGCCCGTATAGTGCGATGCGAGCCATTTTCCGCTGGCCGGCGCGACTGGATCAAGCGCCGTTCGGGTGGGGCGCGCAGGCGCGGCTTTGGGACGGGCGGGTGCGGCTTTTTTGGCAGGCGCGCTCTTGGGTTTTGGTGTAGGTTTAGGTTTAGGTTTGGGTATGGCCTTGGCCTTGGCCTTTGGCGCAGGCTTGGGAACGGCAAGCAATGCGCTCAGCGCCCGGCTGACCGTGCGCTGCTGCTGTTTCCCGGCGCGCAGCAGGCCGCGCAGCCAGGGATTGGCAGATTTTTTTACCATCGCAGCCTGGAAACGGCAAGACGCCCGAATAGCGAAGCAACAAAGGAACGGGTGCGAATGGGCTTGCCCAGCGGGCCGGCGTTGTTGCAGCGGGAAGTTACGAACATCATGATGAATGTCTCCGGGTTTTTTTATAAGAATATCCCGAAGGCAAGCCCTGCTCTGTGCGCTATCACGCTTATATTTTGCAACTCATCAATAAAGCAACACTCTTCACGCGGTGGTGATGGTGATGACACGATTGGTGCTACGCATTGAGCCGACATCAATAATAACGTAGGGCGGAAAAGCGCAGCGCATTCCGCCATGCATGCGTCAACGTGGCGCGAACATGGCGGAATGCGCTGCGCTTTTCCGCCCTACGCATCTGTAGATAAATCAAAATTTTCAGGCTTTTGGCGATTCCGCAGCCGACGCCGGCAAAATCCAAAATTTCGACGCACTTAAACGCGCAAGGCGGCGCTTTTGATGAGCAGGTGTGCTGAAACCATACCCGAACACGCATAGGCCAATTCAATTTATGCAAAGGTTGTACGGTTTGGGCAAGCGGGCCGCACCGATTACCGCTGCATCGACTCCCACACCTTCTGCAAGCGCTTGCCCGACACCGGCATCGGCGTTCTGAGCTCCTGCGCAAACAAGGAGACGCGCAACTCTTCCAGCATCCACCTGAACTCCACCATCTTCGGATCGGTATTCTTGCCCGCCATGCGTTCGCGCGCAGCGCGCATGAAATGGCTGGCCGACTGCGTCCACTCCGCCATCAGCTTGGCGTCGCGCGCCGGGTCGCCGCGCAGCTTTTCGATGCGGACATTGATCGCCTTCAGGTAGCGCGGGAAATGCGCGATCTGTGCATACTCGTTATCGAGCAAGAAGCGCTTGTTCACCAAGCCCTGCAACTGCGCCTGCATGTCCGCCGCCGCTTGCAAATTGACGCCCTGCAGCTTCTTGGGCAAGCCATGGAACTCGGTCAGCACCTGCCCCACCAAGCGCGCAATCTCGTTCACCAGCAAGGTCAAGCGCGCCTTGCCCTCGTCCTTGCGCTGATTGAACGAAGCCGCGTCCGTCGGCAGCGGGTCTTGCAGGCAGGCGATATCGATCGCCTTCTGGATGATCTGGTCGCGCAGCTCTTCTTGCGAACCCATCGCCATGAACTGCATGCCCATCTGCTGCAAACCCGGAATATTTTTCTCGACGAACTTGAGCTGCTCCTTGAACTGCAGCGCAAACAGGCGCCGCAAGCCCACCCGGTGCGTGCGCGCGGCCACCGTCGGGTCGTCGAATACTTCCAGGTCGCAATGGGACCCCTTGTCGACCAGCGCCGGAAAACCAATCAAGGTCAGCTTGCCCTGCACGATTTCGAGCAGCTCCGGCAGTTCGCCGAAGGTCCAGCCGGTCAGGCCGATATGCTGGCTGACGTTGGGCGCGGTGACCGGCGCCGCGCTGGCCGCCGACGCCTTGCCCCGGCTTGCGGCAGGCACCGTATTGGCCGGCACCGAGACCTCGGCCAGCTTTTGAAAACTCTCGCGCGCCTGGCCGCCAAATTCGGCCTGCAGCGTGGCCAGGTTGCGGCCCATGTCGAGCTGGCGGCCGTGCTCGTCGATGACCTTGAAGTTCATGAAGTGGTGCGCCGGCAGCGTTTCGGCCTTGAAGTCGGTGGTCAGCACCGTCAGGCTGGTCTGGGCGCGGATGTCGGCGATGATCGCGTCGATCAAGTCGCCGCGCCCGAACTGGCCCTTCTCGTGCATGCGTTCGCAAAACTTGGCCGCGTAGTCCGGCAGCGGCACGCAATGCCGGCGCAGTTTTTGCGGCAGCGATTTTAATAGCAGGTGCACTTTTTCCTTCAGCATGCCCGGCACCAGCCACTCCACGCGCTCGCGCGGCATCTGGTTGAGCGCAAACAGGGGCACGGCAAGCGTCACGCCATCGCGCAGGCTGCCCGGCTCGAAGTGGTAGGTCAATCCCATTTCGATGCCGGTCACCGACATCAGCTTGGGGAACAGCTCCGTGGTCACGCCGGCCGCTTCGTGCCGCATCAATTCTTCGCGGTTCAAAAACAGCAGTTTGGGCTCGCTGTAGGTCGCGTCCTTGTGCCACTTTTCAAAGCCGGCGCCGTTGACCACGTCGGCCGGGATGAGCTGATCGTAAAAGGCGGCGATCAGCTGGTCGTCCACCAGCACGTCGAGCCGGCGCGACTTGTGCTCAAGGTTTTCAATTTCCTTGACCAGCTTGTGGTTGTGCGCAAAAAACGGCGCGCGCGTATTGAAGTCGCCGCCGACTAACGCGTCGCGAATGAAGATCTCGCGCGCCTCCTGCGGATTGAACTGCCCGTAGTTGATGCGGCGTTGGCTGTAGATGACGATGCCGTGCAGCGTAGCGCGCTCGGACGCGGTAACTTGCGAAGCATGCTTTTCCCAGCGCGGCTCGCCCCAGGATTTTTTCAGCAGGTGCGCGCCCACGCGCTCGATCCACTCCGGAGCGATCTGCGCCACGCAGCGCGCGTACAGGCGCGTGGTGTCGACCAGTTCGGCCGCCATGATCCACTTGCCCGGCTTTTTGAGCAGCGAACTGCCCGGCCAAATGTGAAAGCGAATGCCGCGTGCGCCCAGGTAGCCGGCGCCCGGTTCGTCGTCGGCCTTGAAGCCAATGTTCCCCAGCAGGCCCGTGAGGAGCGCCGTATGCAGGTTTTCGTAGGTGGCCGGCAGCTCGTTCATGCGCCAGCCCTGCTCCTTGACGATGGTGAGCAACTGCGAATGCACGTCGCGCCACTCGCGCAATCGCACTTGGTTCAGGAAATTGGTGCGGCAGGTTTCCTGCAGCTGGCGGTTGGTTTTCTTGTGGCCGATGGCGTCTTCAAACCAGCGCCAGATCTTGATATAGGTGAGGAATTCGGATTTTTCGTCGGCGAATTTTTTATGCGCCTCGTCGGCCGCCTGTTGATGCTCCATGGGCCGGTCGCGCGGGTCTTGCACCGACAGTGCGGAAGCCACGATCAGCATCTCGGTCAGGCAGGCATTGTCCAGCGCGGCCAAAATCATGCGGCCCACGCGCGGGTCGAGCGGCAGTTTGGCCAGCTTGTGGCCGAGCGGCGTCAGGTCATTGTTGTCGTCGACCGCGCCCACTTCCTGCAGCAGCTGGTAGCCGTCGGCGATCGCGCGGCCCTGCGGCGGCTCGATGAAGGGGAAGGTCTCCACGTCCGTCAGGTGCAGGGACTTCATGCGCAAGATGACGGCCGCCAGCGACGAGCGCAAAATTTCGGGCTCGGTAAATTTGGGGCGCTGGTTGAAGTCGTCTTCTTCATACAGGCGGATGCACACGCCGTCGGCCACGCGTCCGCAGCGCCCGGCGCGCTGGTTGGCGGCCGACTGGGCGATGGGTTCGACCTGCAGCTGCTCGACCTTGTTGCGGAAACTGTAGCGCTTCACGCGCGCCAGGCCCGCGTCGACCACGTAGCGGATGCCCGGCACCGTCAGCGAGGTTTCGGCCACGTTGGTGGCCAGCACCACGCGGCGCGCATTGCTGATCTTGAAGACGCGCTCCTGCTCTTCGACCGACAGGCGGGCGAACAGCGGCAAAATTTCCACATGCGGCGGATGGTGCTTGCGCAGCGCTTCGGCGCAGTCGCGAATTTCGCGCTCGCCCGGCAAAAACACCAGCACGTCGCCGGAACCGAGGCGGCACAATTCGTCCACGCCCTCGACCACGGCGTCCATCAGGTCGCGCTTGTCGCGCGCGGCCTGGGCCTTGGGCATGGGTTTGCCGCTGTCCGGCGCGCCGGTGGCAACCGGATCGCGGTCCACCGGGCGGTAGCGCACTTCCACCTTGTACAGGCGGCCCGATACTTCGATCACGGGCGCCAGCTTGCCGTTGTGGGCGAAGTGGCGCGCGAAGCGGTCGGCGTCGATGGTGGCCGAGGTGATGATTACTTTCAGGTCGGGCCGGCGCGGCAGCAGCTGCTTGAGGTAGCCGAGCAAAAAGTCGATGTTCAGGCTGCGCTCGTGCGCTTCATCGATGATGATGGTGTCGTAGTTGCGCAGCATCGGATCGGTCTGCGTTTCGGCCAGCAGGATACCGTCGGTCATCAGCTTGACCGAGGCGCCCGGTTTGAGCGTGTCGGTAAAGCGCACCTTGAAGCCCACGTGTTCGCCCAGCGGCGAACCGAGTTCCTGGGCGATGCGCTTGGCCGTCGACGAGGCGGCGATGCGGCGCGGCTGGGTGTGGCCGATCAGCGCTTTTTGTCCCCGCCCCAGCTCCAGGCAGATCTTGGGTAGCTGGGTGGTCTTGCCCGAGCCGGTTTCGCCCGAGACGATGATGACCTGGTTTTCCAGGATTGCGCGGGCGATGTCGGCGCGCCTGCCCGAAACGGGCAAGTCTTCGGGGAAGGTGATCGGGGGCAGCGGGGTGCGGAACACTTCGCGCGGGGGGCGGTCCGATCGCGCGGGGCATACGGGCGGCTGGCCTGGGGATTCCGGGTCCACGCCGCGCGGGAGGCGTGCACTGGCACCGTTTTGAGCGGCAGGCGCAGCCTGGCCGCTTGCCGGGGGCGCCGAGCCCGAAGCGAAATCCGCCCTACCCTCTGCGGGCGGGCGTGGCGGGCGTGGCGGCCTTGGGCCGGTTGCCTGGGCGTCGCGTGGCGAACGGGGGGTGGCTGGCTGGGCGTCGCGTGGCGGCCTTTGCCCGGCTGGCTGGGCGTCGCGTGGCGGCCTTTGCCCGGTTGGCTGGGCGTCGCGTGGCGACCTTGGGCCGGTCGGCTGGGCGTCGCGGCGCGGCCTTGGCTTGCCCTGCCGGTGGCCGTCGCCCTCCACTTTTGGCGGCGCAGCGGGGACGGACGGCTTCTTGCTCTGTTCTGACATTGTTTTTTACACGTATTTGGTGCGCAAGTCGCGCAGCGAATTATAATGCGGCAAATGGAAACCTTTAACCAATTCGTCCAATGGCTGCGCTCAGTCGCGCCCTACATCCACGCCTTCCGTGGCAAGACCTTCGTGATCGCCTTTCCGGGTGAACTCGTAACAGCCGGCGCCCTGCCCGTGCTGGCCCAGGATTTGTCGCTGCTCGTGGCCCTCGGCATCCGCGTGGTCGTGGTGCACGGCTCGCGGCCCCAGGTGGCCGAACAGCTCGCGCTGCGAAACGTCGAAGGGCGCTTTCATAACGGTGTGCGCATCACCGACACCGCGGCGCTCGAATGCGCCAAGGAAGCGGCCGGCGAACTGCGCCTCGATATCGAAGCGGCCTTCAGCCAGGGCTTGCCGAATACGCCGATGGCGCATGCCGCCATCCGCATCATCTCAGGTAACTTCGTCACTGCGCGCCCGCTAGGGGTGATCGACGGCGTCGATCTGGAACTGACCGGTATGACGCGCAAGATCGCCGCCGAGACCATCCACGCGATCCTGGCCACCGACAGCGTGGTGCTGCTCTCGCCGCTCGGTTTCTCGCCCACCGGCGAAGTGTTCAACCTGACCATGGAAGACGTGGCCGTGTCGGCCGCGATCGCGCTGCACGCCGATAAAATTGTCTTCATCACCGAAACGCCGATGATGATGGACCAGGCGGGCGTCGAAATTCGCGAGCTGTCGTCGCACCAGGCCGAAGCCGTGCTCAATGCCGACTTTTTGCCGTCCGACTCCGCCTTTTACCTGCAGCATGCGATCAAGGCTTGCAACAGCGGCGTGCCGCGCGCGCATATTCTGCCCTATGAAATGGACGGCTCGGCGCTGCTCGAACTGTTCACCCACGACGGCGTGGGCACCATGATCAGCCACGAAAATCTGGAGTCGCTGCGCATGGCCACCATTGAGGACGTGGGCGGTATCATCAAGCTGATCGAGCCGCTGGAAGCGGACGGCACGCTGGTCAAGCGCGGGCGTGAACTGATCGAGCGCGAAATCGACAATTTCTCGGTCATCGAGCACGATGGCGTGATTTTCGGTTGCGCCGCGCTGTATCCGTTCCCGGCCGAGAAGATGGCGGAGATGGCCTGCCTGACGGTCAATCCCGAAGTGCAGACCCAGGGCGACGGCGAGCGTATTCTCAAGCACGTCGAGAACCGGGCGCGCGCGGCCGGCATCAAGCAGCTGTTCGTACTGACCACCCGCACCTCGCACTGGTTCAAGAAGCGCGGTTTTATTCCCGCCACGGTGGACGCGCTGCCGAAGGACCGCCAGCACATGTATAACTGGCAGCGCAAATCCCAGGTCTTGATCAAACCTTTATAATGCGTGTTTCACTTACCAAGCATTAGGAGCAGAGATGGCGCGCACAGTTCATTGCATCAAACTGAACAAGGAAGCCGAAGGGCTCGACTTCGCCCCTTATCCGGGCGAACTGGGCAAGCGGATCTGGGAATCCGTGTCCAAGGAAGCGTGGGCTGCGTGGCTCAAGCACCAGACCATGCTGGTCAACGAAAATCGCCTCAACCTGGCCGACCAGCGCGCCCGCAAGTACCTGGCCACGCAGATGGAAAAGCATTTCTTCGGCGAAGGGGCCGATGCGGCGATGGGTTACGTTCCGCCGGCGGACTGAGTCAGCTGCACTGTTGAGGGTGTGGCAGCGCCTTATCCACTGCAAGAGGGTTTGGCGAGCGTGTAGGTCGGAAAAGGGCAACGCCCGCATTCCGACAAGCGCCATCGACGGCTCATGTCGGAATGCGGGCGATGCCCTTTTCCGACCTACAGTGTAGAGGCTGTTGCGAAGGCCGAGACCTTGCTGCACACCTCATAAAAAATGCCGTTCAGCACTTGGCTGAACGGCATTTTTCATGTCCGGCTGCAAAGCCGGCAAGCTCTTAATAACTCTTGCCGCGCAAGGCCTGGAACAGTTTCTTGGCGCTCACATCCGCAAGAAAATCCATGCCCGAAAACGCCGTCGTGCTCTCCTGCACGCTGACCGACTGTCGCCCGAACGCCGCATTCAATCCCACCGTATTTTTCATCGGGAAAATGTGCTTGTTAAACTCAACAACCGACACGATGGTCGTCGCAGCTCCCGAGACCGACATGCCGTAACGGCCCGCCTCGGCGGCATAGGCCCCGCGCAGCGCGGCGGCGAAATTGGCGTTCGGCACGCAACGGCCGCAGCGCCAGTCCAGCACCAGGGCCGGCACTTCCGAACGGCGCAACTCCTGGCGCACGCCGTGGGCGGCGTCAACCGTCATCGCGCCATAGCCGCCCGCCGGGGTTGCCGAGACAATCCGGCACTGGCGCAGCTCGCACTTGGCCATGAAGACCTGGCCGCTGTCGCAGCGCATCCGATACAGTTCGACCGGGCCTTGCGGCGTCATCAGGCCCGCGCCCTGACCGCCCACGCAACCGACCGCCTGCCCCAGCTTTTCCACCGTGACGGTGGAGACGCCGGCGCGAAACGGCAAGCGCTCCGTGGCCGGACGCTCGCCCTGGACCATGACCGAGGCCGGCGTCGAGGCCGGCGCGGTGACCAGCGTGACGTTCGAATCGGCCGCCACCTGCACCACCGTGGCCGATGCCGGCACCCAGACCGCCTTGGGCTTGACCGGCTCGCTCGAGGCAAAAGCACTCAGTGAGGCTGCGCACGACAACAATACGAACAATCGCTTCATGGTTTTCCCTGTCGTTGAACTGCTAATAATGAACTTTTTTATGCGAACGTCAGCGTCTTAACGCCTTCACTCGTTCCCAGCAGGCAGACGTCGGCACCGCGGCGGGCAAACAGGCCAACGGCGATCACGCCCACGATCTGGTTGATCTGCTGCTCCAGCGCCACCGGGTCGGCAATTTGCAAGCCGGCCACGTCGATGATTTCACCGCCGTTGTCGGTCACGAATGCCTGGTCGGTGCCGCTTTGCAAGCGCAGGCGCGGCTGGCCGCCGAGCGCGGCGAGCTGGCGCATCACGGCCGCGCGCGCCATCGGCAGCACTTCGACCGGCAGCGCGAACTTGCCCATCACGTCCACCAGCTTGGAGCCGTCGGCAATGCACACAAAACGGCGCGATACCGAGGCGACAATCTTTTCACGCGTGAGCGCCGCGCCCCCGCCCTTGATCATGGCGCCGGTGGCGGTGATTTCGTCGGCGCCGTCGATGTACACGGCGATATCGGTGACGTCATTGAGGTCGAACACGGCAATGCCATGCCCGCGCAGGCGCGCCGCAGTCGCTTCGGACGAGGCCACGGTACCCTTGATGCGGTGCTTGATGCGCGCCAGTTCGTCTATGAAAAAATTGGCGGTCGAACCAGTGCCCACGCCGATGATCTCGCCATCGACCACGTAATCGATGGCGGCGCGCGCCACTTCCTGCTTAAGTTCGTTTTGAGTCATGATCTGGAAAAATGTGGTAATTCACCATTTTAGCGGATAGAACAAGGGGAAATGACAATCGCCCGTTAAATTTTGCACAATGGTAACAATTGGGACGGAAAAGGTGTCGCATTTGCGTAAACGCTGCAATAAACTATGCGAAAATGGACGATGCATAACGGATTTCAGGAACGCGTAAATGAATGACACAACAACGGTGCTGGTAGTGGACGACAGCCGGGTTTCACGGATGATGGCGCGCCAGTTCATCCTCAGCGCAAAACCGCTGTGGACGGTGGAAGAAGCGGGCACCGGCGAAGAAGCCATCGCGCGCGTTGCGACGCTCTCGCCTGCGCTGATCCTGATTGACGTCAACATGCCCGGCATCGGCGGCGTCGCCGCGGCAGCACAGCTGCGCGCGCTCTGCCCGCAAGCCCACATCTCGCTGGTCACGGCGAACGTCCAGAACGCCACGCGCAACCGTGCAGGCGAGCTGGGCATTGGCTTCATGGAAAAACCGATCACCGAGGCGCGCATCCACGCCCTGATCAAGGCCATCAGCACCGACTAGCCATGCTCAACCTCAGCGAACTGCAGCATGATGCACTGGTCGAGATCTTCAACATCGGCGTGGGCCATGCCGCCAGGTCGATGAGCGAGATCGTCAATGAGCCGGTGACGATGTCGGTGCCGTCGATTTCCTTTCTGAATCGCGCCGGCGCGGCCGCCATGCTGCGCAACAAGGATTCCAAGCGCGTGTGCGGCGTCAGCCAGCACTACGACGGCGCGTTTTCCACCGACGCCATCTTGATGTTCCCCGAGGATAAAAGCCTGGACATCGTGCGCCTGATGGTCGGCGAATCCGTGCCGCTCAAGGAACTGACGGAGATGGAACAGGAGGCGATGAGCGAAATTGGCAACATCATCCTCAATTCCTGCGTCGGCACGCTGGCGAATATTTTTTGCCAGGAACTGCGCGGCTCGCTGCCCGCATACCACGTGGGCACCAGCGAGGAAATCCTGGCTGCCTCCGGCGGCGACGCCGACACCGTGGTGCTGATGCTGCACATTGACTTCATCCTCGAAACCCACCAGATCCACGGTTATGTCGCCTTCATCCTCGACCTGACCGCCCTGCACGACTTGCAGGAACAGGTCGACCGCTACCTTGCCAATGCAATGGGTGCGGCTTGACATGCTGACCGCCGACAGCGACCGCCTGAGCGTGCTTGAAAGCGTGCTGCACGCGATGAACGTGGGCGCTATCGTGCTCGACAACGCTTGCCGCGTGCTGGTCTGGAACAGCTGGATGGTGCGCCACGCGGGCCACGCGGCAGCGGCCGTCATGGGCCAGGATTTCTTCGCGCTGTTTCCCGAACTGCAAGGCAAGCGGATCGAAGGTGCCGTGCGCCAGGCGCTGCGCGACAATTTTCCGTCGGTGTTGTCGCAAACGCTGCACAAGGCGCCGTTCAGCTTGTATACCAGTGCCGCCACCCGTGTCAGTGGCGAGCTGATGCAGCAGGCGGTGGCCGTCACGCCGCTCAGCGTGCCGGGCGCGGCGCGCCTGTGCCTGATTCAGATCACCGATGTCAGCGTGGCGGTGGCGCGCGAGCGGCTGCTGCGCGACCAGGCGCTCGAATTGCGCTCGCAAACGTTTTCGGACGGGCTGACCGGGATTGCCAACCGGCGTCACTTCGATGTGGCCATCGAAAAGGAAGTGCGGCGCGCCAAGCGTTCCGGCACGCCACTGTCGCTGTTGATGATCGACATCGACTACTTCAAAGCCTACAACGACCATTACGGTCATCAGCAGGGCGACGATTGCCTGATCAAGGTAGCCGGCGCGCTGGCGCAAATGCTGCAGCGCCCGGCCGACCTGATCGCGCGCTATGGGGGCGAAGAGTTCGCCGTGATTCTGCCCGAGATGGATGGCGAGCAAAGCGCGCGCATGGCTGAAGCGATGCGCCAGAAGATTGTCGGCATGCAGCTGCCGCACGCCAAATCGGAGCATGGCGAGCACGTGACGGTCAGCATCGGCGTGGCCACGCATCGCGGCGAAACGGGCGACATCGCCTACCTGGTCGGCGCCGCCGACCGCGCCCTGTATGCGGCCAAGCACGCCGGGCGCAACCGGGTTGGGCTGCACGTGGTGGAAGTGGCCGCGGCCCAGGCGTGCGCCAGCCAGGCCTAAGGGTCAAGGTTTAGGGGTCAAGGTTTACGGGTCAAGGTTTACGGGTCAAGGTTTACGGGTCCAGGTTTAGGGGGCAAGGCCTGAACGTCAAGCCTTGGACGTCAAGGCTGCGGCGAATGCGCCTGCTTCAACCGGCGCAGCACAAAGGTCAAGCGGCTGTGGCGCAAGCCCGGCAAGGTGTACAACTTGCGCCGCAAGAACTCTTCATAACCTGCCGTGCCCGCCACCGCCACCTTGATCAGGTAATCGTACTCGCCCGTCAGCAGGTAAGCTTCCAGCACTTCCGGCATGTCCGCCAGCGCCTGTCCAAAGCGCTCGAAGGTGTCGTCATCATGGCGGTCGAGCGTGACTTCGATCATCACCGTATCGGGCACGCCGAGCGCCTTCTGGTTCAGCAGCACGGTGTAGCCTTCGATCACGCCCTGCTCTTCCATCTGCCGCACCCGGTTCCAGCAGGGCGAGGCCGACAGGCCAACCTGCTCGGCCAGATGCGCATTTGACATGCGGCCGTCGCGCCGTAGCTCGCGCAATATCTTGCGGTCTATCTCGTCCAGTTCAGAAGCGGCATTCATGTTTTTCACCTCGATAGAAGAATCTTCTTTATTTTACGCTGAACACGAAAGACTATTCTAATTTACAGCCATTTTTGCAGTCGTTTGAAAGCCTATTCTTGCCGCCACGCGCTATTCTTTTGGCATGACCTGCGCCCATCGCCCCCTCACTTTTTCAATCGATAACGCGCGTACGCTCGACACGCTCGAAGCCATCTTGGCGATTGCCCGCCGCGGCGGCTTGCGCCTGTCCAGCCTGCAACTGCAGGCGGGCCAGACAGACGACTTCGTCAGGATGGAATTGCTTGCCGACGAGGCCGACCTGCTCGCGCTGTTCGATGCCCGACTGCACAACGTGATCGGTGTCCATGCCATCACCTCCCCGGCGCGGGTTGTCGGATCCTTTTACAGTGACGAGCGATGGCGAAGAAGGCGCGCGCCAAGTGCCTGATAGTGCGTGCCATTCGCAATAGGTATGAAATTGCAGTCCACGGCCTACCTACACCATCTAACGGACTCGCCATGTCTACTTTCACTACGGCCATGACGACCGGCCTCGCCGGGGCCGCCCTGTGCACCAGCATCTGTGCCCACGCGGCCTTGATCGATTACACCAGCCGCGCCGCTTTCGATGCCGCTACTACCGAGCGCAGCCTCGAGCCGAACGCGGCGCCGCCCAACGGCTTCGCGTTTTTGGGAGGACGCGAATTGAACGGCATCGGGTATCCCGACGACGCCTACGCGGTCAATCCCGGCTATGCACCGGCGCTTTACGCATGGGGCAGCGGCGCGGTGCTGTTGTTGGCCAGACAGTCGCGCCTGGCATTCGCGCCCGTGACCGAGTTTGCCGCCGATTTCGGCAGCTTGCCCGCAGGCGAGAGCATCACCGTCACTATCGCTGGCATTGCCACCACGATCGACACGCCACGGCAGCGCCAGCTGACCTTTCGCGGCGGGACTTCCAGCACGCCGTTCTCCAGCGTGGCCTTTTCGACCAGCGCCCAGTTCCTTATCCTCGACAACGTCACACGTGCCCAAGCCCAGGCCGTGCCCCCGCCGCCCACCAGCGTGCCAGAACCTGCGTCCGTGGCGCTGATCGGCCTCGGCTTGCTGGGCCTGGCAAGGCGGCGCCAGGCCGGGCAATAGTATGCATGTTGCAATATTCGGGAAAATACCGGACACTCCCGAGCATTGCACATCCATTCACTCTCGAATACTCCACCATGCTCAAACTCAGTTGCCTCGCCGCTGTCTCACTTCTGCTGACGGCGCAATCTGCCAGCGCCAACGAGTATGCGGCGCTGATCACGGCAAAAAAATATCCGGAAGCCGAGCGCGCCGCCAGCGCCAAGCTGGCCAAGGAACCGGCGAATGCCGAAGCGCTGGTGGGCAAGATCGACGCCATCATGGCGGTGGGCACGGAAAGCCGGATCGGCGAAGCGGTCAAGCTGGCGCAGCAATGCGTCGCCGCCAACCCGGCTGCGGCGCCCTGCCACCTGGCGCTGGGCAAGTCCTTGGGCTGGAAAGCCATGACCGGCGGCGTAATGTCCGCGCTTAGCTACGCGGGCGACATGCGCGACGCGCTCAAGAAAGCGGTCGAACTCGATCCCAACAACATGGACGCGCGTTTCACGCTGCTGCAGTTCTACATGATGGCCCCGGGCATTATGGGCGGCGGCACGGGCAAGGCGGAAACCCTGGCCGGGCAAACCGCGGCGCTCAATGCCGATGCAGGCAAGACCATGACGGGCTTGCTCGACGCAGCGGCTGACCGTTTGCCGAAGGCGGAAGCGCTGGCCATGACGCTGCGTCCCGGCGCGAATGCCGATCTGAATGACGCTCAGGAATCGCTGCTGGTCAATATCGGCGCCAAGTATTTGTCAGAGAAAAAATTTCAGGATGCCGAGCGCGTACTGCGCGAAGCGGTCAAGCGTTTTCCGGACGGCGAATCGGCGCCCTTCCTGATCGTGCGGGCGCAGCAGGAACAAGGCAAGCATCGGGAAGCGGTCGCCGGTTTGGAGCTGCAACTGGCCAAGCAGCCGCGCGCGCGTCTGCATTACCGGCTGGGCCAGTCGCTGCAGGCGCTGGGCGAAAAGGCCAAGGCGGCGGGCGCGTTTGAAAAGGCGCTGGCGCTAAGGACCGGCTTGTCCGGCAAGCAGATTTCCGACGCCGAAAAGCAACTGTCCGCCCTGAAGGGCTAAAGCGCGGCGCAACTGGGGCGCTGCCGGGCATTGCCCAGCGCAACATGACGCACCAACAGCGCCCCGTCGCGCTGGGCGACCAGACAAAAGCGCGCCCGGTAATCGCGCGGCGCCGACGCCGGGCGCGGGCCGCGCGCATCGATCGCCACTTCGTACACCTTGCCCGGCTGCAGCGTCGCAGCCGGCGTTTGCGGCAGCACCGGCAAACGCCCGGCGTAGGGAACGCACATCCTGAACGTCACTGGAAACGTGCGCTGGGGCGGCATCACCATCTTCCACACGGGCGTTTTGGCGCCTGCCTCGCTGACCGTGATGGCATGGAAATTGGGCGCGCCGGCGCGCGCCTCCTCCGCTTCTGGAATCGTAAAACAAGGGACGCCCCCATTGCCCTGCCTGACCAGCAGCTCGCCTGCAGGAGCGGCCGCGCACGCCCCGGCGCTGGCAATGGCCAGGATGAACAGGCAGCGTAGCAATTGGCTGGAGGGCATGCGCAGACTCCGTCGAAAGATGCATGTGAAGAACATCAAGCCTACGTAGTTGCCGCACGGCAGTATTGACTCAGCGCAAACGGCGAAGAATGCCTTTGGGCAAGTTTTGACGCCGCCCGGGCTGGATCAGGAAACCGGCAAGTACTTGCTCGAACAAGGGCAGGCTGTGCGCATCGTGCGGCTGGCGCATGGCAGCGGCCGAGCCCAGGTGCTTGAGGACGAAATAATCGGCCAGCAGGTCGCCCTGCGCTTCCATGTTGTAGTCGGCCAGCGTTTTGCCGGGCGCCAGCAGGTAGCGGTACGACAGGCCGATGCGGATGGCGCCCCGGGTGCGCACGGGATAGCCCAGCTGGTGCTGCCAGACGTGCACCATTTCGTGAAGGAACCAATGCTGGTTGGTGACGGACGCCTGCGCGTAGTCGTCGAGGAAGCAGGACGCGTGAAAGTACAGGTGGCCGTTCGGCGTCATCGCGCAGTTCTTCGGCTGGAAGGGCATGTAGCGCCGGGCGTGGATGCGCACACGTGGGTAGTCGATGGCATCGCGAAACAGTAGCGAAGCCATGGCGATTTCGCCTGCGGTGAGGGGGCGCCAGCGATGCGAGTGCAGGCGACGAAAAGGTAAGGCATCCATCGATTACTTGCGTGAGATTAAGAGGCACGGCAATCCTACTGTAGATTGCTCGAATAAGGTTTTGAGTAACTTCTCGATCGATCAACCGCCCCACAGTCGCCATCCCTAAAAAACGCCGCGACCGTCCGCTATTGCCCCAAACCGGCGTTTGGTCGACTCGTTAAGCCATGGCTCCCAGACACCAGAACATCTGTCAAAAAGGCACTTCTCATCAGCGTTCACCGGCTTGTGAGTTCACCGAGTTTCGTCCTAAAAACCTCGATGGCAAGAAGCTCAAGCAAAGGCCACTGTTCGCACAGCCAACGTTTGCCCTCTGCAGTGGGTTCGACATAGGGGTTAGTTTTTGTCGCGCAGGCCATGCCCTGTCCGATGACTTCATTTTCATCCTCGAGCCCCCCTGCGATCATCGCTTCGATCGGGTGCACAATAAGGGCGCGGGTGAGGTGCGGTCTCATGGCACATCCGGGTGCAATGATTGCAAACGCCTCTTCAACAAAGCACCAGCAACTTGTTGGCCAGAACGTTTCAGTGATCCGTTTCATGAAGTCAGCATCTGATACAGATTCTGGCGTTCCTTGAACATCAGCATAAAAATCAGCGAGTTTAACAAGACACTTTGGGGAGGACCAATTTTCCATATTTGTTACTCATTTCAAAACACTTTAAGCAACAAGGGTGGCGCTGTCAATTTCCGGCATTAAGGCGCCACCCATTTCCGGCGTAATGGCGCCACTTTGACCACCGATTTCAGGGGCTCAAACTGGGTTGCAAGAATGCTCGATTTTGAGCGTTTTGGCAACATCGTTTTTTGACGTAAATGGCGCTTTTCCGGCTGTCAATTTGTGCGAGGTTGGCCACCAGTACTCTGGGGGGGCATCCTGAGGGACGCAAAGGTTGCTGGGAGGTTGTTCCCCAGTGGCTGCCCACGGCAGGTGCGGGGTCTGGGGCAGCGCCCCAGGGTGACCGAAGTCGGGCTTTTGGCAGCAGGCAGACGCCGCCCAAAGTAGAGAGGGGAACTTTGATCCGGGCTTGGCCCGCTACGAAATTCCCCTCGCCGCCTCCTTAACGATATAAACGATTTATATCGTTAATTTTCCATTTATTTTGATGTCGTTTTTCGCTCCTTCTCTACTGGTGGCTTGGACTTATCCGAAGCAGGCGGCAGGGCGCGGTAGCTTTCCCCATCGAGCACCAGCTTGTATGCGCCATGACGCAAGCGGTCCAGCGTGGCCGCGCCGATCATCTTGTTCGCCGCGAAGGCCGCACCCCATTCGTCGAAGTGCAGGTTCGATGTCAGGATCGTGGCCGTTCTCTCATAGCGTTCAGCAATCAGGTCGTGGAAGTCCTCGTCCTCGGGTGGCCGGAGCGGTTTCAGTCCAAAGTCATCGATGATGAGCAGTGCTACCTTGCTGAGGTACTGCATGCGGCGATCGTACGTGCCCATCGCCTGCGCGGTGCGCAGGCTGGCCATCAGCTGGGTTTGGGTAATGAACAGCACGTCACGGTCCTGGCGCGCTGCGGCATGCCCGGTGCCCCAGGGACTGCGCAAGGTGGCTCTTGCCTGTGCCGCAGGGCCCGGCGATGAGCACCGCAACCTTTTCTTCGATGAAACGGCAGGTGGCCAGGTCATGGACTGCGGCGCGGTTCAATCCTGGCAGGCGGTCGAAGTCGAAACCGTCGAGCGTTTTCTGGTTGCGGAAGTTGGCGCGCCGCATGCGCAACGCAAGTTTCTTCTGGTCGCGACGGGCGACCTCGTCATGAATGAGCAGGCTCAGGAATTCGGTGAAGGCCAGCTTGCGGTCGATGGCTTCGCGGTTGCGCGCCTCCAGCGAGTCGAGGATGCCGGACAGGCGCAATTGCTTGAGCAGGGAAGTCAGTTCTGGAATTGGATGCATATTCGTTCTCATTGAAGGATGGTGTTGGTGGCGCGGTAGAAACGGCCGCCTTCGGTGTAGGTGCTGGCCAGCGCGTCGAACGCCGCCAGCAGGTCTTGCTGGTCGAGTCCCTTCTCGAGGATGCGTTTGACGACGTTGAGGCCGAGCGTGCCGTAGTGGTTGGCGCGCGAACAGGCCGCCTCCAACCTGACGGCGCCGTATTTCTTCTGCAGCCCGAGCACGCCTTGGACGGAGCGCATGCGGATCAGTACCTTGTCGCCGAACATCGCATGGACCATGGCTGCGCATGCCGGCCCCACTCGTTCGGCCTCGGCCATGCACCATTTGGTGTCCTTTAGAAGCCAAGCCTGTGCCTCCGGCGGCATGTGGTCGGGCAAGGTCTTGCGCTCGCCCCGGTGCTTCAATCGCACATGGGTGGCGACCGGTTCATGCTCCAGGTATAGCGTCACCATGGTGTCGCTCGCCTTGAGCCAGAGTGCCTTGCCGACCAGCCGGAATGGCACGGAGTAGTAGTTGTAATCGAACTGCACATGGGTGTCGCGGTGTGTTGACGCCAACAAGTTATGTGAGGCGGCCCGAAAAAAACAAACGACGTTCGGCGTCGACGATATTGCCGCCTTCCGCACGCTCTATGACGCAATCGTGCACGCCGGCGAGCAACTCAATCCCGAAGCAATAAAGACCGCCGGGAGGCAAGGGCCCGTCAAACAGTCGGTCGCCTTCAATTTGCTCAAACGCTTCCGGCTCCATGCCGACGCCGTTCTACTGTTCATCACCGACCACGCCGTCCCGTTTACAAACAATCTTGGGGAGCGCGCCGTGCGCATGCCCAAAGTGAAGCAGAAAATATCTGGCTGCTTCCGCACCGTCACGGGCGCCGACAATTTCTGCGTCATCCGCTCATGTCTCGACACGCTACGCAAACAAGGCTATGGAATGCTGGAGGTCTTGCTTCGGGCCTTCACAGACAATCCTATCTAGCTCGCAGCATAGCGGCTGAACAGTCACTTTCTTCCTATGTTCCCATAATAGACTGCCCCGGCAATTCATTCCGCCCGTCTGCTATTTGCCGACTACTGCCGATTGTACTCGACGCTACGACAGCGGCTATAGCGATGGCCCCCGGAACTCCACAGCAGCAACTTTATCGCTGCCTGCACAAAAATACTGTTTATAGTCGAGAACGTTTAAAGGCGATTTCAGACAACATGGTAGCCACCCGCCGGGCCTCTGCAAGTAGCGAAGGGTGATCTTCATGCGTCCGGTTCTCCCCGCACCAATCGCAGCAATCCCAAAGCGTCCCCATCCACCACTCGTTCAACTCCGAGAGGGATGCCGGCTGAGGCAAGTCACTTAGATTGATGTTGAATGTGGAGTCTAAATCTTGTACTAGTCTGCACAACGCGTGAACTGACATTTTGTGAGCAGCGAAATTATCTAACGCCCGCTTCAGCGCATCTTGCGCATAAGGCAGTGCCTCCCAAGACTCCGGGACAAATCTGTTCAGGTGAAACGCTACTTTTGATGTAAGATCCTTCGCCTGACCATCTGATGTACATGTATAGAATTGCCATATGTCCGGATGCGCTTCACCTAAATCAATATTGGCAGCGTCAGCAATGTTGGGCAGCTCTTCCAGCATACCAACTCCACACCAAAACTCGACCGTAATACGGTTTAATTCGTCGCGCCAATTCGTCATGGGTGCCAAAAATCTTTCCATTGTAAAGCCAGATTCTAAATCAGACCCAATGACCACTGTTGGCCGACCTCTGCCGATCGTACTCGACGGCGCTTAAAACAAGTTTATTGACCATCTGCCGCGCCATTGCTGAGCTTTGTACTTATCGAAACCTGTCTCGATTAGCACCCGGGCACTGTAGATTCCATTGATCGCGTTGCTCGTGCGAAGCGCGAAAAGGGAAGGAAATCGCGCTGTTGCAGCCCCGAGGATACCTTCCATTTCTTCACGGGTTCCCCAGAGCCAGACCTCATACACAAGCGGGGCTATCTGGACTTTCAATGGGTCATATTCACCGATCCAGCGGCGCAAGGAGGAACCCGTAGCGGGCGTGCTCGCTGCCTGCCGAAAAACTGCGCAGGCAGCAGGAGCGGTGAAAGTAGATCGCCCCGTTCGGGGTCATCACGCCGTTTTTCGGCTGCAGGCCGAACGGCAGGTAGCGCCGGTTGAAAATACGCACGGCAGCGAAATTGATGGCCGCGCCAAACCGGCGCTGCGCCATCGTGCCCGCCGTCAGCGCGCGAAAGCGCTGCGCTGTGCGGCGCGCACGGGCGCCGTCAAGCCTAGCGCCGCAGTGCCGCCGCCGCGCGCGCCAGTTCGGTGATGCGGGCCCAGTCGCCCGACGCAATCGCATCCTTGGGCGTGAGCCACGAGCCGCCAACGCAGGCCACGTTTTTGCAAGCCAAAAACTGCGGCGCGGTGTCGATCGAAATGCCGCCCGTCGGGCAGAACGTCACGTCAGGCAGCGGACCACCAATGGCGTTGAGCATGCCCACGCCGCCGGCCGGCACCGCCGGGAACAGTTTGAGCTGGCGAAAACCGGCCTCGCGCGCGGCCATTACTTCGGACGGCGTCATCACGCCGGGCAGGAGCGCCAGGCCGCTTTTGCGCGACGCTTCAATCAACGCTGGCGTGAGGCCCGGCGAGACGCCGAACACGGCGCCCGCATCGCGCGCGGCGGCGAATTCTTCGGGCAGGGTGAGCGTGCCCACGCCGAGGATCGCGCCCGGCACTTGCGCCATGTCGCGAATCGCACGCAGACCGTGGGGCGTGCGCAGCGTCACTTCAAGCACGCAAATGCCGCCGGCAACGAGCGCGCGGGCCAGGGGAACGGCGTGCTCCGGATCGTCGATGGCAATCACGGGGATGACGCTCGCCGAGCGCATGATGTCAAGTAAGGTCATAGTCATATTGGGTTCTTGATCAGGGTGTCTTCGTCGGAACCGGGTACGGTGTCGCCAATGTCGGCGGCCTCGTGCAGCGGCAGGGTGGTGTGGATCGGCGATGGCAGCGCGAAGGTGGTGGCGCCCTTCTCCGCTTCGCTGATGGTACTGCGGAACATCGAAAACAGTTCACGCCCCATGCCCACCTGGTTGGGCGAGAGGTCGGTCGTAGCCAGAGAGCGCGCCGCCCACACAGCGGCCGGCACCAGCGCTTCGAGCGTGCCGGCGCCCGCGTCCAGGCGAATGATGTCGCCGTCGCGCACCAGGCCAAGCGGGCCGCCCGCGAGAATTTCAGGCGAGACGTGGATCGCCGCCGGCACCTTGCCCGACGCGCCCGACATGCGCCCGTCGGTGACCAGGGCCACGTGGCGCCCGGCGTCCTGCAGGTTGGCCAGCGCCGGCGTGAGTGCGTGCAGCTCCGGCATGCCGTTGGCGCGCGGGCCCTGGAAGCGCAGCACCGCGACGAAATCGCGATCGAGCTTGCCGGCGCTGTAGGCGTGCATGAAGTCTTCCTGCGAATTGAAGGTCAGCGCGGGCGCTTCGACCACGCGGTGCTCCGGCTTGACGGCCGACACTTTCATCACGGCGCGGCCAAGGTTGCCGGCTACCAGCACCATGCCGCCGTCGGGCGCAAAGGGATTAACCGCCGCGCGCAGCACGTTCTCGTCGGCGCTCTTCTCAGGCACCGGCTTCCAGTACACGCCGGCGCCGTCGCTGAACGGCTCGGCGCAGTGGGCGCGCAAGCCGCGCCCCAAAATGGTGGTGACGTCGTCGTGCAAGAGGCCCGCGTCAAGCAGTTCGCGGATCACGAAGCCCGGGCCGCCGGCGGCCTGAAAGTGGTTGACGTCGGCGTCGCCGTTCGGGTAGATCCGCGTTAGCATCGGGACGATGGCCGACAACTCATTGAAGTCGTCCCAGTCGATGACGATGCCGGCTGCCTTGGCGATTGCCACCAGGTGCAGCGTGTGGTTGGTCGAGCCGCCGGTGGCCAACAGGCCCACCACCGCGTTGACGATGCATTTTTCGTCGACCACATGGCCGACCGGGATGTAGGTGCCGCCCTGCTGGGAAATTTCGACCGCGCGCTTGGCGGCGGCCGCGGTGAGCGCGTCGCGCAGCGGCGTGCCCGGCGTGATGAAGGCGGCGCCCGGCAGGTGCAGGCCCATGATCTCCATCAGCATCTGGTTACTGTTGGCGGTGCCGTAAAAGGTACAGGTGCCGGCGCTGTGATACGAACCGGCTTCGCACTCGAGCAGCTCTTCGCGCGTGGCCTTGCCTTGCGCGTAGAGCTGGCGGATGCGCGCCTTTTCCTTGTTCGAGATCCCGCTGGTCATCGGGCCGGCCGGCACGAACACCGCCGGCAGGTGGCCGAAGTGCAGCGCGCCGATCAGCAGGCCCGGCACAATCTTGTCGCACACGCCCAGGTACAGCGCGGCGTCGAACATATTGTGCGACAGCGCGATGGCGGTGCTCATGGCGATGGCGTCGCGCGAAAACAGCGACAGCTCCATGCCCGGCTGGCCTTGGGTGACGCCGTCGCACATGGCCGGCACGCCGCCGGCGAACTGCGCCACCGCGCCCGCTTCGCGCACCGCATCCTTGATGATGGCCGGGAAGGACTCGAACGGCTGGTGCGCCGAAAGCATGTCGTTATACGACGAGACGATGGCGACCGACGGTTTTTTCAGTTCGCGCAGCTTGAGCTTGTCGTTGGCGGGAAAGGCCGCGAAGCCGTGCGCCAGGTTGGTGCACGACAAGGCGCCGCGCTGCGGGCCTTGCAGGCGGGCGGCGTCAAGATGCGCCAGGTACGCCGCGCGCGACGGCGCGCTGCGTTTGATGATGCGACTGGTGACCGCTTCAACTACGGGATGCAAGGCCATGGCCATTCCTTATGAATTAATTTCATGAAATTTTACTACAAAAACTGCTGGAACCGAACATTTCACACAAACATTGGGTTTTGAGACCCGGGCAGCGATATGGCGGAATGCGCGCTGCGCGCTTTTCCGCCCTACGGTCATAACTGATTGTCGCTATGTCGCGCAATGCGCGCCGCGCCCTTTTACCCCCTTCCGACGTCATCCATTTCCGTAGGGCGGAAAAGGGCCCGACCCGCATTCCGCCACGCGCCGCCCGCGGCCTCAACACCGTTTGTAGTGAATTTACGCAAATTCTTGTATGATTCGATAATCTAAGCACAACCAACCTCCGACCATACTCCCATGCGCCAGATCGCCCTGAGCACGACCGCCAGCTACCAAGCCCTTGAAACGCACGCGCTCGAAGCCGAAGACTGGCTGCTGCGCGACCTGTTCGCCATCGACCCGGCGCGTTTTCCCGCGTTCACGGTCGACGCGGCAGGCCTGTTCCTAGACTATTCAAAAAACCGCCTCGATGCGCGCACGCTTGAACTGCTGGCCGATCTGGCGCGCGAGCGCGGCGTGGAAGACCAGCGCGACGCCATGTTCGCCGGCGAGCGCATCAACCTCTCCGAACACCGCGCCGTGCTGCACACCGCCCTGCGCGCGCCGCGCGAGCCGGCGCTGATGGTCGACGGCCAGGACGTCAGCGCCGACGTGCACGGGGTTCTGGAGCGCATGCGCGTATTCACCGATGCGGTGCGCGCCGGCATCTGGCTCGGCCACAGCGGCAAGCCGATCACCGACATCGTCAACATTGGCATCGGCGGCTCGGACCTGGGCCCCAAAATGGTCTGCCTGGCGCTGCGCCAGTACGCCCACCCGCGCCTGAAACTGCACTTCGTCTCCAACGTCGACGGGCACGACCTCGACGCCGCGCTCGGCAAGGTCCATCCCGAGACCACCTTGTTCATCATCGCCTCCAAGACCTTCACCACCACCGAGACCATGATGAACGCGCAAAGCGCGCGCGCCTGGTTCCTCGAGCGCGCCGGCGCCGATGCGCTGGCCAAGCATTTCGTGGCCGTCTCCACCAATACCGAAGCGATCAAAACGTTCGGCATCGATCCGGCCAATATGTTCCCGTTCTGGGACTGGGTGGGCGGGCGCTATTCGGTCTGGTCGGCGATCGGCCTGTCGGTCATGCTGGCCGTCGGCCACGGCTACTTCAGCGACCTGCTGGCCGGCGCGCACGCGCTGGACCTGCACTTCAAGGAGGCGCCACTGGAAAAGAACATGCCGGTGCTGCTGGCCATGATCGGCTTTTGGAACCGCCAGTTCCTGGGTTGCCCGTCGCTGTCGATCGCGCCCTACCACCAGGACCTGAACCGCTTCCCGGCCTACCTGCAGCAGCTCGACATGGAAAGCAACGGCAAGTGCGTGACCAAGGGCGGCCAGCCGGTCGACACCCTCACCTGCCCGGTCATTTGGGGCGACTGCGGCACCAACGGCCAGCACGCCTACTTCCAGCTGCTGCACCAGGGGACCGACGTCACGCCGATCGACTTCATCGCCGCGCTGCGGCCGGGCCACGAGATGGGCCACCACCATGCGGCGCTGTTGGCCAACTGCTTCGCGCAGTCGGAAGCTTTCATGCGCGGCAAGACCACCGCCGAAGTGAAGCAGGACTTGCAGGGCCAGGGCTTGACGGAGGCGCAAATCACCGATCTGGCGCCGCACAAGACCTTCCCCGGCAACCGACCCAGCAACACCATTCTGATGGAATACCTGACGCCCTACACGCTGGGCGCGCTCATTGCGCTGTATGAACACAAGACGTTTGTGCAAGGCGTGATCTGGGACGTGAACAGCTTCGACCAGTGGGGCGTCGAGCTGGGCAAAGTGCTGGCCAAAAAGATCGAGGCAGAGCTCAACGGCGACGCCCAGCCAGCCCAGCACGACAGCTCCACCAACGGCCTGATTGCCATGGCAAAGGCCGCGGTTTAATATGCCGTACCGGACCCCAATGACCATCGACCAATTTACCGTCGTCCACGCCGACCCCATGCTGGTGGGCGAATGCCCCCTGTGGCACCCCGCAGAACGCAATATCTACTGGGTCGACATCGCCGGCTACAAAGTGCACCGCATCCATCCCCTGACCGGCGAACACCGCGAATGGCGCATGGAAAGCGAACCGGCCGCCATCGCGATCCATTCGCACGGCGGCCTGGTGGTGGCGACCCGCAGCGGCTTCGTGCACCTCGACACCGGCTCGGGCGCAGTATCGCCCATCGCACCGGCGCCTTACGATACGGCCATTGCGCGTTTCAACGACGGCTGCGTCGATGGCGCCGGGCGCTTCTGGGTCGGCACCATCTACGAGCCGCGCGACCAGCCGGCGGCCGAGATGTACTGCCTCGAAAAAGGTGCGCTGACCTTGAAATGGTCGGGCGGGATGACCAACTCCAACGGCTTGGCGTTCGCACCCGAGCAGCATGCCATGTACCACGCCGACACCACCGCCCACCGCGTCGACCGCTACAACTTTGACGCGGAAACGGGAATGGTGTCGCACCGCGAGCCGTTCCATCAGTTTTCGAGCGACAAGGCCAACAACTATGGCGGGCGTCCGGACGGTGCTGCCGTCGACAGCGAAGGCGCTTACTGGTGCGCGATGTTCGAAGGCGGCCGCCTGCTGCGCTTTTCGCCGCAGGGCGAACTGCTGTGCGAGGTCGCGCTGCCGCTGCGCTGCCCGACCATGATCGCCTTTGGCGGCGACGACCTGCGCACGCTGTATGTCACCAGCGCCAGCCATGGCCGCCCGGCCGCGGAGCGCGAACAGTATCCGCTGACAGGGTGCGTGCTGTCGCTGCGACTTGAGGTCGCGGGGCGCGAGGAGCCGATGTATTTACCTTGATTGCCGCGACACGGTTGGGTTGAGGGTCCCGGAACGGATGACATCCCGGCCCTAATCCCACGCTACATTCATCCCTTGCGGGATGTGAGTGGCAATATTGATCAGGTGTTCCTTGAGCGTGGCAATCTGCTCGCTTGGCGCAGCGCGCCCCAGCATCCGCGCAAGCACGGTATGGCTCGAAGTAGCTGCTCTCAAAGGTGAGCCGCAAGACAATGTCTGGCATCGCCGCCCGTCAAGGCTGGAGTAAGGCGAAAATATAGCACCGGAGAAAAATTACTTAATTGTATTTTTTTGTGGCGTTCGTCAGGCGTGGCGCAAACCCAATCCACCCAAGTTAGCGATGGGCGTGCACTTCAGTAAATTATTATCGATTTTTTCACAATAACACTTGACATCACCTTAAAATCGCGGCGCCCAGCATGGATTTTTACTATCCCTGC
>NZ_JAFCWX010000042.1:0-36206 GCF_049897805.1 Massilia sp. TWP1-3-3
CCAGAGACTCGTCCTCAGAGGGCTTGCTGGTCAAGCTCTTTGAGGGCGCTCAGCCTTAAAACCTCAGTTATTCTGCACAAAACTCCCTCAAAAGCCATCAAACATCTTGCACGCGCTCACCAGGCTGCCCACAGTAAAAATTTTTTAAGGGACATAGGCTCTCTCGCTAGGGTTCATGTGCGGTGGCAGCATTGCAATCCTAGCAGCTTGGCACATTGCGACCGGCCAGGCAAATTTTGATGCCTGCCAGCTGCTGGCCACGCTCTCCCGCCGGGACGGCAGGTAAGCCGTGTGCCGCTCAGCAAGCCCGGCACCGGGTCAGTGCCGACAAGGCAGCGCGGCAAAGCGCCCCTGTTCGGAGCGCTTTGCCGGGTGCTTAGATGGAGAGAAAATGCTTACTCAGCAGATCTGGCTTACTTGCGATAGACGCGAACGTAGTCAACCTGCATCCGGTTCGGAAAGACGGTCGATGCATCCGGATTACCAGGCCAGTTGCCGCCCACGGCCAGGTTAAACAGCAGGAAGTACGGTGCATGAAACTCCGAGGTGCCGTTGATGCCGCCGGCGATATTGACTTCATGAAACTTGTTACCGTCCACATACCAGCGGATCGCCGAGGCATCCCACTCCACGGCATAGACGTGGTACTGCGAATAGTCCAGGCTGCCCGATGGTCCGCCATAATTGGCATACACGTTGTTTTGATCCGACCAGTGGATGGTGCCATGGGTAAACGCTTCGGAATTGATGTGCTCCATGATGTCAATTTCGCCACTTGCGGGCCAGCCCACGCTGCTAATTGAGTTACCCAACATCCAGAAAGCCGGCCAGGTACCTTTCCCGGTCGGGATTTTCATGCGCGCTTCCATGCGACCGTACTGCCAGCTGGCCTTGTTCTGGGTGGTAATGCGGCCCGAGGTGTACTGCTTGCCCATATAGGCTTCCTTGCGCGCTTCGATCACCAGTTCGCCGCCGGTGACCCGGATGTTCTCGGGACGCGCGGTGTAGTACTGCAGCTCGTTGTTGCCGCCGCCATTGCCGTTGAGCTCGATGTTCCACTTCGAGGTGTCCAAAGCGGTGCCGTTGAACTCGTCCGCCCAGGCCAGCGTCCATCCGGTCGGTGGCGGCGGCGGAGGTGGAGGCGTGCTGCCACAGCTTGCGCCGGCGATACTGATCCAGTTAAGGTTGAAGCCCGCGCTGCTGATGAAGGTACCGAGGTTGTAGGTACCGGCATTGACGTTGATGGTGCGCTGCACCGTGGTCCAGTTCTGCCAGCCGCCCGTTGCGGGAATCGAGGTGGTGCCCAGCTGGATCGCGCCTGCATTCAGGTCGGCCGAAATCACGCCGCCGGCCGAAGGGGCCGCAACGCGGTACGCGAGGGTATAGGGACCGGTGGTAGGAAAGGTGACGTTGTTGTGCGCCAGCCATTCGCCGTTGGCGGTCCAGGCAACGTCGTAACCTCCGCCGGCATCGGTAGTGGCTTCAATATCGACGTTGTCAGTGCGAAATTGGTTTCCTGTATTGCCAGCAGTGGTGTCAAACGCGGCGGAATAACTTTCCGCCTGCAGTGTGCAGCTTGCGGCGAGGGCAGTGACTGTCTGCGCCAGGAATGCCGGGGCCTGCCCGCCAGCTGCGCTGTCCGGCGCCGTGCTGCCGCCACAACCGGCGATGGTACCGGCGGTCAATGTTGATGCCAGCACGACGCTAATCGTCTTTATCTTCATGTTGAAAGTCTCCGAATTTATAGTGAGGGGTTCTACCTGCGCTGTACAGTTCCAGCCGCCACTGTCAGCGATACCAGTCTAATGGAAACGCTTCCAGCGTAGTCAAGTATCTTGCACATTTGACGTATTGTCAAAACACGCACAAGGGTAAGGTCCGTTTCGGCTCAGTTCTGTGGGATTTACGCCAAAGTTGCTTCCGACGCGCCAGGCATTTGGTGAGCCGGGGCCGCCTTTTGAGGCGATTGCCCTGTTGGCGGGGCACGATAGTTGACGCCAACCACCGGGTATCACTCCTGCAGCGCTTGCTGATGTGGCGCAGCACGTGCAGCTGCAGCGTCGCGCTGTTCGCTTGATTCGCTCACATCACCCTACACTTCACCCCGCCTGAACTGGCTGGGCGAGACGCCGAACCAGCGCTGGAAAGCACGGCAGAAGGCGCTCTGGTCGGCAAATCCCGATCGCCACCGGCACGATGGGTTTGCTGGCAATCCAGTGGCAGATATTGAGGATCGTGATCAGGATGAGCTCGCATCGCTGGCGCGGCACCGGAAGAACGCGCCTTCAATGTCAAGTCGCAGCCACTGATCGCCCATGGGGTCGGCTTCCAGCGTGAAGGTGGCTGCATCGCTGATGATGCGCAGGTAGCGTACAAAGTGCTGCAGAGCCACCTCGAGCTTGGGCGCGGCCATCATCGTAAAAGTGAGCAGATCGAGCACGGCGGGCCGCGGACTGTCCGATGCCGCCAGCGCAATGGCTACAACCGTCACTCCCATTTGAACTTTCAAGACAACTTATCGGATTGGTTTTACAGACATGGCTATCGCTTCGGCAAGCGCCCGAAATTTCGCTTCTGAAATCGGCGTACCCTTCGCCCGCGCCGAGTTGCGCGAGATATAAAGTAAAAGATCACGAGACGAAACCGTTTGACCAGTGGCGCCAGTGGCAGCGGCGATGAAAACAAAATCATTTCCATTATCGCCACGACGAACATTCACGAAGGCCGCCTTGCCCACGTTGCCGCCCATCATAAAGGAAGCGGGGTACCAGTGATACGCCGGCTCCGAATACTGGTTCGATAATACGGCTTCCACAAAAAAAATTACCTGCGACTTTGAATCCCTACTTGTACTCCCCGGCCCCGGTTCCAAGCGGAAAGAATCTTCAAAGAAAATTTCGACTTCGGGATAGTCAACTAAACGCATTGCGGCGCCAACCTCATAGGTTGGATGGCCCTCGGTCCTTAGAAAACTGTGCGGAAAACAAACACCTTTTTCAGATGGGATCTCAAAAGTGGCACGGCCCTTCATGTTTCCCAAGAACGCTTGTGCCCGTATCACCTCGTCTTTTTTTTGCGTGTCGGCGTGGGCAGTAAAACGGTAAATATGGCCACCTTTGTAGGTATAAACCTCAATCCCGGCAGCAGTTCGCCAAGCAAACGAATCAGCGCCTGGAACTTTGAACGGCTCAATTGCATCGGATATTTGCTTCTTTCCGACCTTGAGGAAGTCTTTCTTTCTCTTTAAGGCCGCTTCCTCGACCTCACTGCGCAATGTAGCGAAATCGGAATCCGATGTTGGCGCACTAATGTCGATCTTTCGATCTAGAAAAAATCGAGCATGGGCCGGCTGGAAGCCATCCGGAAACGCAACATTCAAGTCGCCGTTTCGATTAAGCAAGGACTCTCGCTTGGTCAGCGCGAACTCCACGGCGCCGGGCAACGCTATTGCATACTGACCCACGCATTCTATCTGCCGCAAGTTTGGCGCAGTTTCGGCTCCGGAACAGCCGGGAATAGTAACTAGTGCCAATGCGCCCACAATTAATCGAGCAGCAATGTTTCCAATCAAGGTCATTAGTTGTCCTTACGTTTCATCGTCGATTTTTGGGTTGTTCAAAGCGGCAATCTCTATCCGTTCCGACATGTTCGGCGCGGTAACAGGTTGAGTATTCTTCACGACCAGAGCAGTGTGGTAGCCCAAATTATTATTTTCGCCAGTGGTCCATTCAATTGGCAAAGCGGTAATAAAACCGCGTATTTTCTCAAGACCTGCTACGCCAGCCGCAAAGTGCTGGCGGGCGGACCAAAACCGTGACTCAAATGGCATCGCATTGCGGGCCGCATTGCCTTTCGTAGACTTCGACTTATCCCACACTGGCCAGATCGACGCCGTTCGCTCCTCGCCGGGGTCATTCGGGTCCTTATTGCGGGGAATGTAGCCGAAAGCGGCCTCGTACAGCGACGCATTGGTCGCCGCGACCCGCTGAATTGCCTTCCAACTCTTGGGCGATGCGGGATGTTCAATCGCGGCCTGCAGCTCCGTTGCAGGCCTCACGTTGCCGGTGATGCCAAAAATTTTGCTCCACACTTCACGGCGCAGCTCATGTGCAAATTTGCGGACCGGGACAAGTTTCCCATTGCCACAAATGTCTTTTCGCTCTATTTCATCGTCCACAATCAGTACCGCCAGTTCAGAGTCGCGGGTACCAAGCAAGCTGCGGTCATTGATGTTAGCACTTCCCATGATCACGTAACGATCATCCACAATCATGAGCTTGCTGTGAACATATATCTGTTCGGTTACATACCTATCGTTCAGCTTGATCCAGTTGCGCAGGTTCAGCAACGTAACATATTTAAAGCATTCTTCAATCGGAATATCTAGATATTCTGTGTTAGACGCGGAGTACACGCGGCCGTCGTCCACGTCCTTCTTGTCGCGCAGTTTCTGGCTCGCAAGCGAGCGGCGGATTCGATTTAGCAAGCTAAAATCGCCGAACACTAGCGTCTGCATAGTCCAGTGAACCTGGGTCATGATTGCGCCGCTATTGAGCGGTCCTTCCGGATGGACGGGCAGCGTAATCAGCACGTGAAATTCTTGTTTCGTTCTGATTGCAATATCGATGCGCATGGCAACTTCGCCGCAAATGGGATTGGCGGGCAAGTCATTCATTGACGCTCTGCCGCCACCCGCCGTCGTTGCGAGAGCAAGTTTTTTTTGATCCAAGTATTCTACAGAGTCCGCCTCGTCCACCATCGGCGATTGCGCAACTTCAGCTACGCTATTATGGCCAAACGCTCCCACAAAAAACTGATTTTCAATGTAAATGAAATGCTGGGATTTTTTGATCAGCTCGACCATCGCTTGCAAAATATCGGTCTGCGCTTTCACGCCTTTTGGTATTTGCCGGTTTCCTTTCACTTCCGCCTGGCGCAGCCCGCTTGAAGCGCTGCGCAGAACCTGGACTTGGCATTTGCCCGGCTTCTGGTAGTCGTCTGGTTTCTTGGGCATTGCCAGTACATGCTTGGGCGCTTGCGCGTTCCAGCGCTGGATGAAATTGCGCGCCAGGTCAGAGACCGCGGGCCCCTCGATTCGGCAGTGGATGTCCTGCCAGGGCATCCGGGGCTGAAGTTTGGGATCCAGTGTGAGGAGCACTGCCGACAATGAACTACCCGTCCCTTTTTCTGAAAAAAAGCCGTCTTCCACATACGGCACCTGCATCGCATGGTTATGGAGAATTTTCTTCGTTACCGCCTCGCGGTTGTTGCCAACCAAACCCCATAATGTATTGTGATTATCATAATTCCCAGTCAGCCTGTCGGGATCAACCACCCTATCCGGATTGACTTGACCCATTTGTGCCACGCATCCATTGTAGCGATTTAAGACTTCCCGGCCGTCCGCATCAGCCTGCAGCGTGTAACGGGCGTCGTCGTACCTGCCGTAGGCCACGTCAATGCCACCCACGAAGGCAATTCTCTGGTCGATGACGACCTGTTTTTGGTGATGGCTGAAGAACGCGACGGACACATCGGCCAATGACTTGGCTTCATGGACCCATACCACGTCCTTTCCAACAACTTCGTTGATCAGCGCAAAGACGGACTTGGTCTGGTCATCGAAGGTTTGCACGGGGGCCGAGTCATCCCACGGCATGACCACGATCCTGATATCGCCCTTGCCGCGCTTGGCCACTTTCAGCAAGGCGTCGAACAGGCGCACGCCGGGAGCCAGCATGGCATCCCAGTTGACCTGCCAGCCTGCGATCAGCACCTCGGTCGTGGCGGTGTCGAGCGCGGCGAGCAAATTGGCGTAATACGCCTTGCCAGTGGTGAAAGGTTTGACCGTATTGCCCGAAGTGGCGCCCGCGAAATGCTGGTCTTCCTCCTGCGAAACCCAGACCCATTTTGTCGCCGTGCAGCTCGCGGCTGTATTCGCTTCGGTGATGATTTGGTGCACTGACGCCGGATTCGCTCTCGATTCCATTACGATTTTCCTTCAAGTTTTTTCAAGAGCGAAGCGCCGCTGTTGGTTGCAACTTCCTTCCGGATGAAGCGCTCCTGCGATGCCAGCATCGCCGCGCCGTCCATGGTTCCCAGCTGGTCGCTGTAACCCATGGCGTCGAGCGCGTGCTGCCATTTTTGTTGCTCGGTCCAGGTCGGTTTGGCGACGGACATCACGAGTTCCATCGACTGGCCGCCGTAGACCAGCCACAGCCGGTTGGGCGTCTCGTCGTAGGCCGCTTTCAGCTTTTTCTCTTCCTCGCCTGACAAGATGACCTTGCCGTCGGCGTCGGTTTCTCCGTTCACGATGTTCACCTCCGACGTGTAAGCGTCGAAAGCACTCGGGGCACGCACGATTGCCCACGCCATGTGCGCAATCGGATGACCGGTCGGGCCTGGAATATCGGCAATCCTAATATTGAATACGGCGGGGACTGCGTTCAAGGGCACGCGCGGCAGTGACGGCATCGCGTAGTTCCGGCTTTCCGGTCCCATGAAGCTTTTTTTTCCGGCGTGAATCGTGATTTTTCCGGGGCACTGCACAGTAATGTTTCCGCCGTCGATAGTGATGTTCGCGCCGCCCGCTGTCGACAGGCTAATGCTCTTTGCGGCAGCCCAGTCGATGTGCGCGTTGGTACTCATCACATTGATCACGTCGCGCGCCTGCACGCTGATCGCGTCGCTTTGCGCCTGGATCGAAACGGGATCCTTGGCCGCGATGAGTTCCAACCCTTTACCGCCTGCGCCTGCCGCGACCGCGCCAGCCAGCAGCCCGATCGCCTGGCCGCTGTGTACGCGCAGCTGGCCACCGCTGATGAATTGGGAGTCCTGTCCACTCATCAGGGTCACCGTTTCACCATTTGCCAGCTGTACGCTTTGCCCTGCGGTCGCCCCCAACCCACCCTTGGCGGCAATGGCGATGATGGCGTCGACCGAGTGCGGCAATTTATTGTCACCCGGGGCAGTGTTTTTTCTGGCGGCGTCGGCGCGCGCGCCCGGCAGGCTATTGTCGTCAACCATGCCCGCTACCGCATTGAACATTGCCTTCAGTGGTGCCGATTTGTCGTCGAGCGCACTCTGGTTCGCCTTGGCGGCGCCGGCATGCGCACCCAAGGCCACCGTCTTGTGCGTGACGGCGGCTGCGCTCATCGCTTCAGCCGCTTTCACGGCTTGCTTCAACATGGCAATGCCTGGAGCGTTGTCGCCTGCAGGGTCGCGCTTGGCTGCAGCATGGGCCACTAGATAGCTCGTCACGAGCAGTCCGGCCCCGGCCCTGACGGCGCCGTAGGCGTCGGTTCGCAATTCGGCGCCGCTGCCGCGCAAGCTGCCGCGGTAGTTGTCGGCGTGATGAATCAAATGACCCAAGTTGAGTTCGCTGGACGCATGCGAGCTCTTCAGTTGAACCCGGCCCTGCGCGTCGGTGTCGTCAAACAACAGCTGGTTTTAGCCGGTGCCGCCGAATTCCTTGCTGCGCACACCCCACTGGGCTGCGCCATTGCGGTGCCCAGCGCTGTCGGCGGAAGCACCGTGCCATGTCGGACTGTTGCCGCCAGCGATGTTGCCTTGGCCGGAAACGGCATGATCGCGCGCAGGACCGAACTGCGATCCCTTGCCCTCGGCGCCGGCCTGTCCGCCAGGGGTTGGCGTGACGCCACCCTCGCCTTGCCCGTTATACAGGGCTCCGATAATGACTGGCCGGTCGATATTGCCTTCCAAGAACTGGCAGAGAACTTCCTGCCCTATGCGTGGCAGAAACTGGCTTCCCATCCCGCCGCCGGCCGAGCGTTGCGCCACCCGCACCCAGCAGCTCGCATCGGTGTCTTGCCAGTGAAAGCGGATCCGCACGCGGCCAAGGCAGTCGCAATACAGTTCATCGGCGCCATTCGCCGTATCGCTGCCGTCGGGGCCGACCACGATCGCACTCTGGGAGCCGGGTGCTGTTGCGCGCGCCCGGTGGCGCCCGGCACTGTCGGGCAATTGCGGACGCCATGGCACATTGCCCGGCACCGCTTCAAAGCAATTGGCGTAGCCGCTCTTGCGCGCTTGTGCCACGACCAGCGCAAAATCGTGCGGTGCATCTTCACGCATTAGTTCCTCGAGCAGTTCGGGGATCGGGCCGAACAGTTCGGCAAGGGCATGCTGGGCCGGTGACGGCAGGTTGTTGACGCCCACGCAGGTCACGCTCAGCACTGCGAACACGCTCGCCTGGCCAAGGCTCTCGAGGGGGGTATCGAGCAGCGTCAGGCGGGTGCCGGCGCGCAGCGTGCGCAGCGTGGAGCGGCCGTGCCAGAGTTGGCTGCGCGCTTCCCGGCCCTGGGTCTGCAGATCGGCGTAGTGGCGGGCCAGGTGCGTACTGGCAAAGGCATACTGGCCCGGTACATCGAACGATTCGAGCGGCCCCACGTTCCTGCCGTTTTGCAGGCGCGACGGCGAACTTGCCGAAACCGTTTTCTTCGCCTTGTAGTCGTAACTGACAACGGTGGTCAGCGAAGCGCCGATGCTGCGCTGGGCGTGCAAGGCCTGCACGGTGTCCTGGCGCTCACCTGCGCGCACGTTGTGGAAGCGGATCCCGCCGTCGGCCGCGCTGCTGGCGTCGTCCGGTACTGCGCATGCTTGGGTACTGTCGGCAAACAGCACCAGGCCGGTGCCGTCCTCGGCCTGTTCAAAGCGCCAGGCCAGGCCTTCTTCGGCGAGCAGGCGATGCACGAAATCGAGATCGGACTCGCGATACTGGCAGCAGTAGCTGCGCGCCGGTACGGTGCTCATGAATGGCCCGGTCTCGTCGCTCCAGCGCCAGCACGCCAGCGGCCGGTACGCCGCAAAGACGGCGTTGACGATCTCGACGACGGACTTGTCTTCCCATACCCGGCTGTTGCGCACCTGCCCCAGGCGCCAGATCCACGGCGACAGGCGCAGCCGGTAGCGCGCCATGCCACCTTCGCTGCCCAGCATCGCCGCCTCGCTGATGTCGCCTCCAAACGCGGCGCGCGTCCCGTCCGCCAGGCTGATCTGCAGTTCTCCCGTTTTGCCCAGCAGCGATCCAAGGTCAATAAATGCATTGGTCGACAGGGCGATGACGTCGCGCCCGCCATACCCTTGCAGGCTGTCAGTACCGGCGAAAGCTTCGACCAACAATTGCTCCGCTCCGTTCCCGACATTGCCGCCATCGATAGAAAGGGCGTAGAGCCGGGTGGCACTGGCGAAACCCGGCCAAGGATGTGAGAATCGTTTCTGTCAAGTCGGCGCTCATGTGAGCCTTAAGCGTAGTGGGGCGTGCGGGAAAGCAGCGATAAAATTCGCGGAAAATTTATTATATATTAATATTTCTTCCGAAATGCTCTCGGTCAGGCGAACTCGGGTTTGAAGGGGGTGACGTTGCAAACATGCTCGCCGCATGTTGTACCGGTGGACTACGCTGCAGCGAGGACTTCTGATGGGCCGGCACGTAACTGATGCGAGCCTGGCGAGGCTCTCAAGTCCCGACTTGCCGTTAACCTCGATCGCTATCTCTTGGAGCAAGGCAGCGTGGGCTCAGCCCACGCTGCCTATCGGACAAACGCACCACGACTGTATCGTTGTGTCTGGAAGATGGAATGTCGGCCAGTGGCGGCAGCCATGCCCCTGACCTCCACCATCGACGGGAGTGGACAGTAGCAACACTTCAGCAAAATGTTGGTAATGCGACAGATTGGAAATCGTGCGCCGCTCGCCATGCTGTTCGAACACCAACTCCGGTAGTGCACCACTATTCGTAAAACACCGGAAAGCGTCAACGATGGGACTGAATGCCGTCACAACGGCGCATGCTGCATGACATTGTCGTTCCAGAATAATTCTGGCGTGAGCTGATCCGCATCGATGCCTGGAAACGCGCATGATGGGCCCGGCCTAAGATCCATGGCCCGTACGACCTCCGCTTGCACATTGTTGCTCATATGGCCCAGAAAAAATGAAGCCGTGCCGGCGCGGGCGGTCTAGTCGGATTCCTGCACGAACCACATTGACAATGCCGCTGCAATCAACATCGACACGCCGCTCAGTACGAGCATCAAAATGGCGTGGTTGCCAAACAAGGACCTGAGGAGAAAGCCGCCGCCAAGGTTGGCCACCAATTGCGGCGCGACGATCAGAACGTTGAACATTCCCATGTACAGGCCCATTTTGCTTGCCGGCAAATTGCATGCAAGGATGGCATAGGGCATCGACAAGGTGCTGGCCCACGCCAGTCCGATACCGATGAACGGCAGCATGAACTGCTGGTGTTCGGCATCCGGATGGGCGTCGCCCAGGCGGGCCCGATCGGTCTGCTGGCGCTCGGCATGGGAAAACCAACCGAGGACCGCGCGCTGCTGTTGTCAGCGATCCTGGCCAATGCGATTGACCTCGGCCTGACATAAATGGCGGAATCGAGCCCAGGCGCGACCTATGCAAAAGCCGTCGTTGTTGCAGGCGTGGCACATCCGGGATGAAACTGCTCGGAGGGCCTGCCCGATCTGGTCGCCGCCCAGTTCAAACATGTGTTCTCCGAGAACGGGGGCGACGGCACTACGTCATCGCCGGAGCATCAGCGCTTCCGCGCCAGCGACCGGCGGACAGTACGGACCACATTACCCAGAAATACGGCGCTGAGGCAAGCAAGCTGTATTACACCCCTATCGCCGTTAAATACGCCCCGTTCAGCGCCAAGGTGGAGGTGGGACGAAGTGCCGAACTGAGCTGGGGCGCGTGCACGCCAGGTTCACCAAAGGTGAGGGGCGCAATTCGCCGGCCCGACCTTTGAGTGCTGTTCCTGACTCTGTGTTAACATGCGCAACTCGAGCAATTTCTTTCCCAATCACTGCCCTGTACAGCCCCGGTTTCTACCGACATGACGAAAGCGCTCCTCATATTCCTGATGTTGCTGCTTCCATGGCAATCACTTGCAGCCATGGAGCGTAATTTCGCCCATACGGGCGGCAATGGACAGAGTGCGCGCTTAGTCGTCGAACACATGGCAGAACACGCCGTTCACGTGCTGCACCATCACGATGATGATGGCGACGATGACGCCAGCGCAGCGCATCTGGACGACTCCACGAAGTCGGTGCAGCATCTGGCCGACTACGATCAGGCGGGGCATATGAATTGTCTTTTCCCGTCCTTCGATCCACCGCATTTAGCTTCCATTGCGCGCCTGCGCCCTGCCCTGATGCGCGACCCGTTCCATACCCGCAGCACCCTCCCGCTGCTACGCCCCCCCCGCCTGCCCGCCTGAACCGCGGGCCCGTCATGACACGCGACCATTAGCTTGGCCGCGCCGCGCCCGCTGCACGTCATCTCATACAATCTGCAGGGGCTTTTCATGCACAAAATTTTTGACCGCTCACGCGCTTCGTCGCGCGGGCGTCTGTGGAACGCTAGCGTTCGCCAGACTGTTACCGCAATCGGCCTGCGGCGATTCCACCACCTTGCCGTGGCACTGCCCGTCTTGTTGGCCATGGCCACCAGCCAAGCCGCAGAAACGCCATCCTTCAAAACCCTGCTTCAGCGCGCGCAAACGAGCGCGCCGCAATTGCTCGAACAGGCCGCCGACATGCGCGCCGCTGGCGCCGATGTCCGTCAAGCCGCCGCCTGGCTCAATCCCACGTTGAACGCAACGGCCGAGAACCTGGGCGCGCCCGCTGCCGGCGGGGTCAGCCAGCGGCAGGATACCTATGCAGTCACCCAGGTTTTCGAACTCGGCGGCAAGCGTGCCGCGCGCATCGAGGCCGAACAGCGCAAGTTCGAAGCCGCCGGCGCCCGCGAACGGCATGCGCGCCTGGCGTTCGCCGGTCAGCTCGCGCTCGCCTACGCGACAGCTGAAGCGATGCAGCAGCGCAAAGAGGTCGCCGACGCGGAAGCCACCCGGGCGGACGACGACCTACGCGCGGCGCAAGCTTTGGTAAAAGCCGGCCGGGAAGCCGACTTGCGCGCGGCGCAGGCCCGCGCCAGCGCCGCCGCCGCACACGCGGCGGCCGAATCGGGCGCCGCCGATGCCATCGAGGCGCTGGAGCGCCTGTCCGCCCTGGTCGGCGCCAGCACGCCGTTCACCCGTATCGACCATCCGTTCCTGGCAACCGTTGCCGCGACACCAGCACTTGCGGACTGGACGCCACAGCGCGCGCCTGCCCTCGCGGCGGCCGTCGCCGAACACGACGCCATGCGCGCGCAGGTGCGGATGGCGCAAAAGAAAGCGATGCCAGACCTTGGCGTGACCGTCGGCATGCGCCGCTTCACCTGGTCCAGCGACAAGGCGGCGACCGTCGGTCTGTCGGCCAGCATTGCCCTGTTCGACCGTAACCAGCACGGCGTCGAAGCGGCAAGGGAACGGGCCACAAGTGCGGCCATGCGCGCCGAAGCTGCGCGCCTGGAAACCCTCGCCCTGCATCGGTCAGCCATGGCGCAGGCACAGGCGTCGGACCGGCGCCTTCAGGCCGCCGAGCAGGGCGAGGCAGCCGCTTCCGACGCTTACCGGCTTGGCAGAGTCGGGTATGACGCCGGCAAGACCGCACTGGTGGAGCTGTTGGCAATCCGGCGCGCCTTGTCGGAAGCGAAGGCGCTCACGATCGAGGCCCGCCTGGCCCGCGTGCGCGCGCTGGCCGCCCTTTCCATGGCCGAAGGCCGCAACGTATTTGGAGATACACCATGATCGAACATGCACGCTTTAAGAACTGGCCCGTCATCGCAAGCGCCGCCGCCATCGCCGCTGCACTGGGGTTTGGCGCCGCCCGTATGCTGCCAGCAAAAATTCAGGCCGCGGCAACGCCGCCCTCGGCGCCGGTCGCGCCGCAGCCGGCGGCGGCCGGTCGTAGTGATGCAGTTGAGGTAAACATCCCGGCCGACTATCTGACAGCCGCCAGGATTGCGGTCGAACCCGTCAGCACCGGTGGACTTCAAGCGGAAATCCTGTCCGCCGGAACGGTGGTGGCGCCACCCAATAGCGAGGCGGCAATTTTCGCACGCGCGTCCGGCAGCATCACGCGCATTCATCGCCAACTGGGCGACACGGTTCGCGCGGGAGAGGCGCTGGCGCAAGTGGAAAGCCTGGAAGCGGCTACCATGGCCGCCGAGCGCAACGTGGCGAACGCCAAGGTCGATCTCGCCCGCAAGACTTTCGTGCGCGAAAATAGTTTGTTTTCCCAAGGGGTGACCGCGCGCCAGGAAATGGAAGCGGCGCAATCGGCGCTGGCCGTGGCGCTGGCCGAGGCCCAGCGCGCTTCGTCGGTGGCGACGGCAGCGCATGTGAGCGCTAACGGCAAGTCGGTGTCCGTGGTTAGTCCGATCGCAGGCCGGATCACGGCGCAAACGGCCACAATGGGCGGCTACGTCCAGCCGCAGACCGAATTGTTCCGGGTCGCCGGCGCGGCCCGCTTGCAGGTCGAGGCTGCGCTGCCCGCGGCCGACATCGGCCGTGTCGCCATCGGCGACCGGGCCACCATCATTGCCGCAAGCGGCAGCCCGGTGCCCGCAACCGTACGCTCGGTTACGCCCACCGTAAGCGGCAGTACCCGTTCCGCCACCGTGGTGCTGATCCCGGTGTCGGCGGCGGGTCAACTGATTTCGGGCGAAGGGGTCCAGGCCCGGCTGCATGTGAAGAATGGCGGCGCTGGCATGGTGGTGCCGGAGGATGCGGTCCAGAACGTGGACGGGCATGATGTGTTGTTCGTGCGCACCAAGGATGGCTTTCGCGTCCAGCCGGTGCTGGTCGGCACCCGCAGCGGCGGCGTGGCGCAGATCGTCTCGGGCGTGTCCGCCGGCGAGCTGGTCGCCACCCGCAACGCCTTCCTGGTCAAGGCCGACATGATCAAGAGCGCAAAGGACGAATGATGATCGACTCCATCCTTACCGGCTCGGTACGGGGGCGTTGGCTGATGCTGTTCCTGACGCTGGTCGTAGCGCTCGTCGGTGCCTGGCAGCTCAATGTGCTGCCGATCGACGTGACCCCGGACATCACCAACAAACAAGTCCAGATCAATACCGTGGTGCCGACCCTGAGCCCGGTCGAAATCGAAAAACGCGTCACGTTTCCGATCGAGACCGCCCTTGCCGGCCTCGACGGCGTGGAAAACGTTCGCTCGTTTTCGCGCAACGGCTTTAGCCAGGTCACCGCGATCTTCAAGGAAAGCGCCGACCTGTACTTCATGCGCCAGCAGGTAGCCGAGCGCCTGGCGCGCGCGCGGCCGGACTTGCCGGCCGATGCGGCGCCGCAGATGGGCCCAATATCCACCGGTTTGGGCGAAGTCTTCCACTACAGTGTCGAGTTCACCCATCCCGACGGCAAGGGCGCGCCGCGCAAAGAAGGTCAAGCGGGCTGGCAGAGCGACGCCAGCTTTCTCACCGACCAGGGCGAACGCCTGATCGATAACGTTGCCAAGGTCGCCTACCTGCGTACGGTACAGGACTGGATCATCCGGCCCCAGCTGCGCACCCTGCCCGGCGTGGCAGACGTCGACTCGCTGGGCGGTTATGTGAAGCAATACGTGGTTGAACCGGATCCGGCGAAAATGGCAGCGCTAGGCATTTCCTTTGCCGAGCTCGCGCGCGCGCTGGAGGAGGCAAACGTGTCGGTCGGCGCCAACTACATTCGCCGCTCCGGCGAATCCTACCTGGTGCGAGCAGACGGGCGCATCCGCACCGGCGATGAAATTGCGAGCGCGGTGGTGAGCACCCGCGCCGGCGTTCCCGTGACGGTCGCGCAAGTGGCGGCGGTCAATGTAGGGGGCGAGCTGCGCGCAGGCGCTGCCAGCCGGGATGGCTACGAAACCGTCGTCGGCAGCGCACTGATGCTGGTAGGCGCCAACAGCCGGACCGTCGCCCATGCTGTAGGCGAAAAATTGAAAGCGGTTGGCAAGACGCTGCCCGAGGGCATTACGGTAGTGCCAACGCTGGACCGCTCGCAACTGGTCCTGGCGACCATTTCGACAGTTGCCAAGAACTTGGCGGAAGGTGCGCTACTGGTGGTCGTCATCCTGTTCGCGCTGCTGGGCAACTGGCGCGCCGCGCTGATCGCGGCACTGGTCATTCCCCTGTCGCTCCTGATGAGCGCAATTGGGATGAATGCGCTCGGCATTTCCGGCAATCTGATGAGCCTGGGCGCGCTGGACTTCGGTCTGATCATCGACGGCGCCGTCATCATCGTCGAAAATACACTGCGCCGGCTGGCCGAGCGCCAGCATCATGAGCGCCGGACCCTGGTGCTCAAGGAGCGGCTGGAGGAAGTGGTGGCGTCCTCGCGCGAGATGCTGCGCCCGACCATTTATGGCCAGCTGGTGATCCTGCTGGTATTCCTGCCGTGCCTGACGTTCCAGGGCGTCGAGGGCAAGATGTTCTCGCCGATGGTGATCACCCTGATGCTGGCCCTGGCCTCTGCCTTCGTGCTGTCGCTGACGTTCGTGCCGGCGCTGATCGCGGTGATGATGAACGGCCCTGTGGCCGAGCAGGAAGTCAAAGTCATCGTGGCCACCAAACGCGGCTACGAACCATGGCTGCGGCGTGCGGTCGCGCGCCCGCTGCCGTTCATCGGCGCCGGCCTGGTGGTCCTGGTGCTGGCCGCGGTCGCGTTTTCTTTCGTGGGACGGGAATTCATGCCAACCCTGGATGAGCAAAACCTGAATCTGTCGTCGGTGCGTATTCCTTCGACATCGATCGACCAGTCGCTGGCGCTCGACCTGCCGCTTGAACGCGCCGTGCTGACGCTGCCGGAAGTAAAGACCGTGTATTCGAAGGCCGGCACGGCCAGCCTTGCCGCCGATCCGATGCCGCCCAATGCGTCGGACAACTACATCATCCTGAAGCCGAAGAACGAATGGCCGGCGGGGGTGACGACCAAGGAGCAGGTCATCGAGCGGATCCGTGCCAAGACGGCTAACCTGGTCGGCAACAACTATGACGTGACCCAGCCCATTGAAATGCGCTTCAACGAACTGATCGGCGGGGTCCGCAGCGATGTCGCGGTCAAGATCTATGGTGACGACCTGGACCGGATGGCTGTCGACGCCCGGGCCGTTGCGGCGGTGCTGCGCAAGATCCCCGGGGCCGCCGACGTGCGGGTGGCGCAGACGGAAGGCTTTCCGACCTTCGACATTGCGTTCGACCGCGCCGCCATCGCGCGCTACGGCTTGACCGTCCGGGAAGTGGCCGATACGGTCTCGACCGCTCTGGCGGGCCGCGAGGCGGGACAGATTTTCGAGGGTGACCGCCGTTTCGACATTGTCGTGCGCCTGCCGACCGCGCTGCGCAACAACGTCGATGAACTGGGCGCCCTGCCGGTGATGTTGCCGGCCGTCGGCGAGCAACTGCGCGCCTCGATACCGCTGCGCCAGCTGGTCCAGTTCCGCTTCACGCAAGGACTCAATGAAGTGAGCCGGGACAACGGCAAGCGCCGCATCTATGTTGAGGCGAACGTCGTCGGTCGCGACCTTGGCGGCTACGTCGATGAAGCCCAGGCACGCCTCGCAAACGAGATCAGACTCGCACCTGGCTCGTGGATGGCATGGGGCGGGCAATTTCAGAACCTGCGCGCCGCTACCGAGCGCCTGGCGATCATCGTTCCGCTATGCTTCATCCTGATCTCAGCGGCGCTGTACATGGCAATAGGCAATGCCATGCTGACTGCCACCGTCCTCACAGCCGTGCCGCTGGCACTGGCTGGCGGCGTATTTGCCCTTGTGCTGCGCGGAATGCCGTTTTCCATCTCGGCGGCAGTTGGCTTCATTGCCGTGTCGGGCGTGGCGGTGCTCAACGGTCTGGTGTTGATCTCGGCCATCAACAAGCGTCTGGCAGACGGCATCGATGCCGCCACCGCCGTGATCGACGGCGCAATGGAGCGCTTGCGTCCGGTACTGATGACGGCGCTGGTGGCGTCGCTCGGCTTCGTGCCGATGGCGATCGCGACCGGCACCGGCGCCGAAGTGCAGAAACCGCTGGCGACCGTGGTCATCGGCGGCCTGATCACTTCCACCATTTTGACGCTGTTCATCCTGCCGGCCATCAGCGGCATGGTGCTGCGCCGCCGGCAAGGCGCGCATGCACGGGTGACGCTCCCGGCATAACGGGCTTGGCAACAAGCTATTTTGTCGTAAAGTAACACGTTGGCAACCGCGACTTGCTGCACTTGCAAGGCGGTTGCCGTCCCGCTATCGGCACGGGCGAATTCAGGCAAAGCCTGCCGGTTCGCCCGGCATGAATATTTAGAAATTTTATGGACAAGACCGACATTAAAGAACCCGCCCTCCACAAGGGCGTGGTGTACGCACTGCTGGCGGCCGCCCTGTTTGGCGCCAGTACCCCCTTCTCCAAGACGCTGGTCGGTCATGTGGCCCCCGTGGCGTTGGCGGGCTTGCTATACCTGGGCAGCGGCGTTGGCCTGCTGGCCTGTTACCTGGTTCGCGCCCTGATTCAGCGCGGCGACCAGGACAAGCCGGTGGCGCTCACCGCACCTGACTTGCCCTGGCTGGGCGGCGCCATCGCCGCCGGCGGCGTGGCCGGGCCGGTGCTATTGATGATCGGGTTGACGTTGACGCCCGCTTCGGCGGCCTCCTTGCTGCTCAATATGGAAGGCGTGCTGACTGCGATGCTGGCCTGGTTCGTTTTCAAGGAAAATTTCGACCGCCGCATCTTTCTTGGCATGCTGCTGATCGTCGTGGCCGGCGCGCTGCTTTCTTGGGAGCAGATTCCCGTGCTGGGCGTGCCATGGGGTGCGCTGGCCATCATTGGCGCCTGCCTGTGCTGGGCGATCGACAATAATCTGACACGCAAGGTCTCGGCCAGCGACCCGCTGCAAATCGCCGGCGTCAAGGGCTTGGTGGCAGGCTCGGTCAATCTTGCGATTGCGCTGGCGATGGGTCTGTCGATGCCGGAAACGCGCACGGTGCTGATGGCCGGCCTGGTCGGCTTTTGCGGCTATGGCTTGAGCCTGGTCATGTTCGTACTGGCGTTGCGCCATCTTGGTACCGCGCGCACCGGTGCCTATTTCTCGGCGGCGCCCTTTGTCGGCGCGGCGATCTCGCTGGTCATGCTGGGAGATGCACCAGGGCCATTGTTTTGGTTCGCTGCCGCACTGATGGGTGGCGGCATTTGGCTGCACTTGACTGAAACCCATGAACACGCGCATACACATGCACCGCTGGCCCACGCGCATGAACACAGTCACGACAGCCACCACCAGCATGAGCACGATTTCGACTGGGATGGCAAGGAACCGCACGCGCACCCGCATGTGCATGCGCCGCTCACGCACGTTCACGCGCATTATCCGGATATCCATCACCGGCACGATCACTAGCGCGCGATCTGCGGTTGCCCCGACGCCTGAACAAAACCGATGTCAATTGAACTGCAGCTTCGCCAGCTTCTCCGTTCCCCGGGGTGGGTGCCATGTCCGTATGCCCGTTGATTCGATACTCCATCAGAGTCGGTCGTGCAAATCAAGGGCCAAGTGCGTGGTAATGAGAAGTGCATTTATCTGAGCCGCAAGGCATTGGTAATGACTGAAACCGAGCTCATACTCATCGCCACCGCAGCAATCATCGGCGACAGCAGCCACCCGGTGAGGGAATACAGAACCCCGGCCGCGACTGGTATGCCAAGCGCGTTGTAGACCAGGGCGAACATCAAGTTCTGCTTCATGTTGCGTACCGTCGCCACCGAAATCAGGCGCGCCGTGGCAATGCCGCGCAGGTCCCCCTTGATCAGGGTCACCTGAGCGCTGTTCATGGCGACATCGGTGCCGGTCCCCATGGCGATTCCAACGTCGGCCTTGGCCAAGGCAGGCGCGTCGTTGATGCCGTCCCCGGCCATCGCCACCACGCGCCCCTCCCCTTGCAGCCTGGCCACCAGGACCAATTTGTCGGCCGGCTTGACTTCACCGTAGACCTCATCAATACCGAGGCGTTTGGCCACGGCCTTGGCCGTCGTGATGCCGTCCCCGGTTGCCATCACCACGCGAATGCCGGCCGCCCTCAGTGTCTCCAGCGCCTCGGCCGTGCTGGCCTTGATCGGATCGGACACGGCCAGCAGGCCTGCCAGCCGGCCATCAATGGCCAGATGCATGACACTGGCGCCTTCGCCCCGCAGCCGCTCGGCATCGGGGCGCAGGGGAGAAACGTCCACGCCTGCCTCCTCCATCAAGGCGGTATTGCCCAATGCCAGCGCCTGCCCGCCTACCGTGCCGCGCACGCCGATGCCGCTGCCCGACTCGAACGTAGCAGGCTTGTCGAGCACGAGCTGGCGCGCACGTGCGGCGCGCACGATCGCATCGGCCAACGGGTGTTCGCTGCCCTGGTCCAGGCTGGCGGCAAGCCGCAAGACATCTTGCTCGGCAAATCCAGGCGCTGCGATGACGCAGTCGAAGGCAGGCTTGCCCTCAGTAAGCGTGCCGGTCTTGTCGACGATGATGGTGTCGACTTCGCGCAGCTTTTCGATCGCGGCGGCATCGCGAAACAGTACGCCGCTGGTAGCTGCCTTGCCGGTGGCAACCATGATCGACATCGGGGTTGCCAGCCCCAGCGCGCAAGGGCAGGCAATAATCAGCACCGCCACCGCATTGATGAGGCCAAACACCCAGCTCGGTTCAGGTCCGAACAGGCCCCAGGCAACAAAGGTAGTGAGCGCAATGAGGATGACGCTGACGACGAAGTACCCGGCCACCACGTCGGCCATGCGCTGCATGGGTGCCTTTGACCGCTGTGCGGCCGCGACCATCTGGACGATCTGGGCCAGCATGGTCTGGGACCCCACCTTTTCAGAGCGCATTACGAGCGCGCCACTGGTGTTGAGCGTGGCCCCGATCAACTTGTCGCCTGAGCGCTTGCTTACCGGAATTGGCTCCCCGGTCAGCATCGACTCGTCAACCGCGCTACTGCCCTCGGTAACGACGCCGTCGACCGGGACTTTTTCGCCTGGACGGATGCGCAGCAGGTCGCCCACGTGAACGTTGCTGATCGGTACATCCTCTTCGGTGCCGTCAGCACGAATCCGGCGCGCCGTTTTCGGTGCCAGCCCCAGCAGGGACTTGATCGCGGCCGAGGTCTGCGAGCGCGCCTTCAATTCCAGCATCTGACCGAGCAAGGTCAGGGAGATGATGACGGCCGCCGCTTCGTAATAGACGCCGATGCGTCCCATTGACATGAAGGAGGTGGGAAACGCCTGCGGCGCGACGGTGGCTGCCACGCTGTACAGAAACGCAGCGCCGGTTCCCAGCCCGATCAGCGTCCACATGTTCGGGCTGCGATGGATGAGCGACTGTGCCCCGCGCACGAAGAACGGCCAACCGGCCCACAGGACGATCGGCAACGAGAGGGACAATTCAATCCAGCTCTGAGGGCCGGGCTGAAACAGTCCCAACTGATGGCCGAACATGGCCAGCACGGTGACGACGACCGTGAGCGGCAAGGTCCACCAGAAGCGCCGGGTAAAGTCCTTTAGTTCAACGTTTTCTTCGGCGTCGAGCTCCGGGATGACCGGCTCGAGCGTCATCCCGCATTTCGGGCAGTTGCCTGGATGGTCCTGGCGAATTTCCGGGTGCATCGGACACGTGTAGAGAGCCGCGCCTGGTGCAACATCGAGGGCTGCAATCGGCGTGGCGGTGCTCGCTGCGGGGCTTCGTTCAGCCTGAACCCCAGCCGTTGCAGCGATCAGCGTCATGCCGCACTTGGGGCAGCTGCCGGGGGTGTTTTGGCGCACCTCCGGATGCATAGGACACGCATAAACCACTTCAGCGTTCGTCGCCGCCATAGCGGTACTGGCCGGCGCCGCTTGTCCAGCGAGGTATCGGGCAGGCTCGGCATCGAATGCGCCTTGGCATTTTGCGCTGCAAAAGTGTTGCGTAACGCCTTCGTGCAATGATGAATAGGGTCCCTGGGCGTCAACCGCCATGCCGCAGACGGGATCGCGTAACTTCGAGTTTGCGTTAATCATTTTTTTCCCGTCTAGTTGGCACACCGAGCGTTTAGATTGATGCGCGTTCTCACTGTAGTCGGACACGCCTCGCGCGAACTTTGATGCATATCAAATTTGGCAAAACGACATCTGCCGAGCGATGGAAGGCGCCGCTCATCGCGTATCCGGACGCGTCCTTCGGATTTTCGTCAGCCGCCCTGCCCTATTCTTGCGCAACAGCCAGGCAGGCAGTTCCGCACGGCGTGCCCGGCGTGGGCAAGCGATAGACCGGCGCAAAACCGCCGCCGGGAGTACGGAAGTTCGTCGTCTGGCCCTGGTACACACGCGCTGCTGTCCATTGAACCTCGCCCGCATAGGCGTACAGCCTGATATCGAACTTGAGCGTTTCCGGCTCTTGGCGGCTTCCGCTCACGCGCTGGCCGGGGGCCATGACTTGTTGCGCGACGTAGTCGCCTTTCAAGATGTCTTCCCACACACGCTTTGTTAACTTGTCTCCGCGGTATGCTGCGCGCCCGCCGAATCCGGCTGTGGGCTTGAAGAAAAGCCGGCGGCGCTGCTGCCAGAGCCGGTCGGCGTCGGCGGGATCGACTATTTCTGTGGGCAGTAACGCGTCCAGCAAAATCTCTTGAACAGGCAGGGGGACAGCCATCGCCTCGAGCGCACCCCTGTTGCTCAAGATCGTGAGATTGCGTTTGTCGGCGTACAAGGCATGCGCCTGTGGATGAGGTGTCAGCACAACTGCGCCTTCGAGATAGGCCTCGCGCAACTGCCCATTTACCGCATCGTCGAGCATGAAATCCGTCAGGCGGTTATACACCATATCGATCGGCTGCTCCGCATGCCATAAAGTGCCATCCCGAAAACTCAACGACGCAGGATCGGCAATCACGGCACGTACGCCATGCCGCTCGAACAACTGTTGGAAGAGGATGAATTCCGGGTAAAGGTATTGAGCTTCAGGCGCCACATCGACAATCGCGATGGACGTTAGCGGCCTGCCGCGCTTGCAGCGCTCCCATTCGGCCAGGAACATCGCCATGATGGCTGATTCGAACTTCGGTCCGGAGACCGCAGCATCGGCAAGTTGGGCGGAATCGATCGAGCATGCGCGATGCGCCCGCGCCATGACGGCGTTGAGCAGCGCACCGCCTGCATTGGTATTTATCTCAATCAGGCCGATCGCCTCGCCAGCGAGATGAAAGTCGTAGCCGAAAAACACGCCGCGCGCTCCGCCGGGATCGTGGCGGGCGATTGGCAGCGCTGTCGAAAATACCCGTTTCCGGTAGGCCGGCATGCCGATGACAAATTCCAAGGCCTGGACGGCCGCGTCCATCTTCTGGCGCTGCTTTTCCGAGACGAACACCGGCATGGCAGAAAACAGGAACGGGCACCGTTCCTCTACCAGCGCAACCATGTCTGTCGAGCCGAACTGCGCCTCTAGCGCTGCGCGCAACTCTTTCTGGTCCAGGCTAATGCAAAAACACCCGGAATTCATGCGTTCCTCGTCCGACGGCGTCACCGCAGTATCGACAATCTCCGGCGGCAAGCCACTAGTTTTATTCACAGGTTTTCCTCTTGGTGGTAGTTCGGTGCAACGGTGGCACAGTTTTCCTATGCTATGCCGCAGTTGGAGGCGATGTTGCGCTGAGCACGGCCGCAGCGACAAGAACGCCCAGCAAGACCACAGCTTCGATGCGCAGGACAGAAGTGAAGCGTCCGAGTTCTGCCGACGTTTGCTGGCCTGGATTACGCAATCGGGCAAGCAGCGACGGCATGACGATAAAGCGATTGAAGGTGCCCAATAACACCGCAAGCACGACCATTCCCAACTTGACAGTCAGCGCGGTGCCGTACGAATTGCCCGCCAGGCCGGCGACACTGCCAAGGTTGTGCCATGCGCTAAAAAGGCCGGTCATAAAAATGCCGCCCAGCGCGAACGTAGCCGATGTCGACAGATTCTCGATGTACCTCGCCATGTCGGCCCGATCGGCCTCTTGCACCGCTGCTTGTTGCCGCAGCGTCAGCAGACCCGAAACAAAAACTTCTCCGACCCAGACGCTGATCAGGCATAGGTGAATCCAGTCGGCCGCCATGGCGGCGTTAAAGTCGCCGTTGGCCGAAGCGTGACTGACCATACTGCGGGAATACAAAAACACCGCCAGCGCCAACAGGCTCAATGACATTCCCGTTCGCCTCCATTGACCTGCCGGCAGCACTTCCGCCAGAATCCCAGCGGCGAGCAATGCCCCCATGCCGATGCGCCATGCGAACCCGAAATGGCTTTCCGTAAGCATGGTACGCGCATGCTCGCCGGCCTCCAACAGCGGAACTTCTGCCATGGCAGCGGAAACAAACAGCAGCAGCATGCCCAGCGCGATGATCGCCGCAGCGATGGCGCTCAGGCGCGCGCGGCGAACGCTGCACAATTGCGCAGAACACCAGGCCGAGGCCCCATTGGCAAGCCATAGCCAAGCCAGCGTGGCGCCCACGGCAATGGCTAGCGCCAGGTTCAGCAGCACGGTGGCGACGGTGATCGCCAGTTGCAGGTCCATGGCCATGCTATTTGACCTTGAAGCGATATTCCCCCTTCGCCTTGTGACCGTCGTGCGTCATGGTCGACCAGCGCACCAGGTACGGTCCGGATTTGAGCAAGGGAAGCTGCGCAGACATGGACTTCGCATCGTTCTTGTCGATCGCGATCCTGGGGAGCGAGATTGCCACATTTCTAGCATCGAGCAGCGCAATCTTGCTGAAAGCGGGCTCGAGTTTCTCATTGAAATGCAGGGTGATTTCCTTCGGCGCCGCCGCCAGTTCGCTGTCCGCCCGCGGCTCGGCAGCTTCGATTTTCGCGTGCGCTTGCGCGGCCGTTGCCGCCAGACTGCCGCCGAACACTGCGACCGCGACAACAATATTCTTGCTAATCATGGTGTCTCCTCCTTTGTGTGATCGGGTATGCCACTGCCGCCCCCTCGTGACTCTCTGCGGCTACTTACTTTGAAGCTTCCAACTGTGTCAAGGTCAAGCTGCCATTGACTTTTTCAGCGACAAAATGAATATTGTCGCCAACCTGCACGCTGTCAAGCATCGTCGGGTCCTTTACTTTGAACACCATGGTCATCCCTGGCATGGACAGGTTCACCAAGGGACCGTGCTGGATTGTGATCTTGCCCGCCGGCTTGTCAATCTTCTTGACTTCGCCTGTGGATGTTTTTCCTGGAATCGCAGGCGCGCCGGCAGCGTCAGGCTTCGCAGATTGCTGCCCATCTTGCGCCTGTGCGGAGAAAGCCGAGGAGAGGCCTCCCAGAAGGGCTGCCGCGGTCAACGTGATCTGGATGGATGTCATACGCATTTTCATATTTTCGCTAGAAGTTTGAATCGATTTGAGCGGATTGTCTTAGTGGCTGCTGTGACCACTGCCCTTCTTTATATTGATCACAGTGTCGCCGCTGGCCGGGGGCCTGGATCGATCCGGTGCACTTGCCGCTGCCGGCATCTCACCCGTCCATTCGACGGCAAGACTGCCTTTCGGGTGGCGGTACCAACCCGGGTCCTTGTAGTTGTTGCGGGCCAGTCCTTCGCGCACCTTGACCGTCGTAAACATCCCACCCATGTCTATCTTGCCGAAGGGACCGTCGCCCGACATCATCGGCAAGGTATTTTCCGGCAAGGGCATTTCCATGCCGCCCATCGATCCGCCCTTGTCGCCCATGACCATGTAATCAGGCACCAGATCATGAATCGTTTTTGCCACGCCTCGATGGTCAACGCCGATCATGGTGGGCACTGAATGGCCCATGGCATTCATGGTGTGATGCGATTTGTGGCAATGGAAGGCCCAGTCGCCCGGGTTGTCGGCGATGAATTCGATTGCCCGCATCTGCCCGACGCCAATGTCAGTTGTCACCTCGGGCCAGCGCGCCGATGGGCGCACCCACCCACCATCGGTGCCGGTCACTTCGAACCGATGGCCGTGCAGATGCAGGGGGTGGTTAGTCATGCTGAGGTTGCCTGCGCGAATCCGCACCCGGTCACCCTTGCGTACCACCATGGGATCGATCCCGGGAAAGACGCGGCTGTTGAAAGTCCACAGATTTTGGTCGAGCATGGTATTCACCCTTGGGGTGTACGAGCCGGGTTCGATATCGTAAGCATTGAGCAGAAACACGAAATCGCGATCGACGGCGTGCTCTGCTGGATCCTTTGGATGGGTTACCCAAAAACCCATCATCCCCATCGCCATTTGCACCATCTCGTCGGCATGCGGGTGATACATAAAGGTGCCCGCGTGGCGCGCCACGAATTCGTACATGAACGTTTTGCCCGGCTCAATGCCGCTCTGCGTGAGCCCCGTGACGCCATCCATGCCGTTTGGCAGAATCTGTCCATGCCAATGCATGCTGGTATGCTCGGGCAGCTTGTTGGTGACAAATAGACGGACCCGGTCGCCTTCCACGACTTCGATCGTCGGCCCCGGGCTTTGCCCGTTGTAGCCCCACATATTGGCCTTCATGCCGGGTGCTATTTCGCGCACCACCGGCTCGGCCACCAGGTGAAATTCCTTGACGCCATCTTTCATCCGCCATGGCAGCGACCAGCCATTGAGGGTCACCACGGGATGGTAGGGTCGCCCGTTCGGCGGCGCGAGCGGTGCCATGGTCTCCGCTGATTCCCGGATGGCCGCTTCGGGCAGCGAGGCGGCGCCAGCCTTGCCCACCGCGGCGGCGCCGGCCAGGATCACGCTCGCGCTACCAAGGAAATTTCTACGTGTCGTCATTGCTTGCTTCCTTGGTTCAAGTCTGCAGGTGCTTCCGGCAGGCGGCCGCCGAGCGCTGCTTCCATGTCAGCCTGTGCCAACCAAAATTCTTTTAGCGCATCAATGTAACTGTTGACCGCTGAGGCTTGTTCGCGCGCATCAGCGAGCAACTCGAAGACACTGACGAGCATGCCGTTGTAACGCAGCAAGGTCTCGTCCGACACTTTCTTCCGCAGCGGGATGACCTCGTCACGATAATGCTGCGCCAGGTCGTAAGCGTTGCGGTAGCCAAGATAGCTTTCGCGTGCTTCGCTGCGCGCGTCGATCGCGGTTTGGGCGACCTTGTGCACCGATTGCATATAGATCGCTTCGGCCCGCGACACGCGCGATGTGCCCCAGTCGAACAGCGGCAGTTCCAGCGAAATTGCATACCCGCGGGCGCGCGGCTTGCCGGCATCTGAATTGTTGACATAGCCAAGGTCAAAAACATTCACCAAACGGGTTGTCTTGGCAAGACCGAGTGACGCCGCCGTCTGGGCCGCCTCGCTCTTCGCAGCCTGGATATCGAAGCGGTCGCGCATGGCAATCTGCTCTACATCGTCGCGCACCGCCGGCGCTGCGGGCAGGTCGGGTAGACGGCTGGGCAGCATGAACGTTGTATTTTTTCCCCAAAGGCCCATAAGCCGCGTCAACTTTTCCCGCGTCGCCACGGTGCGCTGGAGCGCGCGCCCCACAGCCCCAGTCGTTTCTGCATAAAACGCTTGCTCGCGCGCAAGGTCCAGCTGACTCGCATTGCCAACCTGCGCCATCCGGCCCGTCAGTTCAGAGCTCGCTTGCGCCGACCGGCTCACTTGGCGGGCGTAGTCCAATCCCTGCACGGCAGCAACCGCCTCGATATGGGCCCGCCGCGTTTGCACAGCAACGGCCAGCATCCGGTTCGCCACGGACATACGTGCTTCCTCGAAGCGCCTGCCTTCGATGCGTTTGGCCAGCGGCATCGTCAGCATGCTGACCAGGCTGAAGGTCAGCGAGCGGTCGATGGCGACGTCGCCCCCGGCCGAGGTGCGCTGCAATGCAAAGGAGGGATTTCGCAGCCTTCCCGCCTGCACCAGATCGGCTTGCGCGATCCCGACATTCAGGTACGTTGCCTGCAGTGAGCGGTTGTTCAGCAGCGCTATCTGCACGGCATCATCTGCGTTCAAGGCGCGGGTCAGCTTCTCGTTGATGCTTGCGGCCAGGGCACGCTGATCGGTATCGCTGCGAACCATGCGTGCCTCCATGCCCAGGTGCGACTTGGCAAGTTCGGAAACAGGGCCAAAGCCGCCGTCCGGCGTGACGCTAGAGCAACCGGCGGCGAGAATTGACAACAGCCCGAGCACACCTGCGCTGCGGCTAAATCCGAAAAAATGGGCTGTCATTTTTTCTCCTTAACGGCATGGCCGGCATGCGGGTCTGGCACCGCAGCCGGCACTGCGTTCCCTGCATGCGAACCCGGCGCTGAGGGCGGCATCACATGTCCGGCATGCGAGTCACGCTCGCCGGTGTCTGGCCTGACGTGGCCGGCATGCAGGTCTGCTGGCTTATTCGCCGTTTCGTGCCCGGCATGCAGGTCAGGCGGCTTTACTGCCGGGGTCATGGGAACCTGCGGGGCCGCCTTTGTTGGCCTCCGGTGCGCTGCGTGGGGATCGGACGCGGGCGTCGATGGCCCAGCATGAGGATCGGACTGCGTTACCGCAACCGGGGGCGCTGGATTTGCACGCGTTGGCCCCGCATCGTCAGGATGCGTCACCGTCATCGTCAGCGACATGGCGTCAAATGAACCGACTGTACGGTTCGCTTCCTTCCAGGTGTCCGGCGGCGATCGGTCGGGCGCCGTCGCATTCTTCTTGGGCAAGAAACTCTCGTATTGGTTTGGCGCGACCGTCGCGCCGGGGTCTGATGGATCTGGCCGCACTGCTGATTGCCCCACCGCTGCCGCGCTGGACGCGGCAATGCAGGCAACAAGCGCGACTTGGCCGTAAAAGTGCTTTGCTTTGTTCTTCATATTTTCTCGCCGAATATGCGCCGCTCACAAAGTACCGAATCAGGAACTCTGGTCGCGAAGGAATATTGCCGTTCGTAAAGGACGAACGGTCCGTTCAGGAGCGGCGTGCCTGAGGGGGGCGTTCGGGGAGTGCGAGATCGACGGCAGCGACGAAGCCGAGGTCAAAGGAGCTGGAAAAGAACTGCTGCGTTTCTAACTGGATGCGGTTGACATCCGAGGACGCGATCGCAGCGCCGACATGGCAACTCGCACATGAGTTGCACTTGGTATCGGCGTGATGACCGGATTTATCTGTAGCCGAGTCGTCACCCGGTGCTCCAGCCATCTCTGCACAGTGTTCGGATTGGTCACCCGTCAAGCCGGTCCCGACGTCGGCCTCTGGCGCGGCGGCGCGTGCGAAAGCGGGCGAAGACAATGGCGCGCACACAAGCATGGTCGCTGCAGCGAAGCCTTGAAAAGGCACAGCCAACAGCAATAACCAGACCAGCAGCGATTTAAGAAATGTTTTCACGCGCCGATTCTAGCACAGGCATATTTTCCCGTGCGCCGGGCTTTGATCCGACAATCTTGGACGGCCTGAACGCATCGCCGGTGACCGATTGACTCATGTCAGTGATACAAGCGAACAGGGGGTTAGGATCAACGAGGCGCATCCTGCGCGTGACTGACAACGGCGGAAAACATGATCCGGATAAAGCTTCTTTCGAGAACAAATCTTAGCGAAGACTATGCTCATTCGCTTCTCATGTCGCTGTTGCGCGGTCTTGCGGCTCTCCAAGTTGCCGCTGCGCATTTGCGCGCTCAAGTGTACCCGGGTTATTCGTTTGTTGCCGATCCCGGCGCAGCATTTAAGGGCCTCGCGTTTCTCAGCGGCTTTGCGCACCAGGCGGTCGTTGTGTTTTTTCTCCTGAGCGGCTGGCTGGTCGGCGGCAGCCTGCTCAACAAAAGCACACGCGCAGGTGCATTCAGAGATTATGCGATCGACCGGATGACCCGGCTCTGGATCGTTCTCGTGCCCACTTTCATTCTTATACTCGGAATCGGAATACTGACAGCGCAGGTCGATCCCCGTGTCGCCAGCATTGCATCTGGTAACGAATACTCGGCAACAGCTTTTTTTGGCAACCTTGTCGGCCTCCAAAAAATAACAGTGCCTACCTTCGGGGGCAATTTCCCGCTGTGGAGTTTGTCGAACGAGACATGGTATTACGTCCTATTCCCTCTGCTCGTGATCGCCATGGGAACGAAGTCAAGCTTGTATCGCGCTGCAGCGACAGTTGCAGCAGCCAGCCTGGCCTGGTGGCTGAACGGTCCAATTCTGCTTTACTTCGCCATTTGGCTTCTCGGCGCCGCAGGCTCGCGGATCGAACTGCAAACCGGTGTCCTTGTGCGGTGGATCCTGGCCTTGGCGTTTGCTGCTGTTGCAGTGTTTTTGCGCATGAACGGGAAATACGACGACATGGGGTTTGAGTCCTTCTTGCCAGATTTACTGTTCAGCATCCTTTTCATTCTGTTCTTAACGAGCATGCAAGTCAGGCTGACGCCGGGCCGCCGGATGACCACCATTGCAACACGTACCGCCAAGTTTTTTGCCAATTTTTCCTTCACGCTCTATGTGATCCACGTTCCGCTGATTGGACTGGCCGGTTTCCTGTTCCCCTCTTTGGCCCACAACCGGCTCATACCCAACAATACGTCACACCTGTTGGCCTACCTTGGCGTGCTTGGCGCCATCGTCGTTGTCGCGTACCTTTTTCATCTCCCGTTCGAGGCCAATACCCAGCGCCTTCGAACCCGATTGAAATCGACTTCCCTCCCGGCCAGATCAGCCGCTTGATGGGATAAGTCGCGCTGCGTGTGGCAGCGAACGGTCACGCAAGCATGTGTGCTGTCAAATTAGTACACTCAGGTCGCAATGGGTGCAGCGCACCCGACCTATCTATTCATCACACAACCGGAGTCCCTATGAAACTGCCACAGACCTGCTTGAAAACCGCCTTGGCATTGGCTTGTACCGCCATTCTGGCCATGCCTGCCGTCGCGACGGCGCAAGCGAGTGCTCCATCCGCCCACCTTCATGCCATGCCGCCGGCTGGCGGCTCCACGGCCGTGGCCCCGGATTTGATGGCCGCGATGCAGAAAATGCACACCGAAATGGAAGCGATGAAAATGTCCGGCGACATGGACCATGATTTCGCGATGATGATGCGCGGCCACCACCAAGGCGCAATCGACATGGCCAAGCTTGAACTTGCACATGGCAAAGACAAGCAAATCAAGCAAATGGCGCAGAAAATGATCGCCGATCAGACCAAGGAGATCGCCAGGCTCGACAAATGGATGGCGCAGCACATGGACATGAAAAAATAAGCCAGCTGGCGGCCATGGTCAAGTCGCGTGACGGCGCATGCGCGCCCGGCACAGCATCATGTACACCGCCGGCACCACGAACATGGACAACAGGGGTGCCGTAATCATGCCCCCCACCATCGGGGCGGCGATCCGCTGCATGACTTCCGACCCGGTGCCGGCGCCGATCATGATCGGCACCAAGCCGGCGATGATGACTGCCACCGTCATGGCCTTGGGCCGCACCCGCAGCACCGCGCCTTCCCGGATCGCATCGATCAGGTCCGCGTCGCTCCCCTTGCCTGCCGCCAGGCGGGCCTGCCACGCATTTTTCAGGTACAGCAGCATGATCACGCCGAACTCGGCCGACACGCCCGCCAGCGCGATGACGCCGACGCCGCTCGCCACCGAAACATGATGTCCCAACAGCCACAGCAGCCAGACACCGCCGGCCAGGGCGAACGGCAAGGTGGCCATGATCAGCGCCGCTTCGTCCAGGCGCCCGAAGGTCAGGTACAGCAGCACGAAAATGATGGCCAGCGTGGCCGGCACGACGACCTTGAGCCTGGCGTTGGCGCGTTCGAGGTACTCGAACTGGCCCGACCAGGACACCGAATAGCCGGCCGGCAGGCGCACTTGCTGCGCCACGGCGCGCTGCATGTCGCGCACCGCCGAACTGAGGTCGCGCCCGGCAATGTCGATGTAGACCCAGCCGGAAAGGCGTCCATTTTCGCTCTTGAGCATGGGCGGGCCGTCGCTGATGCCGATCGCAGACACGTCGCCCAGCCTGATCTGCGCCCCGCGCTCGGTGAGTACTGGCAGTTCGCGCAGCTTTTGCACCGAGTCGCGCACTTCACGCGGATAGCGCACATTGATCGGGAAGCGCTGCAGGCCTTCCACCGTTTCACCCACATTGTCGCCGCCGATCGCGCTGGCAACCACGCTTTGGACGTCGGCGATGTTCATGCCGAAGCGCGCGGCGGCCTCGCGGTCGATCTTGATATCGACGTAGCGCCCGCCGTTAAGGCGCTCGGCCAGCGAGGACGACACCCCGCGCACCTGGCGCGTCACGCGTTCGATCTGCTGCGTAATGCGGTCGATCTCCAACAGATCAGTCCCCGCCACTTTCACGCCGACCGGACTCTTGATGCCTGTGGCGAGCATGTCGATCCGGTTGCGGATCGGCGGCACCCAGATGTTCGACAGGCCCGGCACCTTGACGATGCGATCCAGTTCGGCGATCAGCTTGTCGCTCGTCATTTCCGCGCGCCACACGTCGCGCGGCTTGAACTGGATGGTGGTCTCGAACATCTCGAGCGGCGCGGGATCGGTGGCCGATTCCGCCCTGCCGGCCTTGCCGAACACGCTTTGTACCTCCGGCACGGTCTTGATCAGGCGATCGGTCTGCTGCAGCAGTTCGGCGACCTTGCCGGCCCCGATCCCGGGCAGGGCCGACGGCATGTACAGCACGTCACCCTCGTCCAGCGGCGGCATGAATTCGCCCCCCAGCCGCGTCATGGGCCAGATCGTCGCCAGGGCCAGCAGTGAAGCGATGGCAAGCGTGGACTTCGGGTGCCGCAGCACGATTTCCAGAAGCAGACGGTAAACGGCGATCAAGCCTCGGTTGAGGGGGTTTTTCTGCTCGTTGGGGATACGCCCGCGGATCAGGTAGCCCATCAACACGGGAATGAGCGTGACGGCCAGCCCCGCCGCGGCAGCCATAGCGTAGGTCTTGGTAAAAGCAAGCGGTGCAAACAGGCGGCCTTCCTGCGCTTCGAGCGTGAATACGGGAATGAACGAGAGCACGATGATCAGCAAGGAAAAGAACAGGGCCGGCCCCACTTCCGTGGCGGCGTCGCCGATCACGCGCCAGTGCTCCTCGCCGTCGAGCTTGCGGTCAGGATGGGCGTGATGCCACGCCTCGATGTGCTTGTGGGCGTTTTCGATCATCACCACCGCCGCATCGACCATGGCGCCAATGGCGATGGCGATGCCGCCCAGCGACATGATGTTGGCATTCACGCCCTGGTAGTGCATGACGATGAAAGCGGCAAGTATCCCAAGCGGCAGTGACACGATCGCAACCAGTGCTGAACGGATGTGAAACAGGAAGATGGCGCACACCAGTGCCACGACAATGAATTCCTCGACCAGTTTTTCTTGCAGGTTCGAGACGGCGCGCTTGATCAATAGCGAGCGGTCGTAGACCGGCACGATCTCGACCCCGGCCGGCAGTCCCGGTTTCAAGCTGGCCAGCTTGTCCTTCACGGCGGCGATGGTTTCCAGAGCATTCTTCCCGGATCGCATGACAATGACGCCGCCGGCGACTTCGCCTTCGCCATTCAACTCGGCGATCCCGCGCCGCATTTCCGGCCCCAACTGAACGCGCGCCACGTCGCCCAGCTTGACCGACACCCCTGCCTCGGTCGTGCTCAATGGGATCTTGCGAAAGTCGTCCACCGTCTGCAGGTATCCGGAAGCGCGCACCATGTATTCGGCCTCGCCCAGTTCAAGGAGCGCGCCGCCCGTTTCCTGGTTGGCGCCCTTGATGGCGGCGATGACCTTGGCATGCGAGACGCCAAACGCGCGTAACTGGTCCGGATCGAGCACTACCTGGTACTGGCGCACCATGCCGCCAATGCTGGCCACTTCCGACACATTGGGCACCGCCTTCAGCTCGAACTTGAGGAACCAGTCCTGCAAGGCGCGCAACTGGGACAAATCCATCTTGCCGCTACGGTCGACCAAGGCGTACTCGTAGATCCAGCCCACGCCCGTGGCATCGGGGCCGAGCGAGGCACGGGCCTGAACAGGCAGGCGCGACTGAACCTGGTTCAAGTACTCCAGCACCCGCGAACGGGCCCAGTATGGATCGGTGCCGTCTTCGAACAGAATGTAGACGAACGAGTCGCCGAAGAAGGAATAGCCGCGCACGGTTTTGGCGCCAGGCACTGACAGCATCGTCGTGGTCAATGGATAGGTGACCTGGTTCTCGACGATCTGCGGCGCTTGCCCGGGAAAACTGGTGCGGATGATGACCTGCACGTCGGACAGGTCAGGCAACGCATCGAGCGGCGTCTTTGACAGCGACCAGGCGCCCCAGGCCGCCATCATGACGGCGGCGAGCAGTACCAGGAAGCGGTTGACGATGGACCAGCGAATCAGGCGCGCGATCACTTGGTTTCTCCGTTTGCCGTGGCTGGCGCGAGCGTGACGATCGTGAACGCGCCATCCTCGCCCTTCGTGAAACTGAACGCCACGCGGTCCCCCACCTTGACACCAGCTGGCATACCGCCTGCGGGCGCCTTGAAACCCATCGTCATGGCACTCCATTGCAAGCTTGCCACGGCACCGTGTGAAATGGTGATTTCACCGCTGTCGATTTTTTCGATTTTCCCCACGGCGTGGTGCACGGGCGTGGCCGGCAATGCCACAGGCGTCTCTGCCATGCGCGAGACCGCGCCGCGCAGGCTCGCTTCCGAGTCGATCAGGAACTGACCTGACAGCACGACCTTTTGTCCCTCCTGCAAACCGGTGCGGATCTCGGTGTTGTCGCCGGCTTCGGCGCCGGTCTCCACCTCGACCGGGGCAAAGCCGCCACCGCCCAGCGCGACGATCACGACGCTGCGGCGCCCGGTCTTGATCACCGCTTCAGACGGCACCAGCAGTACCGCGCCCGTGCCGGCTTGCTTGAAGGTCAGGTTGGCAAACATGCCTGGCACCAGCTGGCGGCCGGGATTGGCCAGTTCGATCCGCGCCTTTAAGGTGCGCGTGGCCAGGTTCACTTCAGGCAGCAACGCGCTGACTTTTCCGGCAAACACCTGGCCTTTCAGTGCAGGGATGCGCGCTTCCACAGCCGCCCCAAGCCGTACCGCCCCTGCGCCCGCTTCCGGCACTTCGGCGTTGACCCAGACGCTGGCGACGCCGTTGATACGAAACAGCGGCGTGCCAGCAGCCACCGTCATGCCGTCGCGCACCAGCAGCTCGGCAACCACCCCATCGACCGGGGCGTGGATCGTCATGCGCGACTGCACTTTGCCGCTGGCCTCGACCTGCCGAACCTGTCCGGCATCCATGCCGGCCAACAGCATGCGCTGCCTGGCAGCGCTGGTCAGGCCGTCGGTGGCTGCGCCCGGAATGCGGCGCGTTGCCAGGTATTCCTCCTGCGCGGCAACCCAGTCGGGCACGAAAAGTTCAACCAGCGGCTGCCCTTTACGCACCGGGTCGAGCGCAGCACGTACATGCAGGCGTTCCACGTAGCCGCCGCTGCGCGCCTGCACCAGGACCATGTCGCGCTCGTTGTAGGCGACGCTGCCAACGGCCGACATGGCCGCCATGATGGGCCGGCGCACGACGGCGCCGGTGCGCACACCCAGGTTTTGCTGCATGCGCGCTCCGATGGCAACTTGACCGTCGTCGCCCGCGCCTTCGGCATACACTGGCACCAGCGGCATGTCCATGAAGGGCGATTTGCCGGGCTTGTCGAAACGCTGGCCTGGCGCCATCGGGTCTTGCCAATACAGTGGTGTCTTTCCGGGAACGGCCGTGGTTGCCGTTGCGGCACCGTTGATGCCGGCCCTCTTTCCGGCCAGGTAGAACAATGTGCCGGCAACGGCCAACAGCGTGCCTACCAGCAGAAAGATAATCACGTTTTTGGTCTTCATTTCGACATTTCCTTCACGCCGTGCGGGAACAGGAAGTGCAATTGGGCCCACAGGCGGGCCGTTGCCATGCGCAGTTCCAGCGCCTGGGCGCGAACTGCGGTCTCCTCGCGCTGGGCGGCAAGCACCTCGCTCAGGGTGGCCTTGCCGCCGCGATAGGCGGCCATCGCAGCCGACACGCGTTCCATGGCCAGCGGCTGCAGTTCGCGTTCAAAGCGCGCGATCCGTTCGCGGCCATTGTTCCATTCCTCGATCATCACGCGCGTCTCTACCACGTGAGAGCGTTGTGCTTCCTCCCGTTCGGCCAGGGCCTGGCCGGCCAGGGCGACACGGGCCGCCACTTCGCGGTCCTGCCGGTTGCGGCGGTCCCACTGCACGGGCAAGGATGCGCCGATCGACACCATGCTGGCATACGCCGGTCCGCGCTGCTGGAACGCCAGCTCGACCGTCCAATCGCTCTTGCGGGCGGCCTCTGCGCTGCGCACTTCGGCTCGCGCCGCGTCCAGGCGCCGGTCCAGCACGCCCAATTGCGGATGGTGCGCCAACTGGGAATCGAGCGCGGCCAGGTCGAGCGGGATGGTGTCGAGCATGGGCAGTTGCGCCAGCGGCCGGGCAGCCGCCGCGCCGACCCAGCGCGCCAGAACGCTGGTGGCACTGGTGCTGCGGCGCGCCGTCTCGCTTGCGCGGTCCTGCGCCATGGCCAGCGCACTGCGCGCGGCCAGCACGTCCGCCAAGCTGCCTTTGCCACCGCGATAGACGCCTTCGCTTGCAACGATTGCATGCTGTGCCTGCACTACTTGGGCGGCGGCGTTGCGCACGAGTTCTTGCAGGAAATAACTGTCCAGCCACGCGATCGCGGTATCGCGTTCGATGACGGCGGCAGCGGCCGCTTTTTCGGACAGGGACGTATCTGCTCGGCGCTGGTAGGCATCGGCGCGGCGCTCGCGCTTGTCGGTTCCTGTCAGTTCCTGCATGACGGCAATCCGACGCATGGTCATGAAGTCGTTGGACAGGGAAAACCGGTCGGGCCCCGAGGCGGGCACATTGTCAACGCCGAACTTGACTACCGGATCAGGCAACTGGCGCGCGGCAACTGCCATCTCGCGCGACGCGACAACCGCCGCATCCATGCCGGACAGCTGGCGCGAGCGCCCTACTGCTAGTTGCACTGATTGTTCCAGACCGAGAGGCTCGCTGGCAGCGGGCGCCGCTGGCGGCAGCGCGCACAGCAGCAAGGTGAAAGCTAGCGCGAGGCGATGACGCCTCGGCATGAAATTTGTGAAAAACATGATATCTCCGGATAGCATTGGACAGCACGCACAACGACTTGTCGTTGCGGAGTTGGACTAAGCAATCAGGGTGACTGTTCAGCCCCTATGACCGGCAGAAATTAGTTGTAAACAATTGTGATCGCGTTCATCATGCTGGCATGGCAACGAAACCTTCTTCTCCCGACCTGACTGGACTGTCCCACGAA
>NZ_JAFCWX010000043.1:0-26626 GCF_049897805.1 Massilia sp. TWP1-3-3
GGCGCATCGACCAACACACACCTCAGACGGCGCGCTCCTGGAAACAGGGCATGCTTGTGGGAGTGCAATGAATGCGCCGGTCAAAGCCAGATTTAGGCGGTTTTGCGAAGCCGTTCACACCGCTCGCCGCCGCCGACATGGGCGCCTTGCTGGGCCATCAGCCCTCACCCACAAGCCGCTACGGGCGCAGCCGGCCTGGCACGGCCGGCAAATGCGTTTCCAGTTCCGCCCGGGTCAATTGCCCCAGCCGCGTCAACACCAGCTTGCCTTCCGGGTTGAACAGCAGCGTGGTCGGGTAAGCTTGCACCTTGAATTCCTTGATGGCTTGCTCGTTGCCGGCAATGATGGGGTAGCTCACGTGCAGCGCCTTGGCGAACTGGCGCAAGCGCATCACGCTCTCGCCGTCGGCCGCCAGTCCCAGCACCATTACGTCGCTGCGCGCGTGCGACAGCGCTTCGAGTTCGGGCATCTCCTGAATGCACGGCGCGCACCATGTGGCCCAGACATTGAGCACCACCCATTTGCCGCGATAGGCTTCGAGCGTGTGCAGCTTGCCTTCGACATCGGTCAGGTGCATGGCGTGGGCGGGCGACAAAGCGGCCACGGCCAGCAGGGCCGCCGCCAGCAGGGAGCGGGTACGCATCCGGGCGCGCATTACAAGCGGGCCGACAGGCCGATGACCAGTGCGCGGTTGGCCGTCAGTTGCACGCCGGTGACGTGGCGGTGCAGCGGCACCTGGTAGAACGCATACAGTTGCGTCGACTTGCTCAGCGCATAGCTCAGGCCCGGGCTGGCGTACAGGAAGCGTCCGCCGCTGCTGGCCGGTTCCGCTTCGCTGCCGCTGTCGGCGCATTTGTGGACGTAGTTCAGCTGGCCCTGGATGCCCAGGCCGCCAGCCAGGCCCTTGCGCACGCCCACATCCACGCCGAGCTGGGCGCCGGGGCGGAAGTTTTCGCGCGTGTTGATCGCGTGCTGGTACTGTGCCTGGGCAAACCAGGAAGCGTCGAGCGCGGTCAGTTTTTGATGATAGTAGCTGCCTGCGATCAAGTCCATGGTGCCGCTGCCGGGCTGCATGCTGCGCTCGGCCCGCGCACCCTGGGCGTTGCTCTCGTCATATTTGCCGGTCGGCAGCTTGACGCCGAAAGTAATGCCGGCGCTGGCCGGCTTGAGCGGGTCGGCCACGCCCGTCAACTGGTAGCGCCCAATGATGCGCGCGTCGTTCAAAGCGGTAAATTTCCAGCTGTCGCCGATCTTGGCGCCGTGGTGATTGTGAATATGAAAGTGTTCGCGCTGAACAGCCGCGGCGCTGACCGTCAGGCCAAAGCCATTGCCGAAATTGTGGCCGTAGCTCAGCACCACGTTGCGGTTTTGTGTGCTCACTTCGTCATGGTGCGAGGGGACCTGGCCGACCGACACCTTATCCGAACCGGACATCGGCTGGTCCTGGTTCATGTACTCGTAGCGCAGGTCGAAGGCGTCGCTTGCTTCAGTCAGCGCGCTCTCGGCTGTCCAGTTGGTGTTGACGGCGCAAAAGGAGGCGCCGCAGCTGGCCAGCGCAATTGATGGCGCCAGTGCTGCAAGGGCCGCGGCCAGGAGAGTGTGCGTTGTTTTCATAATGTGTCCCTGAGAATGAAAGCCTGCCAGGGCAGGTATGGACGACTGCTTGTCGTGGCGTGGAAATCATACTTTTAGCGCGCATGTTTTTCACATGATCTACATCAAAATTTTCCAGAAAACCCAATAATATTGCAGGTTGGGAAATTTTTGATCTGGATCAATTTTTTAATATGCTGATCAAATGTATGATTTGATCAAGGTCAAGCGGTGCAGATTCGCACCAGACATTACTAGGTGAGAAAAACATGAAAAGGACCATCATTTCGCAAGCCCTCCTGACGCTGGTTATCGGCGCAGCTTCCTTGTCGCCAGCTGGCTTGTCGTCGGCACTTGCCCAGCACGCCGGACACGGCGCCGCTACGGGAAGCTCGGCCGTTCAGTACCGGCCGGACGTGACGTACACGCTGCGCACCGATATTGCCGACGGCAAGCTGGTGTTCATCAGCGAGACGGGCGCCAACAAGGGCACGGCCAACCCAACGCTCAATGTGCCTGAAGGCGCAGTAGTGCAGATCAATCTGGTCAATGGCGACGGCGCCACCCACGACTTGACGGTGCCCGACTTTAACGTCAAGTCGAACCAGATCAACGACAAGGGCGCCAGCACCTCGATCGTCTTCAAGGCCGACAAAAAGGGCGTCTTCAATTATATCTGCTCCTTGCCCGGCCACGTTGCGGCCGGCATGATCGGCAAGATCATCGTCGGCGGGGCAGTTGCCGCGCCGGTGGCCAAGGGCGCCGACATTTCGCGCAACCCGACCGACGTGGGTACGCCGGTCGGCGCGCGCGGACCGCAAAAGCTGACGGTCGGGCTGGAGACGACGGAAGTCGTCGGCCAATTGGCTGACGGCACCAAGTACAAATACTGGACCTTCAACAGCAAGGTGCCCGGTCCCTTTTTACGGGTACGGGTCGGCGACACGGTCGAGGTAAACCTGAGCAACGCCAAGGATAGCCACATGATCCACTCGGTTGACTTCCATGCAGTAACCGGTCCCGGCGGCGGCGCTGCAGTCACCCAGGCCGCGCCCGGCAGCACCAAAAGCTTCACGTTCAAGGCGCTCAATCCCGGCCTGTATGTGTATCACTGCGCCACTCCGATGGTCGCCCAGCACATCTCGAACGGCATGTACGGCATGATCCTGGTCGAGCCGGAAGGCGGCCTGGCCAAAGTGGACCGCGAGTTCTATGTGATGCAAGGTGAGCTGTACACCGCTCAGCGCCACGGCACGCCAGGCGAAGCCGAGTTCTCGCTCGAAAAACTGCTCAACGAGCAGCCCGAGCACCTGATGTTCAACGGCACCCACGATGCGCTCACCAAGACGCACCGCATGGAAGCGAAAGTGGGCGAAACGGTGCGCATTTTCTTCGGGGTGGGCGGGCCTAACCTGACGTCGAGCTTTCACGTGATTGGCGAAGTGTTCGACCGCGTCTATTCGCAGGCTGACCTGACGTCGCTGCCGGCAAAGAACGTGCAGACGACAACGGTTGCGCCCGGTGGTGCTACGATGGTGGAATTCAAGGTCGAGGTGCCGGGGCGTTACATCCTGGTTGACCATGCACTGTCGCGCATGGAAAAAGGCCTGGCCGGTTTCCTCTACGTGACGGGCAAGGATAACCCGGAAGTGTTCCGTACCACCAGCAGGCCCGACGCCCCTTCAGGACACTGATCCGGCAACGCGTTTTGCAAGACCCGCAGCCTGCGGGTCTTTTTTGCGTTGTGGTTTGGCGTTGTAGTTTGCGTTTGTACTTAGCTTCGTTTGAATGAAAGATGCACCATGCTTACCTCCAAAATCGACCGGCGCGAGTTTCTCAAGCGGCTGCCGCTGTTTGCCGACTTCACCGCCGACGAGCTCACCGTGCTCGCCGCCGCCACCCACGAAGTGCATGTCCCGCGCGGCACGCCTATTTTCCACCGGGGCGACCCGTGCCGCGGCTTTCACATCGTCATTTACGGCCAGGTCAAACTGGGCTTTTTGTCAGTCCAGGGTGATGAAAAAATCGTCGAGATCATCGGGCCGGGCTTTAGCTTTGGCGAAGCGCTGATGTTCATGGAAAAGCCGTATATCGTTGGCGCCACGGCGCTGGTTGACACCATGCTGCTGCACATTGCCAAGGAAGCCGTGTTCGGCGAACTGGAACACAACCCGGCGTTCGCGCGCCGCATGCTCGCTGGCATGAGCCGGCGCTTGCATGGTTTGATGAAGGATGTGGAGTCGTATTCGCTGCGCTCGGGAAGCCAGCGCATTGTCGGCTACTTGCTCAAGGATGAACCGGACGGCGATGGTTCGCAGGTCACGCTCGCCGTCAGCAAAAAGCTGCTCGCTTCGCGCCTGAACCTGACGCCCGAGTATTTTTCACGCGTGCTGCACGACCTGTCGGAGCTGGGCATGATCACCGTGAAAGGGCGCTTGATCACGATCCTGGACATTGAACGCCTGCGCACCTACGAAGGCTGAAAGATCGCCTTGATCTTGCGGCAGCTGTTCGCCGCGCGCCACAGGTCGGTTGCCAGCAGCAGGCTCGAGACGGCCAGTAGCGCGCAGGCCGGGCGCACCAGATAGCCGGGCCAGTAGACGGCTCCCAGCAGCGCCGCCAGCGCCAGCGCATGCCAGTAAAATTGGCGCCGCGCCAGAGCGTCGGGCAGGATCAGGCGAATCGTCGGCACCTGGCCCTTGGTCGCATGCGGATCGCTTTGCAGGTGATACCACAGCAGGAACGGCACAATCTTGTACAGCATGCCGTTGACCGCACCCATCGCAAAGCCGCCGATGAACACGACGCCCAGGGCGAGCGGGGCTTGCGCTGACGGGGGCAGAAAGAACAGCAGCGCGCTGGCCGCCAGGCTGCCCAGCGACAGGCGCCAGTAGCGCGTGGTGGCGTCCGGCTCCTTGCGCTTGCGGGTAGTGAGCAGCCACGCCGTGAAGGCGGCAAAGGCGACCAGGGCTGCTGCCAGCAGGGCGCCGGCATACGGGGCGCCGCCGGACCAGGCGGCCAGCAGGCTGAAAAGGAGCCATGGCGCCCAGCGCGTTACCTGCGCCGGATAGAGTTTCGATGACTGGAACATCGGGATCACCTGGAACGCGACGCCCACCACCAGCATGGCGACCCACCCGAGCAATCCCCAGCCGGCATGCAGGTCGGCCAGCATCGGCACCGGCGCGGCCAGTGCGCCGCTCAGGGCGAACGCCAGCGTCACGCCCAGGGACACCGTGACGGCCAGGCCGGCCAGTGCCAGCCGCATGCCGCGCACCATCGGCATGGCGGGCGCCGTGCCAGGGCGCCACAAGGCGCGTCCAATGACGACCAGGAGCACGGCGAAAGCGCACGCCAGCAGCAGCGCGGCCGGCAGAAACAGGAAACTTGCCCCCAGGCCCAGCGCGCATGCCAGCAGCAGGGCGCCCAGCGCCAGGCCGCCCCAGGCCGTCGCCGCCGCCGCGCGGCTCACCGGCACGGCGGCGCCGGTGACCACGGGAATCAGCTGCAGCATCGAACCTGCCATCGCCATGCCCAGGTAACCCAAGGTCAGCAAGTGGGTCGAACCGAGCACGCCGGCCGACCAGCGCGAGGCGAAGGCGCGCTCGCCGGCGGCAAACAGCGCGAGCGCGGCGAGCACGCCGAACCATGGCGCGGCCAGCAGAAAACGCAGCGGCAAGCCTGGCGCGGGCGAGAGCGCATAGGCAAGGGAGCGCTGCATCAGCGCTCCCGGATCACGATCTGGTACAGGCCCGGCTCCGGCTGGGTAGTGGTGTATAGGTAGTTATTGCGCTCCAGGATGCGAAACAGCGGGTGCGGTTCGCGTTCGATCAGCAAGCGGATCTGCTGGCCGGCGAGCAGGCCGGCGAGGGCGTCGAGCACGCGTTCCATGGGTTCGGGCGGGAACATGCCGCGCAAGTCCAGGAACACTTCAGGGGGAACGGTGTGCTGTGTCATGGCGCTCTCAAAGAAAGAAGAGGGAGAAAGAACAGGGGGTTTTTGGTGATGGCCGTGGCGACGATGTAGCCAAAGCAGGCGAGGGCGGCGACAAAAGCGGCGCCGCGGATCAGGCGCGTCTTGCCGTATTTGAGGGCGACCGAGCCAAGCAGGATGTAGGCGATCAGCGCGCCCACCTTGGCCGCCAGCCAGGCGCTGGTGGTGGGCGACTGGCCGCTCCACCAGGCCAGCGCGATGGCCGTGGCCAGCAGCAGCGAGTCGACCATGTGCGGCAGGCTTTTGACCCAGGCGCGCTCGCGCATGGGCGAGTCGGCCAGCATCCACACGCCGCGCACCAAAAACAGCGCCGCGCTGATGGCGGCGAAGGTCATGTGCGCATGCTTGAGAAGGAGGTAGTTCATGGTGTCAGGGTACGGCAAAAGGAGAGCAGATGGACGCCTTCGGGCGCGGGTCCGGGGCCAATGCCCAGCAGGGCCGACAGCGGCACGCGGTCAAGCCGCTCAAGAAAAGCGGCGGTGGCTTCAGCCAGCAAGCCCTTGAGAACGCAGCGGCCGGCCAGCAGGCAGTTGCTCGGTGCGGCGGAAAAGCAGTCGACCATTTGAAAATCGGGCTCCGTCATGCGAATGACAGACCCTAACATGATTTGCTCGGGTGGCCGCGCCAGCTGGATGCCGCCGGCGCGCCCGCGCAGTGTTCGCAAAACGCCAAGCGCGCCAAGCTGGTGCGCGATCTTGGTCAGGTGGTTGCGCGAAATGCCATGAATGCCGGCGATCTCGCGCACCGTGATGAGCTTGCCGGGATGTCCTCCCAGATGCATCAGCAAGCGCAGTGCATAGTCGGTGTAGTCGGTCAGGCGCATGGGTGATCCCTGTTGCGTGAACATGCAACCGGCGCCGGCTGCCAACCAACTGGCAGGCCGGCGCCGGGGGTCTTTACTTGACGATTGCCAGCTGTGCTGCCGCCAGTTTGCGCGCAGGACGATTCTGGAAAACCAAGCGCCACATGAACAGGACCAGGAACATCACGCCGACGGTGAACACGATGTCGCCCGGTACCCGCAGCCAGACCATGGTTTCCATGAACGCGGAGTGGACCACTTCAGGCGAGCGGGCGTACCAGACGCCGCGCGACACGCTTGCCCAGGCCTGGTAGATGCCGGCCGGGACCAGCGAGATGAACACCATCATCGCCAGACCAATGTTGAGCAGCCAGAACATCGGACGCAGCGCGCTGTCGGACCAGGCCAGGCGATCGGACAGGCCGCGCAGGCAGAACAGCATCAGGCCGATGCCCAGCATGCCGTACACGCCGAACAGCGCTGCGTGGCCGTGGGCTGCCGTCATGTTCATGCCTTGCATGTAGTACAGCGCGATCGGGGTGTTGATCGAAAAGCCCAGCAGGCCGGCGCCAACGATGTTCCAGAAGCCCACTGCGATGAAGCACAGGATCGGCCACTTGTAGTTCTGTACCCACGGCGCCGCTTTCGAGCGCTGGAAGTTGCGGTAGGCTTCAACGCCGATGATCGACAGCGGCACCACTTCAAGCGCGGAGAACATGGAGCCGATCGCAATGACGGCGGTCGGGGTGCCGGTAAAGTACAGGTGGTGCAGCGTGCCCAGGATGCCGCCGAACAGGAACACGATCGTTTCAAGCACGATGGCGGTGTTGGCTGAAGCGGCGCGAATCAGGCCAAGGCGGGTGAACAGCAGCGCGATGACGGCAGTGGCGAACACTTCAAAGAAGCCTTCAACCCAAAGGTGGACCAACCACCAGCGCCAGTATTCAACCATCGAGTAGTGCGTTTTTGGACCCCAGGTAAGCGAGGTGGCATAGAAGCCGCCGATGCACAGTGCCGCCAGGAATACCATGGCGATCAGGCCACGGCTTTCCGATGGCTTTTTCAGGGCAGGCCACAGACCGCGGCCGAGCAGCAAGACCCAGAACAGCAGGCCAACGAACAGCAGGATCTGCCAGATACGGCCCATGCTGGTAAATTCCAGGCCCTGGTTACCGATCCAGAAGGCAAAGTCGGTGCCCTGTTTTTGCAGCGTGCCGAGCCAGCCGAAGGCGGTCGAGCCGACCACGATGAACAGCAGCGCATAGAACAGCACGTTCACGCCCAGCGCCTGGTACTTTGGCTCATGGCCCGAAATGGCAGGGGCGATGTACAGGCCGGTGGCCAGCCACGCGGTGGCGATCCATAGCACCGCGAACTGGGTGTGGATGGTGCGGCTGATGGTAAAGGGCAGGATCTGGGCCAATGGGAAGCCAAAGAAGCTGGTGCCTTCCACCGAGTAGTGGGCCGTGATGATGCCCATGCCCACTTGCGCCAGGATCAGGCCGACGACCACGAAGAAGTACTTGCGGGTCGCTTTCATCGATGCGGTGGGCTTCAGTTCGAACAGCGGGTCGTCCTTGGCCGGAACCGGGTCGCCTTCTTCCTTGTGCATCGAATGGTAGAAAATCATGCCGCAGATGGCGCCGATCATCAGGATGACGCTGGCGATCGACCAGATGCCGGTGCCCGCGGTCGGCGTATTGTCCACCAGCGGCTCATGCGGCCAGTTGCTGGTGTAAGACAGGTTGGTTTCACCCGGGCGGTCGGTGGCCGCTGCCCACGCCGTCCAGAAGAAGAAGGCGGTGAGCGACTCGCGGTCGTAGGCCTTTGGCAGCGCGTTGGGCGTCATCGCATACTGTTCGCGCAAGGCGTCCAGGGAAGCGGCGTTGCCGAACAAATCGTTGAAGTGCGCAGCGGTGCGGCGCACGGCTTCGGCCCGAATTGGCGAGAGCGCCAGGGTGCCGGTTGCCGCGTCATAGGTGTTGGTGCGCAGTTCGGTCTTGACCATGACGTCGATTTTGCCCTTGTCGCCGGCGTCGAGCTCAGCGTACTTGCGCGAGAGCGTGCGTTCGGCGAGCAGGTCTTGCAAGGCGAGCGCCTCGCGGTGCAGCCAGTCGGCCGACCAGTCGGGCGCGACGTAGCTGCCGTGGCCCCAGACGGTGCCGAGCTGCTGGCCGCCGGCCATGAGCCATGCCTGCTGGCCGTATTGGACGTTATCTTTCGAGAAGAGCACAGTTCCGTCGGTACTGCGGACCTGCATCGGGATGGGCGGCGCCTCAAGGTAAATTTCACGGCCGACCCAGCCAAGGGCGGCAAATGAAAGTACGCAGATGACAGCTAGCCATGTCCATAGTTTGCGCGTGGCGTGCATGATGTTCCTTCTGATGTTGTAGTGATGGAGTGAGTACTAAGATGCATTCTATTTGCATCTTTTATTCGGTGCAAAGATTATGTAGGGCTAAAATTGATCCAGTTTAGGTTTTTCCGCAGTAGTGGTGGCGGGGGTGCGCGGTCGGGGTTGGCGGCACTGGCACGCCAGAACGTGCATGCCAGATAGCGCCAGGAGAGCGGATCTTATCGGGATTGCGCGGGAATTGCCCATGATGTAGATCAAATTTCCGGAAGAACACGTGGCACGTGCAAATATAGTTGCGCAGCGCACGATTCGGCTTGCCGCGCTTCGCAGGCGTGACTACCATGATTGCCGAATAGAAGCAATTGACGCCGCTGTCTGCGGCGAAAACAGGAGAACGACCATGGGAAACAACGATGCGACAGGCTTGAAGGGCGCGCCCTCGTCGGCAGTCCATTTCGACGCCGCGCTGATTGCAAAAATGAGCCAGCAGGGTCCGCGCTATACGTCCTACCCGACCGCCGACCGCTTTCGCGCCGGCTACGGCCATGCCGAGTATGCCGCCGTGGTGGCGGGCCTGGGCCAGGGCGCCGCGCGATTGCCGCTGTCGCTCTATCTGCACATCCCGTTTTGCGAGTCGCTGTGCTACTACTGCGCCTGCAACAAGATCATCACCAAGGAACACGACAAGGCGGCCATCTACCTCGATTACCTGAAGCGCGAAATCAGCCTGCAGGCAGCCTTGCTTGGCAGCGAACAGCGGGTCGAGCAGCTACACTTGGGCGGCGGCACGCCGACCTACCTGACCGACGCGCAGATGGCCTCGCTCATGGAGCACCTGCGCAGCTGCTTTACCTTTGCCGACGACGACAGCGGCGAGTATTCGATCGAGATCGATCCGCGCACCGTAGACCCGGAGCGCATTCGCTCGCTGCGGCGCCAGGGTTTCAACCGCGTGAGTCTGGGCGTGCAGGACTTTGACCCGGAAGTGCAAAAAGCGGTCAACCGCATCCAGCCCGACGCCCTGACGCACGACGCGATCAGCGCGGCGCGCGCGGCCGGTTTTCGCTCGATCAGCATCGACCTCATTTACGGCCTGCCCAAGCAAAGCTTGAAGACCATCGGCGAGACGCTGACCAAGGTGGTGGCGGCCAGCCCGGACCGCATCTCGATCTACAATTACGCGCACATGCCGCAGCTGTTCAAGTCGCAGCGCCTGATCGTCGACGCCGACCTGCCCACCGACCATGACAAGCTGGCCATGCTGGGCCTGTGCATCGAGCGCCTCACCGCAGCCGGCTACGTCTACATCGGCATGGACCATTTCGCCAAGCCCGACGACGAGCTGGCCGTGGCCCAGCGCAGCGGCCAGCTGCACCGCAACTTCCAGGGTTACTCGACGCACGCCGATACCGATATGGTTTCGTGCGGCGTGTCGGCCATCAGCGCCGTGGGCGAGTCGTACTGCCAGAACGAAAAATCGCTGGAGCGCTATTACGCCGGGCTTGATGCGGGCCACTTGCCGGTGGCGCGCGGGATTGAACTGACGCCGGACGACGTGATCCGGCGCGACGTGATCGGACGCCTGATGTGCGACTTTGCGCTGAGCGTGCGGTCGGTGGAGCATGCGCACGGCATCGACTTTGCGCTCTACTTTGGCCCGGAACTGGCGCGCCTGCGCGAGTTCGAGGCTGACGGCCTGCTCACGGTGCAAGACGCCGCGCTGACCGTCACGCCGGCCGGGCGCCTGCTGGTGCGCAACCTGTGCATGGTGTTCGACAAATACTTCGGCAGTCCCAACGAGATCCCGCTGCAGCGCATGCGTTACTCGAAGACGATCTGAGAGCGCGTACTTAAGCTGGTTCTTAAGCTGGTTCTTAAGCTGGTTCTTAAGCTGGTTCAAGTAAATCGGCGCGTGCGGTCCGTGCACTGGAAAGCTCGTTCTACAATTGTTTTGCCGCGTTTGCGGTTTATATGGAGATGATTATGAAGACCACGATTTTCGCCTTGCTTGCCTTCGCCGCCATGGCTGTCGGCGGCCAGGCACAGGCCAACGCCGATCTGGCAAAGGCCAAGAACTGCATGGGTTGCCACGCGATCGACAAGAAGGTGATCGGACCGGCTTACCGCGATGTGGCGGCCAAGTACAAGGGGCAGAAGGACGCCGAAGCCAAGCTGGTGGCCAGCATCACCAAAGGCAGCACGGGTGTCTGGGGTCCGATGGCGATGCCGCCGAATGCCGTGAGCCCGGCTGAAGCGGCCACGCTGGCCAAGTGGGTGCTGGCGCAGAAATAACGGGCAGGGTGATGTAACACGCTCGCCGGTCCTGGAAAGAACATGGATTGCGATGTTCTCCACCCCACAGCGCCAAACCAACATCGTCCTCGCGCACGCGGGGACCTATAGAACGGTTCAACTGAGCTACCGTTCTATGGGTCCCCGCGTGCGCGAGGACGATGTTGGTTTGGGCTTTCGCGGTGTCAAAGGTGGCGATTTCTAGTCGGCAGCCAGACGGTCGGAAAAGCGCGTCGCCGAACATGAGTTGCGATGTTCTCAACCCCACGGCTCCAAACCAACATCGTCCTCGCGCACGCGGGGACCTATAGAACGTTTCAACCGAGCTACCGTTCTTTGGGTCCCCGCGTGCGCGAGGACGATGTTGGTTTAGGCTTTCGTGGTGTCAAATGTGGCGATTTCTAGTTGGCAGCCAGTAGATACCGGAGAAGCGCGAAGCGAGCATTCCGACATGAGCCGTCGATGACGCTTGTCGGTATGCCCGCTTCTGGCAGTGCGATCAACTAAACCGCTGCGCTAGCCGCAGCTGCCAATGTAATGACACTCGCTGCAATGGCTGCACCCATCAACCTTGTGCAAGGCATAGGCTCCGCAGTCAGGACACTTGCGCCCCGCATGCTGCGCAGCTTGCGCGGTTGGCACTCGCGGTGCCGGCGCTGCTGCACCCTCGAGCTGGCGCGCCAGTTGCTCTGTCGGCACCTGGTTGCCCTGCTGGTCCAGAAACCCGCGCCGTATCAGCACGCGCTGCAGCGTAAAGGCAATCGCCGCCACTTCCGAATCGTGATACACCGGCACCTCGGCGCCATCTGCGCGGGTGAGCGTACCGCAGCGCACCGGCCCCTTTTCCCACACTACTTCGCGCATGTCCGCCAGGGCCTTGGCAACCGAGCTGCCGGCGCGCGCCGCCAGCGAAAGCAGGCGCATGGTCGACGTGATCCACTGCTGCCCGTCGCTGCGCTGGTTGGCCGGCATGAAAAACTCGAACGGACGCTCGATGACCACCGGCAGGCCCGCCAGGCGCCCCTCGGCGCGGATGAAACTGACCGTCAGGTAGGCCGCCTTGGCCCCTTCCTGCGTACTGTAACGCACCTTGCAGGTGACCGATTCCAGTTCCCCGGACGGGCGGCTGTCAAAGCGCCGCCGCAGCGGGTCTTCGTCCGGAAGGCTTGGCGCCGGTTCGGCCGGGGCCACACTGAGCACGCTGGCCAGGCCCGCGTTGGGCCGGTAGGTGGCCAGGCCTTTCAGGCCGGCGCGCCAGGCGTCGCGGTACAGGTTCTTGAAGTCGGCATACGGATAGTCGGTCGGAACGTTGACGGTTTTGGAAATCGCCGTGTCGATGAACGGCTGCACCGCCTGCATCATGCCCAGGTGGTCGGTGGCGGCCATTTGGAGCGCCGTGACGAACTGCGCCGGCAAGGCGGCTGCGTCGCTGACATCGTGGCCGAGGTGGCGATACAGGCGCCACGCATGGTCGGCCACCTCATAGCTGCGCGTGCTGCCGTCAGCCATGCGCTTTTTGCGGAAGTAGGTCCACGAAAAAGCCGGTTCGATGCCGTTCGAGGCGTTGTCGGCAAAGGCGAGCGTGATGGACCCGGTCGGGGCGATCGAGAGCAGGTGCGAATTGCGGATGCCATGTTCGGCGATCTGCTCGCGCAGCGCCTGCGGCAGGCGAGCGATAAACTGGCCGCCCAGGTAGGCGTCGGCGTCAAACAGCGGGAACGGGCCTTTTTCGCGGGCCAGTGCAATTGAAGCGGCGTAGGCGGCGTCGCGCATTTCTTCGGCGATGCGCGCGGCCAGGCTGCGCCCCGCCTCGCTGTCGTAGGCGACGCCGAGCATGACCAGCGCGCTGCCCAGGCCCAAGAACCCCAGTCCCACGCGGCGCTTGGTGCGGCCTTCTTCGGCCTGCTGTGGGAGCGGCCACTCGGTGGCGTCGAGCGCCAGGTCGAGCATGCGCACGCCCACGGCCACCACTTCGCGCAGGCGCGCAAAGTCGAGCGTGGCGCCGGGCGTAAATGGCGCGTCGACAAAACGGGTCAGGTCGACCGAGCCCAAGTCGCAGCAGCCGTACGGCGGCAGCGGCTGCTCGCCGCACGGATTGGTGGCGCACAGCTCTTCGGCGTAGTACAGATTGTTTTCGGCGTTGATGCGGTCGATGAACAGGACGCCCGGTTCGGCATGGTCGTAGGTGGACTGCATGACGGCATGCCACAGCAGGGACGCATCCAGCGTGTGGTAGATCCATTGGCCATCGATCCTTTGGCGCGCGCCGGCGGCGATCTGGTCGTCCGACGGTTCTGCAGCGTGCACCAGCTCGAACGGCAGCTTGGCCTCGAGCGCCTGCATGAAGGCGTCGGTTACCGCAATCGACAAATTGAAGTTGGTCAGGGCGCCGTCATGCTTGGCCGTGATGAAGCGTTCGATGTCCGGATGGTCGATGCGCAGCACGCCCATTTGCGCGCCGCGCCGCGCGCCGGCCGATTCCACCGTCTTGCAGGAGGCGTCGAATACCTCCATGTACGACACGGGACCGGAGGCGCGTGAATGGGTGCCTTTGACCTTGCTGCCGCACGGGCGGATGGCGCTGAAATCGTAGCCCACGCCGCCGCCGCGGCGCATCGTCTCGGCCGCTTCGGCAAGGGCCGTGTAGATGCCCGGCAGGCCTTCGTGCAGGCCGGTCACCGAGTCGCCGACGGGCTGCACGAAGCAGTTCATCAAGGTCGCTTTCATGCCCATGCCGACCGCTGAATTGATGCGCCCGGCGGGAATAAAGCCTTGCTGCTGCGCCCACAGGAAGCGCTCGTTCATTGTCTCGTGCAGCTCGGCGCTCTCGTACTGGGCCAGCGAACGGGCCACCCGTGCCTGCACTGCGGCGATGCTGTCTTCGCTGCCCTTTGCGTATTTTTCGCACAAGACATCGATCGATACTTCCTGCGCGGGCAGGGTGCGGTTAAACATATTTTCGTTGGCGTTCATGCGTATCCTGAAATCTGTATGCCGGCCGCCACGACGGCGCCAGCGCACGCTACTATCGGCCAGGCGATGAAAAAAGTCCTTGAAGCAGGCTAAGGATTTGGCAGCACCAGGATCGTGCCGCGCATGCCGGCCTCGTAGTGGCCGGGCAAAAGGCAGGCGTATTCCAGTTCGCCGGATAGCTCGGCCTGCCACAGGAACTGTTCGCTGGCGCCGGGAGCGACGTGCAGCATGGCGCTCCCGGCCCCATGCCCGTGGTGACCGGACTGGCGCCGGTTCGCGATGTCGTCGCGGGTGCCAATCACGATTTCATGCTGCACCTTGCCCTGGTTGCGGACGATGAAGCGGATCGTCTCGCCATGCTCGACGCTTAACTCGCCGGGCGCAAAGCGCATGCTGTCGTACATGCCAATGTCGACCGTGCGCGCCTGGCCGGCAGTGGCGGTTTGGCCGTGCAGTATCGCCAGTGTCGCCAGCAGTGCCGCCGCGGCGCTCATCGCGTTCATGCTGCATCCTTGGGCGTGGCGTGCCGGGAAAACGGCGCCAGGCGGCGCAGGAACAGGTCAAGGGCGCCCAGCTCGAACGCGTCAATGGCGTTCTTGAAAAGCAGGCCCAGTTCCGTGTCGCCTTCGAGCACCAGGCGGCGCCGGAAAAACAGGCTGTCCGGGTCTTCTTCGCGCCGCGCCAGCAGCCACAGGTCGTGCAGCGAGGCTGCGATGGCAAGGTCGGGCGTTGCCTGTGGCGCGGATGGTGCAAAGCCGGTTTTGCGCCAGCTGACATCAAAGGCGATGCCAAGATTGCTGACCCGCAGCCGCAGCAGCTTGCCTTCCAGGCCGGCCTTGGTGTCGGCGGCCAGCTGGGGTGCCAGCGATGCATTGAGCATGCGCGCAAACAGCCATGAACCGGGGTAGGCGGGAAGGCGCGACAGGACGCTGCCAAGGGGCGGCAGCAGAGGCGGCAACAAGGGCAGGGGGCGCTGGCGCCAGGTCATGCCGCCACCTGCTGCATGCCGCTCTGGCCGTACCAGTAACCGTTGCAGGCTTCGCCCGGCAGCAAAGGCGCCAGCTGCGCGCGGGCGTCGCTCGCGTCCAGCAAACCGCGCCTGGCCTGGTCGTAGATGGCGAGCACTTGCGCCGTGCCGCTGGCCTGGGGACTGATGCGCAGCACGTCCACGCCGCAGCGCGCCAGTTCTTCCAGTTCGCCGATCAGGCAGTTCACGGACGCGGACTGGGTCTGGGTGCCGTTCAGGACCAGAAAGGGCTTTTGCTCGCGGGTGCGCAGCAGCAGGCCGTCGGGATGGTCCAGGCAACTGAACTGGCAGTCGTCCTTGGGCAGGTTGCGGTTGCGCGCCGTGAAGCAGCGCGCCGAAAAGGCGAGCGGCATGCGCCCATGGGCGAAGATCTCGGTTTCCATCTGCACCGGGCCGTCGCGCATCACATGGGCCAGCTGTTCGCGCCCCATCTCCAGCGGCAGCACCCAGCGCGATGCGCCCAGTTCGGCCAGCACTGCCAGCGAAGGGCCGTTGTACAGGTTCAGGTGGGGTCCGGCGACAAAAGGCGTGCCCGGCGCCATGCTGTGGACGGCGCCAAAATCATTTGCTTCGACCAGGTAGCGCCCGTTGGCGGCGATTTTGCGCAGGGTTCCCAGTTCGCTGTTCGATTCGATCAGCGCCTGGGTCGAGAGCACGGCCTGTTTGCCGGCGTCGGCCAGCAGGTCGGCCACGTCGAGCCAGTCGCTCAGCTTCATTTCGTGGCGGCGCGAACAGACCGTCTCGCCCAGGTAGACGATGTCGGCCGGCCCTTCGGCCACCTCCTGGTAAAAATCGAACGTGGCCGCGCGCGGCCAATAGGTCAGTACGGGGCCAAGGGCCAGCTTTAACATGGACTAAACTCCGGTAGTATTCATTTCCAGGCGCGGTGATAGGCGCCCAGCGTGTGCTGCTGGCCTTCGGCCACTTTGTCCAGCGCCGCCATCCAGGCCGGGTGGACCGAGTATCGCGGCAGGTTGTCGCGGCAGGCGTCGAGCGCTTCGCGCCACACCCGCGTGACCTGGGCAACGTAAGCGGGGCTGCGCTGCCGGCCTTCGATCTTCACGGCGCGCACGCCGGCCGCGATCAGTTGCGGCAGCAGTTCGAGCGTGTTCAGGCTGGCCGGTTCCTCGATCGCGTAGTAGTTCTCGCCCTCGACCTCGAAGCGCCCTTTGCACAGCGTGGGGTAGCTGGCGTTCTCGTCGTTTGCGTAGCGGTCGATCAGCACGCCGTTCAGGCGCGCCTCGAGCGACTGCGGGGTGGTGTGCCAGCGCACAGCCTTGGCCGGCGAGCACACGCCGTGGGTATTGGGCGACTCGCCGGTAGCGTACGAGGACAGGGCGCAGCGGCCCTCGACCATGACGCACAGGCTGCCAAAGCCGAACACCTCGATTTCCACCGGCGTGCTGGCGATCACCTGGCGCACCTGCGCCATCGAGAGCACCCGCGGCAACACGGCGCGCGCAATGCCAAAATGGCGGTGGTAGAAATTGATCGCTTCGGCGTTGGTGGCCGAGCCCTGCACCGACAGGTGCAGGCGCAGTGCCGGATGGTGTTCGGCGACCCAGGCCATCAGGGCCGGGTCGGCGCAGATCAGCGCGTCCACGCCGGCTTCGGCGGCGCGCTGCGCGGCCAGGCGCCAGGCGCGCCAGTCGCCGGCCTGCGGATAGGTGTTCAGGGCGACCAGTACCTTGCAGTTGCGCTTGTGGGCATAGGCGACGCCTTGCGCAATGGTCTCGTCGTCAAAATTGAGGCCTGCAAAATTGCGCGCGTTGGTCGCGTCGCGAAAGCCGAGGTAGACGCAATCGGCGCCATTGTCAACGGCGGCCTTGAGGGCGGGCAGGCTGCCGGCAGGGCATACCAGTTCGGGAATTGCGTGAGTAGTTGAAGTGTTCAAGTAGGTCTGTTGCCTGTCAATTAGAGCGCTGGTTCGATTTCGAGCGGGGTAGCTACGGTGGTGGACTGATGTGGCTGCTGCAGGCGCCGCACGCCCTGCACGAAGCGCTCCAGCGTGTCCGACACCACGCCGCGCGGGATCATCACTTCGATCAGCTCGAAGCGGCCGCGCCGTTTAAGTGCGGCGTCCAGCGCGGCGCCAAGTTCGGCGCGGGTGTTGACGCGGCAGCCGTTGCCGCCCAGCGCAGGCGCCATGTCGGCGAAGTGCCAGTCGCTCAGCGCAGTAAAGCCGGCCGCCGGTTCGAAGGCGCGCAGCATCTCCCAGCTGCAGTTGTTAAAGACGATGACGATAGGGTCCCAGCCGTAGCGCTGGCAGTTGCCCAGCTCCCAGCCTGTCATCTGGAAGGCGCCGTCGCCGACCAGGATGATGGGACGCCCCGCGCCGCCGGCCTGCAGCCCGAGCCCGGCCGGCACGCCGTAACCCATGGTGGCGTAGTAGCCGGGCGCCACCAGCGCGGTGTGGGCGATATCAAGCGCGGTGAAAAGGCAGTCGCCAATGTCGGACGCGAGCGGCAGGCCGGGGTGCGTGGCGAGCATGTCGTTCAGGGCGCGCGCGATGTCGCGCGGGGCGATCGAGGCCGCGTCGCGCTGCAGGCCGTGCGGGTAGGACGGCGGCGCCAGCGCGTGCGGCCGGTCGCAGACCCGGTGCCCGCGTTCGAGCAGAGCGTCCACCAGCGCTTCGAGCGGCACGCCGGGGTAGACCTCGTAGTCCATCGTCACCGCGCCGTCGCAGGCCAGGATGGCGCCGTGCAGATCGACCTTGTCGCCCGAGACGCCAAAGTTGGTGTCCGAGACGATCACGCCCAGCATGAACAGCGCGTCGGACTGCTCGACCGCCGCCGACAGCGCCAGCGGCCCGGCCACGCCAAGGTAGGTGCCCAGCAGAGGAACGTCGGTCTCGGCCAGCAGGCCGCGGCCCATGAAGGTAGTGGCCACCGGAATGCCCAGCAGGTGCGCGAGGCGGGCGACTTTTTCCTCGATGCCGTAGCGGCGGATTTCGACGCCGACCAGCAGCAGGGGGGAACTTGCCTGCGCCAGCCTGGCCAGTACCGCGTCCGCGCAGGCGGCCAGCGCGCGCGCCGGCACGGGAGGAGTCGCCAGGCGTTCCACCGGCGCGCAAGGGGCGAGCACCATGTCGCGCGGCAGCTCGATATACACCGGGCGCGATTGCGCGATGCAGCTGGCCAGTACGCGCGCAATGTCCTGCGGAGCGCGCGCCGGGTCGTCGAGGACCACCTGGTCGCAGGTGATCTCGCGGAAGATCGCCATTTGCGAGTCGAGCGTCTTGGCCTGGTGGTGCAACAAGTAGCCGCTGCGCCGCTCCGCCGCGCCGGGAGCGCCCGAAATGACCACCAGCGGCACCTTTTCGGCATACGAGGACGCTACGGCATTGACCATGTTGAGCGCGCCGGCGCCGTAGGTGACGGCCGCCACGCCCAGCCGGGTATGGTAGCGCGCGGCCGCATCGGCGGCAAAGCCGACTGCCGGTTCATGGCTCAGGGTATACATGGGCAGGATGCCGGTCGTTTCCACCTGGCGGAAAAACGCCAGAATAAAGTCGCCGGGAATGCCGAATATTTCACGCGCGCCGTGCTGGCGCAGCGCGTGCAGTAAAGCCTGTGACAGATTCATAGGGGACTCATTGAAGGCGAGCCGATCCAGTGCCGGCCCACACGCAATGTATCCCAGGCAGCAGCCTGTCCGCCTTAAACTGGATTAAGGAAAACGAAAGCCGATGCGAGCCGGAACTCGCGCCGCGTCAGCGTGCCGGCGTGGCCAATGGACGGCCCTTGTCCACGACGTACACGCCGACAAACCGGACCGGCGCGCCGCTGTCGTTGCGCGCGCCATGCACTTTGCCGGCCGGGACCACGAACGCTTCGCCGGCCTTGATGATGCGGGGCGGCTCGCCATCGATCAGCAAGGCGACTTCGCCTTCTATGACATAGCTGATTTCGTCGCCCGGGTGGGTGTGGCGCGGCGCGTTTGCGCCGGGGTCGATTTCGCCGCGCACCACCACCGCTTCACGGCCGGGGGCGGCCACGTCGGCGGTCAGGACCGGGGTGCGCTTGACCTGGGCCAGTGCGAGCGACGGCGGGAGCAGGGCCAGAGTAAGGGCGAGGGCGGCGCATTTCCGGGCGCTAGGTAGCTTGGGCATAGATATCCTCTTGAAAGTTGACGGGTGCGGTCAGGCCGCTTGCCTGATCTTACGCTCGCCGCCTTGCTCGTGCTCTTGTTTACAACATTTTGCGCGCGACCATATTTATCAACCGTAACTGCGCCGGCAGGCAAATGGTGCGCAGGTCGTAATTGTCGACAATCGTCTGCCGGGCGTTCGCCCTGACAGACTCATACTTCTTTGGATGGGTCAGCACATCGACGACGCGGTGCGCGATCTCGTCCGGCGAAAACAACTCCACCAGCAAGCCGTTCTCGCCATCGCGCAAGACTTCTTCCACCGGTTTGGTGCGCGACCCGACGACCACGCAAGCGGCAGACATTGCTTCGAGCATCGACCAGGACAGCACGAACGGATAGGTCAAGTACACATGCACGCTTGAAATCTGCAAGATCCTGACGAACGAGGAATAGGGCACTTTGCCCAGGAAATGTACGCGCGTTAAGTCCAGCGCAGAACCGAGTTCGGCCAGCATTTGGGTGCGGAAGCTCTCGCCATTGGAGGCGGGGGGGCCGTAGCTGGTTTCGTCGCCGCCCACCACCAGCACGCGCGCATTGGGCCGCTGCGCCAGCACGGCCGGCAAACTGCGCATGAAGCTTGGAAAGCCGCGATACGGTTCGAGATTGCGCGCGACGTACGTCACGACTTCGTCATCGACGGTCAGTTCAATGTCGGTGCCGGGAATAGCATAACGCGCGCTGGGGTCCGGTGCCACGATCTGCGTGTCGATTCCCTCATGCACGATGTGCAGCTTTGACTGGTATTCCTGCGGATACAGCGATTTTTGCCATTTGGTCGGGCATTGGCCAAAGTCCACCGCGTCCAGCGCCAGCAAATTGCCAATGTTTTTGGTGCGGATGCGGGGACCAACATCGAAGATTAGCGGTGGGCCTGGTTCAAAGCCGACGTCGGCGCCATGACGACGATAAAAGAACTCGAAGTAGCCAATCAGCGGTGTATCCGGGAACACGTCTTTCAAATACCAAGGCTCGCCCCAGCCATTGTGGGCGAGCATGACATCGGGCACGAAGCCCGTCTCCGCTAACTCCAGTGCCACGCGCGCGACGTTCTGCGCAGCGAGCACGCCCGCCTCGGTTTCGCTCAAGTAATGATGCACGCCGGGTGTCGGTGGGCGCTGCGGCTTGTAGACGATTTTCCGCACGCCCGGCAAATCGGCGTCCTCGCGCTGGGTAATGAAAATCACTTCATTGCCCGGGATCGCGCCCAAGTAACGCGCCAGGTGCAGGTATTGGCCAGGAAAGTTTTGATGGACGAATAGGATTTTCATTCGGCAACACTGTACAGCAAACTGCGCGATGCGAGAATAGCAAGCTTGTCATGGCTGCCTCGTACTAAAGGCAACGCCGTGGTGTGCGACTTGGCACATAAATTTAAGCAAGAGCGCGCTTGTGGGATTGTTAAGAGTTGGTATATATGTCATGATTCCGTGCGTAAATTATTGCAAAAAAACAATTTTATTCACGCAACAGAAGGCTGCGCATGCGTTTCCCGATACACCGATCGCCGGCTTGATGTCCGGCGGCCTGCTCCACGCGATTTCCTCGCGGTTTTCTTTTCTTCGTCCTCAAGTTTTAGCCGTACCCACATTTTCAGTGGAAGACCTGGTGTGGGCAATGGGAAGCTTTTGCGCACTGAACAGGAAACCATTTGACGGCGACTTGCTGGTCCGTCAATTCCCGCCTCCCTATCGCGCCGATTCCTTCATCCATGCGGCCCGCGCCCTGGGGTTTCGCATCAAGAGCAAAGTGTGCGCCGGCCATGATGTGGCAAGCCTTGCGCTGCCTTGCTTGACGGTGATGCGGGCCACCCCCGTCGCAGCCGACGCTGACGGCAACGTTGACTTGCCAAGCCACACTGCGCGCCCGGCCATCGTGGTGCAAGCGACCTCCGAGCAAGTTACCTTGTTCGAAGCGGGCAGCAATACGCCAAAGACGCTGACGATTGCGCAATTTGACGCCGCCTTCACCGGCACCGTGTTCCAGCTGGCGCTGGCCGCCAATGCCATCAATGATCCGGATGGCGCGGGCGGCAAGCGCGCCCCGTTCGGCTTCAAGTGGTTCATTCCCGAGTTGCTCAAGCACAGGCGCGTGTGGCGCGATGTGCTCATTGCATCGCTCGTCATTCAACTGCTGGCGTTGGGCACACCCCTGTTCACGCAGGTGGTGATCGACAAGGTCGTGGTGCATCGTACCGAAAGTACCTTGATTGTGATCGGCATCGGTCTTGGCGTGTTCATGCTGTTTTCGGCGTTGCTGTCGTGGGTGCGCCAATATTTGGTGCTGCACACCGGCAATCGCGTTGATGCTGTGCTTGGCAGCGCTGTCTTCGACCACTTGTTCAAGCTGCCGCCGCGTTATTTTGAACACCGCCCGACCGGCGTGATCGCCGCTCGCCTGCAAGGCGTGGAAACGATACGCGAATTTGTCGCCAGCGCCGCCGTCACGCTGATCCTCGATTTTCCGTTTTTATTGATTTTCGTGGGCATCATGTTTTATTACAGCGTTGCCCTGACGTGCGTCGCGCTCGCGCTCATCAGTGCGATCGTCGTGTTAAGCCTGGTGATGGCGCCCATTTTCCGTGACAGGCTGAACCATCAATTCCTGTTGAGTGCCCGCAACCAGGCCTTCGTGACCGAGTACGTGTCGGGACTGGAAACCGTCAAGAGTTTGCAGATGGAGCCGCAACTGTCCACACGCTACGGTGACTACCTGGCCGACTATCTGCAGGCGGGTTTCGCAATGAAGCAGATTGCCAACACCTATAACGTCGCTGCCAACAGCCTTGAGCAGTTCATGTCGCTGTTAATCCTAGTGGTCGGCGCTTACACGGTCATGCACGACGGCAGCTTTACGATTGGCATGCTGATCGCGTTCCAGATGTTCGCAGGGCGCGTGTCGCAACCGATGCTGCGCATCGTTGGTCTGTGGCAGCAATTTCAGCAAGCGAACATGTCAGTGCAGCGGCTGGGCGACATCATGAATGCGCCGACCGAGCCGTACGGCATCGTGCCGAGCCGCACCCGCGAAAGCAAGGGCGCCATCGAGATCGACAATCTCAGTTTCCGCTATGCCGACAACCTGCCGTATTTGTATCAGGGCTTCGGGATGAACATTGCGCCGGGCAAGGTCGTGGCGATCATGGGACCGTCAGGGTCGGGCAAGAGCACCTTGGCCAAGCTGCTGCAAGGATTTTACGCTCCGGTAGACGGCAGGATTCTGTTGGACGGGAACGATATCCGCTACCTCGCAGCGAATGAGTTGCGGCATTACTTTGGCGTGGTGCCGCAAGAAACGGTGCTTTTCTCGGGGACGATTTACGACAATTTGCTGATGGCGGACCCGCACGCAACATTCGAGCAGGCCGTGCACGCATGCAAGATGGCCGAAATTCACGACACGATCGAAAGCTTGCCCAACGGTTACCAGACTGAAATCGGCGAGCGCGGCGTGGGCCTGTCCGGAGGCCAAAAGCAGCGCATGGCCATTGCCCGCGCACTGCTCAAGCGGCCGAAGATACTGGTGTTCGACGAAGCCACCAGCAGTCTGGACCAGGAGACGGCGGAGCATTTTGCAGCCACCATCAATCAGTTGAAGGGGCATGTGACGATGCTGTTCATTACCCATGCCTTGCCGAAGAATTTGCTGGTCGATGAGGTAGTGCGAATTGGCAGTGCGGTTGGCAATGGTGTGGGAGAGAAGTGTGCCTAGTAACAATTTCCCGGAGAATTCTATTGGAAAGCCGCGCATGCTTTCCTCCGACGCGCTCGACTTCGCACCCGGCCTGTTGGCGATCCAGGAGAGTCCGCCGGCACGCATGCCGCGCGTGGTGCTGTACCTGACCGCCATCCTGTTCCTGATCCTGGTGCTGTGGTCGGTTTTCGGCAAGCTCGACATCGTCGCCAGCGCCGAAGGCAGGCTGGTGCCGCAAACCTACGTCAAGATTGTGCAGCCGGCCGACGGCGGCATTGTCCAGGAAATTCTGGTCAAGGAGGGCGGACACGTCGTCGCGGGCCAGGTGCTGCTGCGCATGGACACCCACGAAGCACGGGCGGACGAAAGTACGCTGCGCACCCAGTTGGCGCTGCGCTCGCTGCAACTGCGCCGTATCGACGCTGAACTTGCCAACCGTCCCCTGGCGCGGCAAGCAGCCGACCCCGCCGATCTGTTCGCGCAAGTCGATGCCCAATTTGCCGACCGCCGCCGTGCCTACACCGATGGCCTCGGTGCCGCGCAGGATGCGCGTAGAAAAGCTGAACGGGAAGTCGATTCCGGCCGCGAAGTACTGGCCAAGCTGCGCGACGTCACGCCGATTCTCAAGCAGCAGTCCGACTCGTATACCGAAATGGGGCGTGACGGCTACGCGCCGCAAGTGCAAGTGCGCGACAAGCAGCGTGAATACGTCGAAAAGGTGCGCGACCTGAAAGCCCAGGAAGCCACCCTGGGCGCGCTGCAGGCGGCGGTTGCCGCCATTGGCAAGCAAAGCGCTGAGTTGACCTCGAAATACCGGAGCGAGTTGCAGAATGAACGGATCGATGCGGAGGGGCAGTATCGCAAGTTCCAGCAAGACATGCTCAAGCAGGAACACAAGTCCGGACTACTGGAATTGAAAGCGCCACAAGCGGGCATCGTCAAGGATTTGGCCGCGCATACGGTCGGCACGGTGGTGTCGCCCGGCACCATCTTGCTGTCGCTGGTGCCGGACAACGAGCCGCTGGTGGCCGAAGTGATGGTCAGGAACGATGATGTGGGCTTCGTGTATGCCAATCAAAAAGTCAAAGTGAAATTGGCGGCGTATCCGTTTCAGCAATACGGCATGCTCGACGGTGTCGTGTTGACCGTGGCTGCCGATGCCAGCGACGAGCAGCAAGCTGCGCCTGGGCAGGGGCCGGTGTCGAACAAGGACCGGGAAAAGGCCCAACCGACCACGATTTACAAGGCGCTGGTGTCGCTCGACGCGCAACAACTGGCCGTAGCGGGCGCCCATTACAAGCTGGTGCCTGGCATGCAAGTGACCGCCGAAGTCAATCAAGGCAGGCGCACGGTGCTGGAATACTTGCTGTCGCCGATTAAGAAGACGGTTTATGAAAGTGGGCGCGAGCGGTGAGCATATTGCGGCGAACCGTCATTTTCACACTGGCCGTGGCGAGTTCCTTGTCGGGTGCTGTGGCCGATGGGGCTGACTTGCTCGGCATGTACCGCGTCGCGCAGGCCAATGACCCAAGCATTGCGTCGGCGCGCTATGCACTCGACAGCGCACGGCAAAAAATACCGCTGGCACGGGCAGGTCTGCGTCCGGTGGCAACAGTCACTGGCAACGAGGGAGCGACGCACGCCGAGACTGCGTTTTCCGATCAAGAGCCGGTCAACCGCGCAGTGAGGGCGTGGAGCTGGAACTTGCAGGTAACGCAGCCGGTGTTGCGGGTGGGCGCGCTGTATGCCATCCGGGAATCGGAATTTATCGTCGACCAAGCCGAAGCGCAATACGCGCAGGCGCGGCAGGATTTGCTGCTGCGGGTTGCGCAAGCATATTTCGGCGTGATTGTCGCGCAAGACGCCATCGGTGCGGCGCAGGCGCAAGTGAGCGCGCTCGATGAGCAACTGGCGCAAGTGACGCGCGGCTTTCAGCATGGTACGCATGCGGTGACCGACGTTGATGACACCAAGTCGCGGCAGGGAAGCGCCCGTGCGCAATTGGTGTCTGCACAGAACGACCTGGATAGTGCGCAGGCAAACCTGGAGAAAATTACCGGGCAAGTGCCCACTGAGCTGGCCGTGTTGCAATCGACAATGATGCCGCCGCCACCAACGGCCGACAGCCGTGCCTGGATGGCGCAGGCGCGTACAAATCACCCGCTGGTGCGCGCGCAACGCGCCGCGCTGGACGCGGCCAGGCAGGCAATCAAGAAGCTGCGGTCGGACCATTTGCCGACGCTCGATTTGGTGGCAAATACGGGCAGCAACTTTTCTTCGCGCAGCTTGGCCACGCCGAACGACTACGCCACGCGCGCCAACCAGCGTCAAATTGGTTTGCAGTTGACGGTGCCCCTGTATTCCGGTGGCGCAGTGGACGCCAGGGTTACCGAGGCCATTGCGAATATGGACAAGGCGACCGCGGATCTAGAACTGGCAAGCCGCCAGTCAGCGCTTGATGCACGCCTGGCGTATGCCGGTGTTGTGAATGGACTGGCGCAGATTGCCGCACTTGATGTTGCTGTGGCATCGGGGCAGAGCGCTTTGAAGGGGAATCGTGCAGGTTATCGGCTGGGGATTCGAATCAATATCGACGTCTTGAATGCTGAACAGCAAGTGTTTGCAGCACAACGGGATTTGTCAAAGGCGCGCTATGAGACCTTGCTGCAGGGCTTGAAGCTAAAGGCGGCCGCAGGGGCGCTGGATGAGTACGATTTGTTGAAGGTCAATTCAATGTTGCGATAGCTAAATGCTGATCTATTCGGTTCTTATGCTTCTCCCGTCTTTTAACTTTTTGGCCGCCTAATGATCATGCGATTAAAACCTTACTTTTTTCTGATTGCCCTGACCCTTTTCTTTGGGCTATCGGCAGTGGAATGCTCTGCCGAGGTAGCAACCGGTGCTAAGCCGTCAGTTCCCCCAGTCGTAGCGCCAGCTTTGCTAAGCCTTATTGCCGGAAACATCGATGGCTCCGGCTCTGCAGACGGTCGCGGCGACAGGTCACAGTTCAGCAAGTCAGCCAGCGGCGATCACGGAATTAATACAAGAGGTATTGCTTCCGATGCCGCCGGTAATCTTTACGTTGCCGACTCAGTCAATCACACGATTCGCAAGGTCGACGCTATGGGTTTGGTCACGACGATTGCAGGAATGGCAGGCCATCCTGGCAGTGAGGATGGCCCGGGGACAAAGGCGCGCTTTAACTTTCCCATCGGAATTGTATCCGACGCTGATGGCATGCTTTATGTTACTGACTCCTATAACAACACGGTTCGCAAGATCACCCCGGCTGGAGACGTGACGACGCTGGCCGGGACCGCAAGACAAGCTGGATGGGCGGATGGAACAGGACCTGCTGCGCGCTTTCGCCATCCGGTCGGTATCACGCGTGATACAAAAGGCGACCTATTTGTCATGGATATGTACAACGCCTGTATCCGCAAAATCAGCACGACAGGAAGCGTGACCACGCTTGCGGGCGAGCCGGGGAAATACGGCTTTAAAGACGGTTCTGGGCGAACTGCCCGTTTCGGTTTTTCGCAGGGCATCGCGGCCGCCGACAATGGGGTGCTGTATGTTGCTGATGACCCGAATCATGCATTACGCCGGATAAGCGCAGGGGGAGCCGTCACCAATCCACCCAAGTTAAGACCTTTCAACAGTTTTTCTGAGTCATCTTCTTGTGTGGTTTTACGCCGGGCTTCCTGGGCTTCGAACGATTCTCTCGATGGCGATAGGTCTTCCCGGC
>NZ_JAFCWX010000044.1:0-26307 GCF_049897805.1 Massilia sp. TWP1-3-3
TCGGCATCAAAGGCCAGGCCGCTGATGTCGTTGACGTCCATGCCCTGGCTGCCCAGGTCGACGCGGCGCAGTTCGGCGCCGGTACGGCTGACCTTGACCACCTGGCCGATGGTGTTGTAACTGCCGATCCAGAAATTGCCGTCGACCGGGTCGAGCGCGATGCCGGCGTGGCTCTGGATATTGAATGGAATGGCGAAGCGGGCAATTTCGGCGCCCGTTTGCGCATTCACTTCCACCATCTGGTTGGCCTGGTGCGACAGCAGGAACAGGTGGCCGCTGGCTGGATCGACCAGGCCCGCGGTGGCGTAATAGTTCTCAGGCATCACCAGGCGCGCGATCAGACTGCCGGTTGCCGGGTTGATGGCCGCCACGCTGTTGCTGCCGTTGTAAGGATAGCCTTCGAAGACCAGCAGGCTGCCGGCAGGCACATTCACGCCCGCCAGGTTGACCGCTTGCCCCAGGATCTGCAGGCCGGCGTAGTTGCCCGTGTACTGGTTGCCGCCGGCCGGTGTCAGGGTGATGGTTTGCAGCACCAGGCCAGTGGCCGGGTCGACCCGTAACAGGCGGCCGGGATTACTCGCGTCCATGGTCCACAAGGCGCCGCTGGTTGGGTCGAAAGCAACGTCGCCCAGCTGGCCGACGCCGGCGCTGTCGCTGCCCACGCGTACCGTGTTCAGGGCGATCGGGGCCGACGTGCCGCCGGCCGTGGTGAGGCTGACGCTGCCGGTGCCGTAGTGGTGCAGGGCGGCGCTGCCGAAGTTGACCTGGCCGCCGTACACATACACGCCGCGCGCCGGATCGTAGTAATAGCTCACGTCCGGCCCGGCGCCCGTCTGCGTGTCGGCAATGCTGCCGTTCGGGAAATCGTAACGCGTGGCGCCTTCGACCAGGCCGCTGCCGGTGAGCTGGTCGCCCGCGGCCGAAAAACGGGTCAGGGTCGGGACGATCTGCAGCAGCGGCTGGCTGGCCGAGCCGAACATTTGCAGCGAGAACACGCCGTTCGCCTCGAACGGCACCAGCAAGGTCGCCTGGGTACCGTCAGCACTGGCGGCAACCGGGCTGACACGCACCATGGCCGCAGCGCCGTTGTAGTCGGTATAGCGCAGCAAAATATCGCTGTCGGTGCTTAAACCCGTGCCGCGCAAGGTGATGGCCTGGCCCGGATTGGCCGAGGCCGTAGCGGCATCGGCCGGCGTGCCCGAGAAGGCGAGCGCCTGCACCGCGTCGAGGCTGGCGCTGAAACTGGCGCTCACGCCGCCGGCGGTCTTGACGCTGATGGCGCCAAATACGCCATTGGTTAGGGCAACGGTGATGCTGACCTGGCCGTTGACGTACTGCCCGGCGACGTAGTCGTAGACTGACTGCACGTCGGGCCCGGACGCGGTGCCGGTGTCGGTGATGACCTGGGCGCCGAAGCGGTATTCGCTCAGCGCTCCTTCGACAAAGCCGGCGCCGTGCAGCACCACGACGGCACTGCTGCCGTCCGCGCTGACCGATTGCACGTCGATGCTGGTAATGACGGGGATGATCTGGAGCGGGAAAGTACCGTCGGTAAAATCGGTACGGACCGCACCGACTTGCGAATAGACCACGGCGTCGCCGCTGACGGCGTCGCCCGGCAAGTTGAAGTAGGCAGTCCCGGTGGCGCTGTTGACGCGGGCAACCGGCACCACGACCGTGCTGACGGTGCCGTTGCTGTCGACAACCTTCACTTGCAACTTGGTGGTGGACGGATCGAACGGCACCGCCAGGCCGATTTGCTGGCCGGGGTTGGCCGACGGCGCGCTCGGGATGGCGGCAGTGCCGCTGGCGGCGCGGATGTCGCTGGCCGGGCGCACCGTAAAGCTGCGCACGATGGCCGAACCGTACTGGTTGCCGGCGCGGTCGGCCAGAATCGACGGCGCGATGCTCAGGCGGTACTCGCCGGGCGTGAGGAAGGTGTCGGCAATCACGCTGAGCGTCTGGCCGCGGTTGCGGCTGTCGAAGTGCAGGCCGATGACGGTGTCGTCGGCGGTGCCGAACTGGCCGTCGCTGCCGGCGCGCAGCAAGGTGGCGCCCGCCAAGTCCAGCTTGGCCGCATCGAGCGGCTCATCGAAAGTCAAATCGATCGAGCGGACGAAGAAGCGCCGCTCGCCATTGGCCACGCTGATCGACGCCAAGACCGGTGCGAAGGTGTCGGGCACCACCGCCAGCACGATCGGCGCCGACAGCGTGGTGTTGCCGCCGGTATCGGTGGCGCGCACTTGCAGCGTCATGCTGGTCCCGCCGCTGGCAATGGTGGGCGCCTGGGTGATCAGTTCCCACGGGAAGCTGGCGTCATTGGCCACGACCTGGCCGTTGACCAGCAGCTCGATATTGCGCACTTGCACGTCGTCGGCAATGGTCGGCCTGACGCTGACGGTGCGCCCTTCGAGCACCTGGATGCCGGGCGTGGCGGGGTCCACATCCACGGTGTCGACCGTGATCGACACGGTGGGGGCGACGCCCTTGGTATCGAAGGCGGCGTAGTTGACGATCTGCAGGCCGCCGCTGCCGTCGGCCACGAAGGCCAGGCCGTTGGCCAGCGCCAGGTCGCGCGGGGCGCCCGGCAGCAGGTACTGGGTGAGAAAGCGGTCGGTGCGACTCGGATCGGACACGTCCATCACATGGACCATGTTGCCGGCGCCGTTGATCGCGCCCACGCTCACGGCCAGGCCCGAACCGTTGGCGACGATGGCGCTGTTGACGATATTGGTGGCGTCTGGGTCGCTCAGCAGCACCAGGCTGGCCGGGTTGCTGACATTGACGGTGCTGAAACCCTGCTGGAAGCCGCCCACGCCGCCAATGTAGGCGACGCCGCCGCCCACGAACAGTTTGCCCCCGCCATTTGCCAATTGCAAGGCGCCGCGCGCGGTGAGCACGTCGCCGGTGACGCTGATGGCGCGCAGATGGCGGCTATTGTCCATCGTGTACAGCGTATTGCCGTCAAAGGCGAGGTCGGTCAGCGTGGTGCCGCCCAGTGCGCCAAGGTCGAGCGTGGCCAGCACGGCACCGGTGTTCAGGTCGACGCTGGCGAGCACTTTGCCGGTGGCGACGTAAGCAATGCCGTCGCGGATCTGGACGGTGCTCACGGCACCGGAGAAGGCGACGCTCTGGCGCAGCACGGGCGCGGACGGGTCGCGCACGTCGACCAGATGCAGGCCGGCGTAACCGGCGGCGACGGCGACGACGGCGCGCCCTTCGTCCACCGCCACGTCGACGCTGGTGCCGGGCAGGTCGAGCGCGGCCACCAGCACCGGCGCCGTAAAGCGCGAGGCGTCAATCACGGCCAAGCCGGCGCTGCCGGTGGCAACGTAGGCGGTCAGCGCGCTGCCATTGCCGGCGGCGCCCGCCACGGCCACTGCCTCGGCGGAACCGGCCAGGTTGACGGCGGCCAGGACGCCGGTCGGAATGGCCAGGTTACCCAGCGGGTTGATGCCCTGCTGGATCGAGGCGAAGTCGTTGATGCCATCCTTGTTGGTGTCGCCCTTGGCGGGATTGGAGCCGATGGCAAATTCGATATCGTCGGGCAGGCCGTCGAAGTCGGTATCGGCGGCAACGCTGGCGGCAAACACTAGGTTGCGCGTCAGGTCGGTCGGCTGCCCGGACGGACCGGTGGTGCCGGTGCGGTTGGCCAACAGGCCGGTGACGGGATCGAACACGGCCAGGTGGTAATCCTTGGACGATGGCAAGAAAAAGCTGAAGCGGCCATCCTTGCCGCTGACCGAACGCAGCGGATCGGCCTGATCCACCTGGATGGCGACATAGTCGTTGCCCCACTGGCCCACCAGGCGCGTTTCGACGCCGGTGGCGACCACGCCGGCGGTGACGCTCGGATGCTGGGCGTCATTGCTGGTGATGCGGATCTGGCCTTGCTGCAGGCCGAGCTTACCCGGCGTAAAACTGGCGCCGAAAGTAAAGCTTTCGCCGGTCTTGAGCGTGATCGGCGCGCCCGGCACGATGCCGGTCAGCTTGAAGGCGTCGGTGCCGGAAACGAGCGAAATGTCGGAAATGACCAGGTCTTGCGCACCCTGGTTGGTGATCACGTTGACCGAAGCGCGCGAAACGGTGCCGGCGTTGGCCACGGCGCCGCCCAGATTGTTTTCGGTCGCCGCGACCTTGATGGCAGGACCGGCGGCAATGCCGTTGCCCTTCAGCGTGACTTCCACCGTCTGGCCGCTGTCGGTAACGAACTTCAGGGTGCGGCTGAAGGCGCCGACCGTGAGCGGGTCGAAGGCGACGTGCAAGGTGGTGCTCTGGCCGGCGTCAAGCGTGCGGTCGGTGGCGGCCGCGTCGATGCTGATCTCGGTGTTGCCTGCGATGGCGTCGATGCTTTGCAAGGTGAGCGTGCCGGTGCCGATATTGCGCAGTGTCCAGTCGGCGCTAAAGCGTTGGCCGGCGGCGCCGTCCACGATCACGTTGCCCAGGTCATGCACGGCGCTGAGGACGGCGTTGTCTTCAGTCAGGATGGCCAGGGTCGGGGTAGCGAGCGGAGCGAGGCCGGGGCCGACGTCCGCGCTGCCGGTGCCAATGCTGTTGCCACCCCAGCCTGGATTGGCGGTCACGGCATTTTGATAGGCCAGGTAATAGGCGACCGCCTTGGCCGCTTCCTGCATCGTGTAGTTCATGTGCAGCCCCAGCTTGGCGGCGTCGGTGGTCAAGTTGAACTGCTGCGAATTGGTGGTGTACAGGCCCTGGCGCATGATATCGGTGGCGCCGCCCGCGACATAGGTCGTCGCCGAGTCGCCGGTGTGGAATAGTCCCAGATGGTGACCGATTTCATGCGCATTGTTCATGCCAAGCGCGAACTTCATATCGCTGCCGGCCGTCGTCACGCCATTTTCAAAGAAGTTATCGAGGTAAAAGACGATATTGCCCGACAAATTGTTGTTCACCAGCGCGGCCGCCCGGAACGCGAGCTCGGCCTTGCTGTAAGTGGCCGCATTGGTTCCCAGGGAGACCAGATCGGCCAGTCCGACGTCGGCAGCGGTCAGTGCGCCCGTGGCCCCACCGAGCTCGTCCTGCACGGGGTTCTCGACAAAGGAAACGTTGAGCACATTGGCGCCCGCACCGCCTTCGGCGATGCCCGGCGTCAAGCCACCGGCGGCGAACAGGGCCGCGGTCTGGGCGCTGATCGAGGCGAGCAGTGCATCACGCTCCGGCTTGGTATCGATGCGCAGGCGTTCGGCCGCGCTCACGCTCGGGAACGCGGCCGCATTGTCGGCGATTTTCTTGACCAGGGTCTCAAACGAGGCGGCGTTGAAGGCCCAGCCTTGCTTGTTGACTGCCGGGCCGCTGAGCGAAATCGATCCGGCCACGCCGCCATTGTCCGGGTTGGCGATCTGAATCGTCGTGTTTTGCGCGCCGATCGCCGTCTTGGGATCGAAGCTGACTTTCCCTGCCCCTTTGTCGTGCATAAAATTGGTGGCGTCGGCCAGCGTCATGGTAGGCGCCGCCGCCCCGGCCAGGATGGTCAAGGGAACCGAGCGCACCGAGGCGCCGGCGCCGTCGCTGATGGTCTGGCCGAAGGCGATCTTGCCGTCGCCATGCTGGTCGTCGGTGGTATCGACGAAACGATACAGGAAGTAGCTGGATTTTTCGGTATGGGTGGAGCCGTCGGACTTGCCCGTCACCTCGGTGATCGAAATCTTGCTGCCGTACAGACGGTTTTCTTCCAGTTGCTTGAGCCCGCCCGCGATCAGTTCGGTGTACGACTTGGCGCTGGCGCCAAAGGTCTTGGTTTCGCCCGTGCCGGCCTGCAGCGTGAACGTGGTGGAACTGAGCGCCAGCGAGCCGGACGCCTTCATGAAGTCGGCCAGCGGGCCGGAGACGTCAATCGTCACCGTGATGAACGGTTGCTTCTTGCCGGCCGGGTCGCCCGGGACCGGCGGGGTCGGGCAATTCGGGTCGACCGGCGGCGGCGGTGGCGTGTCCGGCAACTTGGCCGGCGCGCTCCAGCTCAAGGTGGAAAAGGTGCCCGCTTCGCCCAGCAGCAAGGGAAGCGTAACCGGGTCTTTCTGGTTGCTGGTGTCGGCCGGGGTTGGCGGCGGCGGCGGCGGCGGCGGGCTGTTGCCCACGCCGCAGTCGCCCGGCGGCGTGACGCCATGCCAGCCCGGCGCGGAAATGCCCGAACCTTCGTCCGAGACCACGCTCTTGCCGTCGGCGGAAACCGTGGCGGTGCCGTTAATGACCAGCATGCCGGTGGTGTGATCAAACGAGAGGATGTTCAGCTTGGTGCCGGCGGCGGCATTGAACACGTTCGGAAAACTGATCTGCACCGGCTGCGCAAAGGTGTCCACGCCCGGCGCTTGAATGGTGATGTCGAAGGTATGCTGCATCACGCCCGCGGGCAGCATGTCCTTGACCAGCGCCGGCGGCACCGTATTGATGCCGATCTTGACGTTCTGCATGACCTTGCCGTCAAAACCGATGGCGCTGCCCGGCGCCACTGTCAGCGACAGTGCGGATCGCTGCTGGTCGGTCAGGTTCGGCGCGGAGCGGGCGTCGACCGTGATCGTGGTCGGCGCGCTCTCGCTGACCGCCTGCATGGCCGACGATTGCACGCGCGGCAGATAGACTTCGGTGCGCTCGGCATTGGCGTCCTGCGCGTCGAGCGTGCCCATGCTGCCCATCAGCGTATTGTTGATGCCTGGCCGCAGATCGGCATCCATGACCATTTCCGGGAAAAACACGCCGGCAGGCGGATTGGTGGCGGTGCGCCCGTCGATGCCGACCTTGACGTGGCCGACCGGCAGATTGTCGAAGGAAAAGTTGCCGTTGGCATCGGTGAACGTGGTCAGGTCGGGCCGGCCGATGATGAACACGCGCGCATGCGCGATCGGCAGCTGGAACACGTCGTCCGGCGTGTGGATCACCCCGTCCGGACCGCGCCGCACGTCGTCAAAGGTCATCGGTTGCAGATCCGGACCTGGATCGACCACGCGTCCGGTCAAGCGGGTGCCGGCCACGCTGGTGGTGCTGACGGTGGAAAAGCTCCAGCTCAGTTCGCCGCCATTGGCGCCGTCGCCGTCGGCGTCGAGGAACAGGCCGTCCTGCGCGGCGCGGATGGCCGAGCCGTTCAAGTGCAAGGTGATGCTGCTGCCGCCCGGCATCGGGGTATTGAAGAACAGCCAGGCGAAGCTGCCGTCCAGGGCCGGCACGATGGTGGTGTCGAGTTTCACGCCGTCAGGACCGGTCGCGTAAAAGGTCTGGGCGTTCAAGGTCGCCACATTGACGGCGCGCGTAAAGTGCACTTGCGGGCGGAAGGTGGTGCCGATGTCGGCGCTGCCGTCACCCGGGGTCACGCCGCTCACGGCAAAAGCGCCCAGCGCGGTGATGGTGACGCTGCGCGAGAGGGTGCTGACGTTGCCGGCGCCGTCTTCGGTGCGCAGTTGCAGCGTGTGTTCGCCAAAGCCGAGGTTGCCAAGCGGGAGGGCCTGGTCGAAGTTGCCGGTGGCCGGGTCAAAGGTCAGCGACTTGCTGGCGCCGCCATCCACGGTGTAGTGCAAGCTGACAATGGCCGAACCGCTGGCGCCGGTGCTGCCCGTCAGGCGCGACGACGCGCTCAAGGCGTCTCCCGCAGCCAGGCTGGCCAGCGACAGGACCGGGGCCTTGGTGTCGAGCGTGAAGGCGCGGTTGTAGGCCGCGCTCAAATTGCCGGCGGTGTCGCGCGCCAGCAGGGAAACGGTGTGTTCGCCGTCGGCGCTGCCATTGAGCGCCAGCGCCGTGGTGACGCTGAACTTGCCGTCGGCATCAAAAACGACGTCGTGCAGGGCGCCGCCATCGATGCGCCATTGCAATGTGGCCACGCCCGACAAGTTGTCGAGCACCTGGCCGCTCAGCGTCAAGTTGGTGCTGGCCGCGTCCCGGGTGTCGCCCAGCACCACGCTTGGCGCCTGCGTATCCTGGCTCAAGGCAAAGCGCGCCAGCACTGCCGCGCCCACTTGCTTGCCCATTTCCTGGCCGGCCAGGTTGGAGTACTCGAAGTGAATGCCGCCGTAGATGCGGCTTTCGCCGGCCTCGTGCGCGGCCTGGTCGAAGCTGGTGTAGTTGCGCGTCACGCCCGGCAGGGTGGAACTGGTGGTGCTGAAGGATACATGCTCGCCAAAGGCGGCGTTCAGGATGCCGGCGGCAGCGGCGCTGAAGGTGGAGTGGCCGGACACGTATTCCGGGTGCGGCGGCGTGATCAAGAGTGGTTCCCAGGCGGCGTCCAGCGTGGTGCCGGCGTTGCCGTCCAGGTCGGCCTGCTGGATCGCGGTCACGGGACGCCAGGCGTCGTAGGTGTACTTGGTATCCCAGCAGGCAATTGCCGCATCGGCCAGCGCGACGTTCAGTTCGGCCATCAGGCGCGCATTGGCCGACAGGCTGTTGCCCTGGGCTGCGGCGACCTGGGCGGCGATCTGGTTCCAGTGGCCCGGCGGGGTAATGCTGCCGCCGCCGTCAGCCCAGAATTGGGCCTGCTGGGTCTGGTCGGCGGTGCGGGTGCTGCCGGTGGCAGCGCCCAGCGCGCGGGTTTTCTCAAGCGAGGCCGCGTATTCGGCCGAATCGAGCGACGGCGGCGGCGGCGCGCGCAGCTGGTCGCTGGAAGCGAGCACGAAGGGCGTGACGTCTTGCCATTGCGGGTCTTGCGAGACCATGTACAAGGGCCCCGTGGGGCGCCACTTGCCCAGCTCGTCGGTGCCGTCGTCGGTGGCATAATCGAGGTAACCATCGCTGGCGCGGATGGCCAGCACGGCTTCGGCGATGCTGTTGCCCAGGGCAATGCCGGCCGTCTTGGCGGCGCCGGCGGGAACGCTGGCCAGGCTGGCGGCAAGCGCGGCGTCAAAGTTGGCGCGCTGGCCCGGATAGAGCTGGTACAGCACGCGGTAGGCGGCCTGCGCCACGGCGGCCTCGGCCGAAACGGGACCGGTCACGCTTTGCTTGACCAAAAACGCCGGTGTGCCTTCGATGGCAGCTAAGACATCGTAGACGGCAATGCTCTGGATGGCCAGCATGCGCGTGGCTACCGTCGGGTTCGACACGTCCAGCTTGATGGCGCCAAGCGCAATGGCATTCCAGGCCAGCACCGGATCTTGGTGCTGCTGGGCGACGCGGGTCAGGGTGCGGGTCAGGGTGGCGCTGTTGCCGGCGGCGTCGGTGGCGCTCAAGGTGAGGACGTTATCGCCCGGCGCCAAAGCGACGCCCGGCAGCACGAAGGTGCCGCCGGCGCCAACCACGGTGCTCAGGTTCTGGCTGGCCAGTGTGATGGTGGCGCCGATCTCGGCCTGGCCCTTGATCTGGGCGAAGGCGGCGCCGGTCTGGCTGCCGCTGTCATTGCTGGCGTCGGCCGCCGCAAAGGCGAACGAGGCAATGGCCGGGGCCGTGCTGTCATAGGTAAAACTCAGGTCGAACGGGGCCGACTGGTTGCCGGCCGCGTCCGTGGCGCGCAGGCGCAGCGTGTGGCTGCCCGCGTTCAGCGCACCGCCGGCAAGGCTGGCCAGTTGGGCTGCGCTGAGCAGGAAGGTGCCGTCGGCCTGCATGCTGGCGCTAATGTCTTGATTGGGCATCGCGCCGCCAATCGGGTCCAGGATGGCGCTCAGGCCAACCACCTTCACGTTGTCGCTGGCGCTGCCGCGGATGGCCGGGTTGCTGGTAATGCGGTCGCTGGCCGAGCTGCCGGTGTCGACCGCGAGCGCGGCGCTTACGGTGGGCAAGGTGGCGTCGCCGCCGCCGGTGCTGGTCCGGGTGATGGTGACGCTGCGCTGGGACACATTGCCGGCGGCGTCGAACAGCGACACCGACAGCACGTTGGCGCCGAGCGTCAGGGCAATGCCATCGAAGCGGAAACTGCCGTCGGCGCCGGCTTGCACTTGCGCGCCGGTGGCGGTCAAGACCACCTGCGCCAGCGCTTCGCCCACGCCTTGCAGCGAGACGATCGCGCTGGTGGTCTGCTGGTCGCCGGCGGCGCCGCTGTCGGAGTCGGGAGCCAGGTCGAGCGCGGTGACGGTAGGCGCGGCGCGGTCGAGCGTGAAGACGACGTCGGTCGGGGCCGAACGGTTGCCGGCCGCGTCGAGCGCGACCACGCGCACGCTGTGCACGCCGTCGTTGAGCGTGCCGCCGCCCAGGCTGGCCAGTTGCGTGGCCGTCAGCAGGAAGCTGCCGTCGCCCTGCAGGGCGAAGCTGACGTCGGTGGTGGGCAGCGCCGCGCCCACCGGATCGAGCGCGGCGCGCAGGACGGTGGCGCCCTTGGCGTCGAGTGCGGAGCCGGCGATGGCCGGGTTGGACGTGAGCCGGTCGCTGGCGCTCGCGCCCGTGTCGCCGGCCAGGCGCGCGCTGACGGTGGGCGCAACGCGGTCGCCGGGCTGGGTGCCCAGTTGCGGCAAGGTCGTGGGATTGACCGTGGCGCCGTTGACGCTGACGGTGGCGGGAAAGCCGGGCGCCAGGATGCGGCTGGCGCTGTCGAGCGCGCCGCCAATGTACAGTTCCTGGATCTTGTTGGCAGCGGTGCCGAGTAGAACATCGTCGCCATCGTTGAAACTGCCGTTGACGGGGTTGACGCCGACCATGAAGGTGCTGCCGCTGACGGCGCCGGTAATGCGCACGCGCCCGAGCGTGCCGGCGCTGAAGGTGTCGGCCGCGCTGCCGGTGCCGCCCAGGACGCCATCGCTGCCCAGGTCGGCGCCCACGAGCACGGTGAAGTTGCGGGCCGAGCCAACCACCTGCAGCATCTGCAGGCTGGCCGCCGCCAGCAGGCCGCCAACGTCGCCGGCCACCACCAGTTGACTTAATGCGCCCTTGACATTGGCGCGCCAGAGAGCGTCGCTGCTGCCGAAAGCGATATTGCCGGCGCGGCCGGCGATCGACCAGACGCCGGCGCCGACGCTGCCGCCGACCTTGACATTGCCCAATACCAGCAAACCGGCGCCGGCGCCGGACAGGATTAGGTCGCTCGTGAATTGGCGCTCGACCGTCAGGCTGTTCAGGCCGCCGGCCTGGAACATGGCGCCCTTGGTGGCGGAAGCGGTCCAGGAACCGAGCTTGACGGTGTTGGCGACCTGGCTGGTATTGACCCGCACGCCGCTGAAGTTTCGCGCGCTAATGTCGAGTAGACCGCTGCCGCCGGTGACGATCTGCGCATTGGTGGCGTCGCCCAGGACCAGCGTGCGCAAGGCGCCGCTGACGGTTATGGCGCCGGTCAGGTCGGCCGTGGCGGCGCTGAACGACTTCATTTCTCCCGCCACGTCCAGCGCGGCCAGTGCCATGCGACCGTCGCCGCCGCTGGTGGTGGCGCTCAATTGGGTGGTGGCGTCGCTGCCGCTGACCGCGATCGTGTAGCCGGCGGCGCCTTCGGTGATGATGGCCGTGCCTTTGCCGGCCATGGTCAGGACGATGCGGGTGCCGTCGGCGTCCGTCAGGGTCAGCGAGGGAACCGGACCGGCGGCAGTCGCGCCGATGGTCCAGCTCGGCAGCTGGCTGGCGAGGCTGGCCGCGCCGTACCGGTGCACCTCGCTGTCGACAAACGATAGCGGATTGCTAAACTCCGGCAAGGCGGCGCGCTGCGGCGTGCCGCGGATGGTGACGCCGGCGCCGTCGCCCAGTTCATTGCTGGCAAGCAATCGCGTGGTCGCGGCCGGATTGACGTCGCGGTCGATGTCGGTGGGCGACATCGACGAGCCGTCCAGGTTGGCCGACAGCAAGATGCGCGGCTCGAGCGCTTCGAACTTGAACAGCGCCGGCGCGGCGTCCTGCGGCGCCTGGCGCAAGCGCGCGATCAGGCTGCGCGCCCCGGCGCCGCACGAGCGCAGATTGTGCCACATCCAGCCCGACAGGCGATTGAGCATGCGTGCCAGCAGACGGCTGACGAGCGCGTTGCGGAAGGTGGACGAACCACGGGACGAACGACGGGACGTACGACGGGATGCGCGACGGGTCATGAAGACTCTCCACTAGGATTGGAATCGGAATTTTGCGACACAAGCATCCTGGCGCCGGCGCGAGCCGGCACAAGATGACGAAGAAGGGTGGCCGAAAGGCCTGCAGGCAACTGGTCAAAAGACCAGCGGGTTGATCAGAGGGCGCGGCGTCTCAGGCGCTGGCGTTGGCCGGCAAGCAAAAGCGCGCCGAGCACCAGCAGCAGCGCGGCGGGCGGCTCGGGAATCTGGGCGACCAGCGGCGCGGTCTGGCCCGCGCCGGTAATATCGAAATTGGCGTTGAAAAACTCGAAGTGCTGGCTGCCCGGCAAAGCGCTGCCGAGATAAGTGAATTCAACCTCGAAGCTGTTCGTTACACCGGTCATGTCGATCAGTGCCAAGAAATTGATGATGCCGTCCAGGCCGGCGAAAGCATCGGGCTGGGTGGTCGTGTCGAACCAGTCGGCGCTGCTGCTGGTGACGAGCAGGTCGGCAAATTGTGCGTGATCGTAAAACAGCGTGAAGCCGCCGCCGGCTTGAAACGCGTCGCGCGTGCTATAGCTGAGCTTCATGCGATCGGCTTGCCCCGGCGCGTCGACAATATCGCTTGCCTCGTAGGTTGGCGTTGCAAGAGCATGGTGGCTCGACAACGCCAGCACGACGCTCATGAACAACGTCGATAACAGCTTGGTAGCTTTCATTAAATTCCCCGTACGAATCAGCAAATATCGATTAATCGGTCCGAGTGCGCCTCCATCGCCACTTGGTACAGGTCCCAGGCCAGGCGCGGCAGACCGGACAGTCCCGGCGAAACACGTGCAATTTCGCCAATCTTTGTCCGATATGATTATGATAATGGACGATCGTGCAGTCAAGAAAAATTGGAATTCTTTTGTACGATTTATCCTACAAGGATATTATCTGTGACATTTTCAGCGTCGGGCCCATCCATTAACTCTGGAAATTAACTATGTTGAGACAATTGGCGCGCTTTTGATAAGGTAAATATTCCATCGGCGGCCGGGTTTGATTATGTCGTTGCGGGGGCGGGGACAGGGTCGGCGTCGCAGATCCGGTCGCGGCCCGCAGCCTTGGCCTGGTACAGGCGGCGGTCGATCCGGTCCAGGAAGCGATCCGGGTGGTCCAGCGGGCCGGGCACGATGCTGCCAACGCCCAGGCTGACGGTCACGATGGGCGCGACCGCCGAACGGGCATGGGCAATGTTTTGTTGTCCCAGTAATTTGCGGCAGCGCTCGGCCAGGTTGTGGGCCGCTTCGCGGTCCGTGGCCGGCAGCAGCAACACGAATTCCTCGCCGCCCAGGCGCGCGCACAGGTCGCGCGAGCGCGAGGCGCTGCCGTCCATGGCCTGGGCCACGCGGCGCAGGCAGTCGTCGCCTTGCATATGGCCATAATGATCGTTGTACTGTTTGAAGTAATCGATGTCGATCACGACCAGCGACAGCGGCTCGCCGGTGGCGCGCGCCTTGGCCCATTCGATCGGATACATGGTGTCGAACATGCGCCGGTTGGCCACGCCCGTCAGGCTGTCGCGGTAGGACAGCACTTCCAGTTCGCGCTGCAGCTGCAAGATCTTGTCTTCGGCCCGCTTGCGCGCGGTAATGTCGAACATGAAGCCGACCAGCGCCTCGACGCTGCCATCCGGACGCCGCAGCACGTGCACCACGTCGCGGATCCAGACCTCGTCGCCATCGCGCGTCAAGGCCCGGTAGTCGGCTTCGTGGTCGATGCCCTGCTGCGATTGCGCGACACAGAAATCCACCGTTTTCTTGCGGTCTTCCGCGTGGATGCGCTCGGCCCAGTCGTCCACCGACAACCAGCTGTCCGGGCGCCAGCCAAGCAGTTGTTCGATCTGCGGGCCGATATAGGTGAAGCGCATCGTAGCCCAGTCGATTCGCCAGGGTATCGCTTGCGTCGATTCGAGCAAGGTGCGATAAACGCCGGGATCGTCGCCAGCGACGGGCATGGAAGCGGGGAGTGTTGTGGCCATGGGGTAGCGCGTTGGGGAGAGATAGGGTTTTTTACTGGAAACACACTCTGCCGTCAATCGATTTAATTGACGGCAGGCATGAACGGGAGCGGCCGCACTTACTTGACGCGCCGCTTTTCGAGCTTGCGCGCCAGCGTACGCCGGTGCATGCCCAGCTGGCGCGCCGCCTCCGAGATATTGAAATTGGACTCGGCCAGCACTTCATGGATGCGTTCCCACTCGAGCGTCTTGATCGAGGTCGGCCGTTCGGTCAAGGCCAGCTCCACGCTGCCGTCGATCTGGCCGAAGGCGGCCTCGATATCGTCACTGTTGGCAGGTTTCGCCAGATACTGGCGCGCCCCGAGCTTGATGGCGTCAACCGCCGTGCCGATGCTGGCAAAGCCGGTCAGCACCACGATCGACATGGCCGCATCGTGCGCATGCAGCAGTTGAACGCAAGCCAGGCCCGACTGGGCGCCGGCCAGCTTCAGGTCGACCACCGCAAAACCGGGCGAATGCGACTGCAGCAGCGCGACCGCCTGCTCGAAACTGGCAGCGTGCAGCACCTTGTAGCCGCGCCGCTCGAACGAGCGCGCCAAGGTGCGCGCAAGGGCGTCATCGTCCTCGATGATCAACAAAATGCGATCAGAGGACATCTGCGTCTCCCGGCTCGCAGGCGATGGCTGCCAGCGGCAGGCACACGCGCACCAGGGCACCGCCCTGCTCAAGGTTGTGCGGGTGGACGGTGCCGCCCAGCGTGCGCGCCACGTTCACCACCAAAAACAGGCCAAGGCCGCCGCCCGGGCGCCCCTTGGTCGACTGGTAGGGCGTGCCGAAGCGCTCCAGCATCGCGGGCGCGAAGCCCGGGCCCCGGTCCGTCACTTCCAGCGTGAGCATGCCGCCATCCTCTGTTGCGACCAGGCACAGCCAGTCGGGCGAGGCTTCCAGCCCATTTTCCAGCACGTTCCAGATCATTTGCTTGAAGGTCGAGTCGGACACCACGGCGACGTCGCGCACGATCCGGTTTTCGTAGACAAAAGCGGCGCCGGGGCGCGCGGCGCGCCATTCGGCAACCAGCTGGTCGAGAAAGACCTTGATGCTGGTCCTGGCTGATGCTTCGCCGCGCGCTTCGCCGGCCGACATCAGAATGCCGCTGACGATGCTCTTGCAGCGCATCAGCTGCGCCTGCATTTCGCCTATCTCGGCCAGCAAGTCGGGGTTGCGGGCAAATTCTGGCATGCGGCGCCAGTCGCCCAGAATGACCGCCAGCGTTGACAGCGGCGTGCCCAGTTCGTGCGCTGCGCCGGAAGCGAGCAGGCCCATGCGAACGATGTGTTCCTCTTCCACCGCGCGCTGGCGCAGCGTGGCAAGCTGGGCGTCGCCGGCGCGCAGGTTGCCGCTGATGCGGGTAATGAAGATGGCCAGCAGCACGGCATTGAGCGCCACGCTGATCAGGATGCCCTGGATGTACAGGCTCTTCAAGCCATGCTGGTAGTCGAGCGGCAGCGCCAGCGGTTTGGCGAACGCTGTCAGCAATGCCAGGCACAGGCCCACCACGCCGACGATGGTCCAGGTGCTCCAGGGCGCCAGCAGCACGGCGCTCAGGATCACCTGCAGCAGGTACAGGAACACGAAGGGATTGCTCATGCCCCCGCTTAGGGAGAGCTGGGCGGTCAGGCTGGCCACGTCCATCAGCAGCGCCAGGAATACCTGGCTGTTGGTGACGGTGGTTTCTTCGTGCCAGCGCAAGTGGCTGAACAGGTTAAAGGCGATCAGGCAGGCGAGCACCTGCAGCATGGGTGCGAGCGGCAACTGCACGCCCAGGCCGAGCGTGACGGTGGCGATGGTAGTGATCTGGCCGAGAACGGCAATCCAGCGCAGTTCGATCAAATGACGCATATTGCGGTAGCCGGGCGCGTGGCGTGACGGCGCGGCGGTCAGCGGCGCCTGTCGCCAGGCGGCCTGTCCGATGGTTCGATACATGGTCCAGCCCTTTAGCTTGTCTTGGTATGGCCGCTGCGCGCAATTAACGCGCAGCCGCCGGCAGCCATCAAGCTTAATGCAAACCAGGTAATCGCGTACACCAGGTGCTGATTGTTAAATGCAATCACGGTCAGGCCGCCGACCGGCGAACCCTGCGCAGCCGTCTGCGCGGCATCCTGGTCGAGAAAATAGGGCGCCACCGGCCCCAGGCCGCGCGCCGCTGCAATGGCCTGCACATGGCGCGTGTACCAGCGGTTGGCCGTCGGATTATTGTCGCGAAGGAAAGGTTTGTCGCGCTCGCTCATGCGCAGCAAGCCCGTGATGCGCACCTGATCGCCGCCTGCGGGCGGTGCGCTGCGCGCTGCGATGAAGCCGCGGTTGACCAGCACGGTCGTGCCATCGTTGCAGCGAAAGGGGGTCAGCAGCCAGTAGCCGGGGCCGAGCACGGTGGACGCTTGCACGGGCGTGGCGCCCTGGTCGAGAAAGCGACCTTCGAGGCGCAAGTGGCGGTATTCATCCTTGTCCCGCGCCAGCTGCGGCCAGCGGGACGGGGCGGGCGCGGGGGAGGGCGCGGCGTGCACGCGGGCATCGACCTGCGCAATGAGCGCCGTCTTCCACTGCAGGCGCTGCACCTGCCACACGCCCAGCGCGAACAAGAGGGCGCTGAACACGGCCATGCACAGCGCCGCGCAAAAGCGCGCGCGGCGCGAGCGGGTCATGGGGTGTCGGCATGCATGATCTGGTTCATCATGCCCGGCATCATGTTGTGGTTGAGGTGGTACATGACCCAGATCGAGCCACTGAGCATGATCACCAGCAGCATGAAGGTAAACAGCAGGGCCAGCATCGACCAGCCGTCCTCGGCCTTGGTGTTCATGTGCAGGAAGTACACCATGTGCACCACGATCTGCACCGCCGCCAGGGCCAGCAAGACAAAGCCGGCGGTGGCCGAGTTGCCAATGACCTTGCCCATCACGAGCCAGAACGGAATGGCTGTGAGGATCACGGCCAGCACAAAGCCGGTGACATAGCCGCGCAGGGTTGAATGGGGGCCGCTGGCAGCGTGGTGGTGGTCATGGTCGTGGTCGTGGTCGTGCCCGGGACCGGTATTTTCGTGCAACGGCGCGCTCATGGCAGCACTCCCATCAGGTAGACAAAGGTAAAGACGCCGATCCAGACAACGTCGAGGAAGTGCCAGAACATCGACAGGCACATCAGGCGGCGGCCGTTTTCCGGCGTCAGGCCGTGCTTGGCCAGTTGCGCGATCAAGGTCACCAGCCACACGATGCCAAAGGCGACGTGCAGGCCGTGGGTGCCCACCAGGGCGAAGAAGGCCGTCAAGAAGCCGCTGCGCTGGGGACCGGCGCCTTCGCCGATCAGGTGCACGAACTCGAACAGTTCCAGGCCGATGAAGCCGGCGCCCAGCAGACCGGTGATGCCTAGCCAGACCAACGTGCGGCGCAGACGGCGCTGCTGCATCTCGATCATCGCAAAACCGTAAGTGATCGAGGAGAGCAGCAGCAGCGACGTGTTGAGCGCCACCAGCGGCAAGTCGAACAGTTGCGCGCCAGTGGGGCCGCCCGCGTAGTTGCGCCCCAGTACGGCGTAGGTGGCGAACAGCGCGGCAAACACCAGGCAGTCGCTCATCAGGTAGATCCAGAAGCCCAGCAGCGTGCCGTTCTCGGGATGGTGTTCGCGCACGTAAAAGCGTGCGCTTGGGTCAGCGTCGGGGGAGGGGAGCGTAAGATCAGACATGGCTATCCAACATCAGGGAGCGAAGGTGTTCAGTACGGACGACCTGCTCGGCCGGAATGAAATAATCGCGTTTGTAATTAAAGGTGTGAGCGATCACGGCGGCCACCATGGCAAAGGCGCCGACTGCAGCGAGCAGCCACATGTGCCAGATCAGCGCGAAGCCGACCGCACCGCTCAGCACAGCGATGATGAAGCCGGCGCCCGTGTTTTTCGGCATGTGGATGGCCACGAAATTGTCGCGCGGACGCGCATAGCCGTTCGCCTTCATGTCGGCCCAGGTGTCGTTGTCGTACACCTTGGGCGTGAACGCAAAGTTGTAGTCGGGCGGCGGCGACGAGGTCGACCATTCGAGCGTGCGGCCATTCCACGGGTCGCCGGTAACGTCGCGCAGCGCTTCGCGGTTGCGGTAGCTGACCACGAACTGCATCAGCATCGAGGCAATGCCCAGCGCCACCAGTACGGCGCCAAACGCGGCGACGATGAACCAGATCTGCAGCGAGGGATCGTCAAAGTGGCTCACGCGCCGCGTCACGCCCATCAGGCCCAGGACATACAGCGGCATGAAGGCAAGGTAAAAGCCGATCACCCAGAACCAGAACGAGCACTTGCCCCAGAATTCGTCGAGCTTGTAGCCGAAGGCTTTCGGGAACCAGTAGTTAATGCCCGCAAATACTCCGAACACGACGCCGCCAATGATCACGTTGTGGAAGTGGGCGATCAGGAACAGGCTGTTGTGCAGCACAAAGTCGGCCGCAGGCACGGCCAGCAGCACGCCGGTCATGCCGCCGATGACAAAGGTGATCATGAAGGCGATCGTCCACAGCATCGGCAGCTCGAAGCGGATGCGCCCGCGGTACATGGTAAACAACCAGTTGAAGATCTTGGCCCCGGTCGGAATCGAAATGATCATCGTGGTGATGCCGAAGAAGGAATTGACCGACGCGCCCGAACCCATGGTAAAGAAGTGGTGCAGCCACACCAGGTAAGACAGGATGGTGATCACCACGGTGGCGTAGACCATCGAGGTGTAGCCGAACAGGCGCTTGCCCGAAAAGGTGGAGACGATTTCGGAAAACACGCCAAACACGGGCAGGATCAGGATATAAACTTCCGGGTGGCCCCAGATCCAGATCAGGTTCACGTACATCATGGCGTTGCCGCCAAGGTCATTGGTGAAAAAGTGGGTGCCGACCATGCGGTCGAGCGAGAGCATGCCCAGCACGGCGGTGAGGACCGGGAAGGCTGCCACGATCAGCACGTTGGTGCACAGGGCGGTCCAGGTAAAGACGGGCATTTTCATCAGCGTCATGCCGGGTGCGCGCATCTTGACGATGGTGGCAATCAGGTTGATCCCCGAGAGCAGCGTGCCCACCCCTGCGATCTGCAGCGACCAGATGTAGTAGTCGACCCCGGGGTCGGGGCTGGCCATGATGCCCGACAGCGGCGGATAGGCCAGCCAGCCGGTGCGGGCAAATTCGCCCACGAACAGCGAGACCATGGTCAGGCCGCCGCCGGCGGCCGTCATCCAGAATGAAAAATTGTTCAGGAACGGGAAGGCGACGTCGCGCGCGCCGATCTGCAGCGGCACCACGTAGTTCATCAGCCCCGTCACGAGCGGCATGGCGACGAAGAAAATCATGATCACGCCGTGCGCGGTGAAGATCTGGTCGTAGTGGTGCGGCGGCAGAAAGCCGGCGTTGTCGCCAAAGGCCATGGCTTGCTGGGCGCGCATCATCAAGGCGTCAGCAAAGCCGCGCAGCAGCATGACAATGCCGAAGATGATGTACATGATGCCGATTTTCTTGTGGTCGATACTGGTGACCCAGTCGCGCCACAAGGGGCCCCACAGACGGTAATAGGTGAGCGCGCCGAGCGCGGCAGCGCCGCCAATGGCGACCATGATGAAGGTCGCCATCAGGATCGGCTCGTGGTAGGGAATCGCTTCCCAGCTCAGGCGCCCGAGCAGCGGCATGGTCTGATCAATGTTGTTTTGCATGGTTTGCCTCTACGGAAACGGGGGGCTTGATGCACACGCCATCAATGCCCGATTGCGCCAGTTGACCAGATGGCGCGACTGCGTTGTGCTGGCTCATCATGTGGCTCATGCACATGGCGCCGGGTTCGACGCAACGTTCGACGATGGCGTCGAACAAGCCGGTTTCTGCCGCGCCAAAGTGGCGTACGGCGTCTTTTTGGCTCGGTTTTTCAAGTTGCAGATAGGCGGCCCGGTCGAGCGTAGCGCCGGCCGCCTTGACCGAACTGACCCACGCTTCAAAGGCGGCCGCGTCCTTGCCATGGAATTTGAACCGCATGTCCGAAAAACCCGCGCCACTGTAGTTGGCCGAGAAGCCCTCGTACACGCCAGGCTTGTTAATGACCGCGTTGAGCGTGGTCTGCATGCCCGGCATGGCATAGATCTGGCCGGCCAGCGCGGGCACATAGAAGGAATTCATGACGGTCGAGGCGGACAGCTTGAAGCGCACCGGCACGTCGACCGGCGCCACCAGTTCGTTGACCGTGGCGATGCCAAGCTCCGGATAGATGAAGAGCCATTTCCAGTCGAGCGCGACGACTTCGACGATCAGGGGCTTGACGTCGGCAGGGATGGGGCGGGTGGCGTCCAGGCGGCTGAGCGGACGGTACGGGTCGAGCACGTGGGTACTAATCCACGTAACCAGGCCAAGCGCAATGATGATCAACAGGGGCGCGCCCCAGATCACCAGTTCGAGCCCGGTCGAATGGTCCCAGTCGGGCAGGTAGGTGGCCGACGTGTTGCTGGAGCGATAACGCCACGCGAACACGATGATCAGCACAATCACCGGCACGATGATGAGCAACATCAGGAAGGTGGACACGACAATCAGTTGCGCCTGCTGGGCAGCAATGTCGCCCGAAGGCTTCATGACCACGGTGTTGCAGGCGCACAGAAGTGCCAACGGTGAAAGCAACATGACACGGCGAATGAGGGGGGCAATCATGCGATTACATTTTCTGGTGAGTCAAGCTTCGTACTCTACCCAAGTGCGTCGCGCAAGGCGATTGGACAAATTGTCCTACCCCCCCTTCCAGGGCCCGCGCACCAATGGACAAACGGTCCTGCTTTGGTGCATGATGAGGTCAAGCCGCCGCATGGCCAGCCCAACCAGAACAAGCAGGAGAACCATCATATGTCCACCACCCCTTCCGCCGCCCCTTCCGCTGCCCCTTCCACTGCCCCCTACGGCGCCGATGCCGGCGCGCTCAGCGCCGACGCGCGCCGCATCAACGCCGACCATGGCGCCATCTCGCCGGGCGAAATTGCCGTCGGGGTGGTGATCGGGCGCGCGTCCGAGTATTTTGACTTCTTTGTTTTTGCGATCGCCTCGGTGCTGGTGTTTCCGTCGGCGTTTTTTCCCTTCGCCGACCGCCTCACCGGCACCCTGTACGCCTTTGTCATTTTCTCGTTCGCGTTTATTGCGCGCCCGATCGGCACCGCCTTGTCGATGGCGATCCAGCGCCGCTACGGGCGCGAGGTCAAGCTGACCACTGCGCTGCTGCTGCTTGGTATTTCCACGGCCGGCATCGCCTTCCTGCCGACCTACGCCCAACTGGGCACCAAGGCAATTGTGCTGCTGTCGGTGCTGCGGGTCGGCCAGGGGCTGGCGCTGGGCGGATCGTGGGATGGCTTGCCGTCCTTGCTGGCCTTGAATGCCCCGGCCGACCGGCGCGGCTGGTACGCCATGCTCGGCCAACTCGGCGCGCCGGTGGGTTTTCTGATTGCCGCCGGCGTGTTCTGGTATTTGCTCTCCAACGTCACCAGCGCCGATTTCCTCGACTGGGGCTGGCGCTACCCGTTCTACGTCGCCTTTGCGATCAACGTGGTAGCCCTGTTCGCGCGCCTGCGCCTCATTTCAACCAATGAGTATGCGCACTTGCTCGAAGACAAGGAACTGCAGCCAACGCCGTTCGGAGAAATGTCGCGCAACCAGGGCCGCAATGTATTTATTGGCGCACTGGCCGCGCTGGCCAGCTATGCGCTGTTCCACCTGGTGACGGTGTTTCCGCTATCCTGGATCATGCTCTATTCGGCGCGGCCGGTAACCGGTTTTCTGGTCATTCAAATGGTCGGTGTCGCGCTGATGGCGCTTGGCGTGGTGGCCTCGGGCTGGATTGCCGACCGCATCGGGCGCCGCACCACGCTGGGCACGCTGGCCGTGCTGATCGCCGTATTCAGTTTCTTTGTGCCGACCCTGATGAGCGGCGGTGTGCAGGGCCAGGACTTGTTCATCCTGATCGGCTTCACGCTGCTCGGGCTGTCGTATGGACAGGCCTCGGGCGCCGTGACCGCCAATTTCCCGGCCCGCTACCGCTATACGGGCGCGGCCATCACGTCCGACCTGGCGTGGCTGGTCGGCGCCGGCTTCGCGCCGCTGGTGGCGCTGGCGCTGGCCGCCAAGTTCGGTCTGGTGTATGTGGGCTTGTATCTGCTTTCCGGTGCCGTCTGCTCGCTGGCTGCGCTCAGCCTGAATCGCGCGCTCGATATACGCGATTGAAATTCGGGATCAGATGCGCGATTGAAGTTGCCGGGAGCAGTCAAGGCGCCAGCTGCGACCAGCACTCCCGGTACGCGCCGTCCGGATCATGTTCGGCCGTCTGTTTGTCGACATTGAAGCGCCGACCTCCGCGCGGATCTGTTCCGCGCCCGGCGAGGTAAAGCCAGTTGCCCTGGTTGCTATACACGTCGTAATCGATCAGCTGCGATTCGAACCAGGCTGCGCCTGCGCGCCAGTCGCCGCCAAGGTCGTAGATGAGGTAGCTGGCCACCACCTGGCGCAAACGGTTGCTCAGGTATCCGGTGGCCATCAGTTCGCGCATGGCGGCGTCAACCAGCGGCTGGCCCGTTCGCGCCAGGCGCCAGCGCTCGAAACCGCGCTGGTTGTGCGGGCCCAAGGGCGCTTGCCCGAGTCCGCGCGCGCCATACAGCCGTGCGCCATACTGCAAGTGCAGCAAGCGGAAGTAGTCGCGCCATAGCAATTCAAACCACAGCCAGTAGCTGCCGTCGCTGGCGCCATGGATGGCCTCGTACTGGTTCAGTTCGGCAACGATGCGCCGGGCCGACAGCGCGCCCGTCGCCAGCCAGGGCGACCATTTACTGGAGTAATCCAGTCCCATCAACTGATTACGCGTTTGCTTGTAACTGTCCGGTAGCTTGCGGGCCAGATAGCGGGCAAGGCGGGCCAGTCCCGCGGCTTCTGCGCCATCGAGCATCTGGCCACCGGCCAGCGATGAGCGGGGATCGGGCGGCCCGTCGTTGCCGCCTAGCGACGCCGCTGCGGCGACCAAATGCGCCGGTATTGCGCGATGTGCAGGCCAGGGCGGCAGTGTTGACGGCGGCGCCAGCGGTGCCGGCGGACGAAGGCCTGCCTTTTCCAGTCGTTGCCGGTATTGCGTGAACGACGCCGGCAAATCCTTCGACTCCCACGGCAATTGCGCCGGATCGACCAAACTGCTTTGCCACACGGTCTTAACGGTGAGGCCAGCGGCCCGCAGCGCGGCAATTTGCGCCTGTTCTTCTGGCGCCGCAATGTCTTCGCACACAATGCTGCCGGCTCCGACTGCCCGGGCAAGGAGCGGCAGGGTGGTGGCAGCCGGTCCGGTGCATACCAGCAGCGGACAGTTCAGTCTGGCCAGCTGGTCGCTAAGCGCGCGCACTGCGCCGCCCAGCCAGGCGCGGCGCTGCGGTCCGATGCGCGCAAAGCCCCAGCCGCTTTGCTCTTCCAGATCCGGCAGGCAGAACACCGGTATGAGAAAGCGCGTGTCGATTCCGCAAGCGGCGTGCAGTGCAAGCTGGTCGTGCAGGCGCAAGTCATTGCGGAACCAAAAGATAAGAGTGCTCATCAGGCAAGCCGTCCCATCGCACAGGCACTCACGCTCTCTTGGCCCACACCATGCACCATCCTTTTGCATTGACCAACTTGCCGGCAAAAGCCGCGCACGGGGCGGCGGCGTCGCCGGCTTTGCCCGCATACAGCTGGCAGCCGCTGCAAACTTGACCTTTGACATAATTCGCATATTTCTTGGTGTCGACTTTAGTCGCATCGGCCTTGTAGCCAAGCGCTGTGGCGGCCGGGTCGGTTTCCGCCAGCGCGACGGCGCCTTCTGCGGGGGTAAGGCCAAGCGCCAGCGCGCCGGCGGGAATGGCGCTGAGGAAAAAGCGGCGGGTTGTCATGATCATTCCTTTCAAAGAGAGTGAACTGGAATTGTACCGAGGTGCGTTGCGCGTTCGTGCGGCCGCGCCCGATTATATCCGCTATAATGCACGGAATTACGGTTCAATAGCGGTTCATCATATGAGCAACTCAGCATCAGCAGATCTGCGGCCCGACGCCGGCGCGCGCTATCGCAGTGGCACAGCTGCCAGGCTGGCCGGTTTGCCGGTCGAGACCTTGCGCGTGTGGGAGCGGCGCTACGGCATTTCAGACACCCTCAGGTCCGAGCATGGACAGCGTTTGTACTCTCAAACGCAGGTAGACAGGCTCAGGCTGCTGAAACAGCTGGTCGACCAGGGGCATGCCATTGGCGCTCTGGCGCAACTGAGCGCCGATCAGCTCGCGCGCCTGCCGCAGCGGCCAGCGGCAGGCACGCCGGGCGCGGCGGTGCGCGTGGCATTGGTGGGGCGCCCGCTGGTGCAGCGTCTCGCCTCCAGCGAAGGCCTTGTTCCCGGCCTGGACATCGTCGCCGAATGCGCGCTGCTGGGTAGTGCGCCAGCTGCGCTGGCGGGGGCCGACATCGACGTGCTGCTGGTGGAAATTGCCGAACTCGACGACACGGCTGTCCCGGCGATAGCGGCGCTGCGCCTGCAGATGGGCGCGGCCGTGGTGGTTTTGTACCGTTTTTGCTCCAGCGCGACGATTCGTCAGCTGCGCGCCTTGGGGTGCCTGGTAGCCCGCACGCCAAGCGACGCGGGCGAAGTGGTGCTGCTGTGCGAGGCGGCCCGGCCAATGCCCGCTGTGCCGCCTGCCGCGAGCGCGCCGCCGGCGGCAGCGCCCGCCACGCGCCGTTTTGACGATCACGCGCTGGCCGAACTGGGCGCGGCGCGCAGCAGCATCCATTGCGATTGTCCGCGCCATTTGTCGGATATTTTGCTGCAGCTAAACAGTTTCGAGCGCTACAGTGCCCAATGCGCCCAACGCACCCCGGCCGACGCGCAGCTTCACGAAGATATCAACCACGCTGCCGGCGCCGCCCGCGTGCTGCTGGAAGCGGCGCTTGAGCGCCTGGCGCGCGCCGATGGCTTGCCGCTGCCGGCCGGCTGGTGAGCACACCCACGCGTATTGTTTATCAACCCAGGTGTCAATATGGACCACACTATTACTGAACCACGTCACATCGCCGTCGTTGGCGCCGGTATCGCCGGATTGTCCTGCGCGACGGCGCTGCAGCACTCGGGCTACCGTGTCAGTGTGTTCGACAAGGCGCGCCAGAGCGCAGGGCGCATGAGCACGCGCCGCGGCGACGGCTGGCAATGCGACCACGGCGCCAGGTTTTTCACCGCCGAGCATCCCGGCTTTCGGGCGGAACTGGCGCGCTGGGAGCGGGCCGGCGTGGCCGCGCCGTGGTACCCGGCAGTGCGGCGCTTTGGCGCGGACGGCAGCAGCGCTTCGGTGGCGCCCGCCGAGCGCTATGTCGGCACGCCCGGCATGAGTGCACCGGCTGCCTGGCTGGCCGCTGCACTGGCGGTGCACACCGAACAGGCCGTCAGCGCCTTGGCACGCGACGCGCACCGCTGGCGCCTGCTGGGGCAGGGCGCCGCATTGCCGGCGTCCCGTTTCGATGCGCTGGTGCTGGCGCTGCCCGCACCGCAAGCGGCAGCGCTGCTGCGCGACGCGGCACCAAGGCATGCGGCGCTGGCCGCGAGCGTGACGATGCAGCCTTGCTGGGCCGTGCTGCTGCAGTACCCGGCGCCGTTGGCGCTTGGTTTTGACGCCGCCGAGCTTGAAGGCGGGCCGCTGTGCTGGGTTGCGCGCGACAGCGCCAAGCCTGGCCGCGATGGCGGCGAGAGCTGGGTGCTGCACGCCAGCGCCGAGTGGAGCGAAGCGCACATCGACGCCGACCCCGACGCAGTCGCTGCCCAATTGCTGGCCGCGTTTGCCGCGCTGGGCGCGCCGCTGCCGTCGGCATGGCGCGCGCATCGCTGGCGCTATGCCGGAGCGGCGCCGGCGCGCACCGATGGCTGCATCTGGGACGAAGGCAATGGGATCGGTTTGTGCGGCGACTGGCTCAACGGCGGCACCGTCGAGGCGGCCTGGCTGAGCGGGCGCCAGCTGGCGCACCGGATTGCGAGCTGTTGACGCGGCAATGCCCGTCGATCCCGGCGCTAAAGCTTGGGGTATGAGGTGCAGTGAAACGGTTATGGAAAGCTTCGCATAGACGTTCTTATGAACGACTGTTCAGCGCCTATGCAGTGGGCTGGATAGGATTACCGGCGAAGGCGCGTTGCAGCACCTCCAGCATGCCGTGGCCCTGCTTTCGCAGCGTATCGAGGCGGGAGCGAATGACGCAGAAATTTTCAGCGCCGTCGACGGTGCGGAAGCAGCCTGAAATCTTTTGCTTCACCTTGGGCATGCGCACGGCGCGTTCAGCCACGTTGTTGGTGAACGGGACGGCGAGATCGCGAATGAACAGCAGGATGGCATC
>NZ_JAFCWX010000045.1:0-26212 GCF_049897805.1 Massilia sp. TWP1-3-3
TTGCCGGAAAGACCTATCGACATCGAGAGAATCGTTCGAAGCCCAGGAAGCCCGGCGTAAAACCACACAAGAAGATGACTCAGAAAAACTGTTGAAATGTCTTAACTTGGGTGGATTGCTTGATGACCTGGTATTTCAACGTGGTCGATTTCGCATGGTTGATGGACCAAATGTTCGCCACCATGAAGGACGCTGCCCAGCGTGAGCAGGCGAAGGGCATGATGACCAAAGGCATGATGCAAATCATTACCCTGATCAGCACCGTCGCGATGTATCCGACTGTATGCGCCGTCGCTGGCCTGTATTTCATGATGGTTGGGAAATTCATCAACAAGGATGTCAGCTTTGGGACCGGTTTTGCGCTGTCGGCCTGGGCATCCGTACCTGGGCTGCTGATGCTGCCCTTGGGTGCGGTCGCGATTGTCTTGGCTTCCGGTGGACAGCTGAGCTTTTCAGAACTCAACCCGCTGTCGGTCAACCAACTGTTTTTTCATCATGAAATGACTCATCCGATGGCTGGGGTGCTCGACAGCATCAATTTGACCAGTCTCTGGAGTGTTTTCCTGACTGTCATCGGCTTCCAGGTATGGGCGAAAGTTGCCCGTGGCACCGCCATCAAGGTCGTCTTGATTCCTTATGCAATCATTTACGGGATCTGGTTCGCCTACGCACTGAGCAAGGCAGCATGAAAAAGCAATATGTCGTTGGGGCGGCAATCGTCGCCGCGCTGTGCGTGCCGGTTGTCGTGAAAATGACGCGTCAAGATCCGGCGCGCTCGGTGGAAGTCGACAAAATCGCCTTCAGGGACATCAAGTCGTCGATTCTCGCTTCCGGGCACTTGTTGTATGAGGAACAAGTGTTGCTGTCGCCCGAAGTGATCGGCAAGGTCAACACCATTTTCGTCAAGGAAGGGCAGAAAGTGTCCAAGGGTGACTTGCTGCTGCACCTGGACGACCAGAGCTACCGCGCGGAAGTTGCTCAGCAAGAAGCTGCGGTACGCCAGCAGCGCATCGTGATCGAGCAGCAACAGCTGAACCTGTCCAACCAGGAAAACCAGTACAAGCGCAAAGTTGAGCTGCATCGCATGAAAATGATTGCTGACGTGCAAATCGACGATGCACGCTATGCGGTAGACGCTGCGCGCATCGAGTTGCGCAACAGCCGTTCGCGCCTGGAACAGGTCGAAGCGATTTTGAAGCAGTCCAATGAACGCCTGGCCAAGACCAACATCAAGTCGCCCATTTCCGGGACCATCACGGCGCTCGACATCAAGGTGGGCGAAACGGCCGTGGCCAGCCAGGTCAGCATCGCCGGTTCCAGCCTGATGACGATCGCCAACACGTCGACCATGATCACCGAAGTGAATGTGGATGAAGGCGACATCGCGAAAATTACCGTGGGGCAGGAAGTGCAGATCCATACTGCCGCCTACCCGGATACGCCGATCAAGGGCGAAGTGCTGACCATTCCCCTGTCGCCAAAGACAAATGTGGCGCAGGGCCAGGGCGGCGCTTCGCTGGCGCGCAATTACAACATCAAGGTCAAGCTGTCCGACACCAAGGATCTGACGCTGCGTCCAGGCATGACGTGCCGCGCTGAAATTTTTACGGCGAGCTCGGGCAAGTCGCTGGCGCTGCCTCTGCAGGCAGTGTTGTCGAACAACGATGAAAACACGGAAGTGGCGCCAAAGAAAAAAGGTAACAAGGAAAAGATCGAGGTCAAAACCGAGTACTACGTCTTCGTCAACAATGCCGGCAAAGCGGAAAAGCGGATCGTGACGATCGGCGTATCGGACGACAGCCAACAGCAAATCCTGTCGGGCGTGAAGGAAGGCGAAAGCGTCATCACCGGCCCCTATAAAATCCTGCGCTACCTGAAACAGGGCGACCGCGTCACAACGGATCTGCCGAAAGGCGCAAGCGAACCGGCAAAGTTGAAGGCATGAGTACCGGAGAGCCGCTGATTCGCCTGCAAGGTATCGCCAAGCACTACCAAATGGGGGGAGAAACCATTGCCGCGCTCAACGGGATCGACCTGGAGATTGCGCGCAACGATTACATTGCCTTCATCGGCTCGTCCGGATCGGGCAAGTCGACGATGATGAATATCCTCGGTTGCCTCGACGCCCCCACACTGGGCAAGTATTTTCTTAACGGTCGCGATGTGGCCGGCATGAGCGAGTCCGACCTGGCGCGCACCCGCAACGAGGAAATCGGCTTTATTTTCCAGAGTTTCAATTTGCTGACGCGGGCGACCGCCCTGCAAAACGTGATGCAGCCGCTGATTTACCGCGGCATTCGTCCGGCTGAACGCGCCCGCCGGGCCACGCTGGCCATGGCCAGGGTAGGACTGGAAAACCGGCTCGATCACTTGCCCAATCAATTGTCTGGCGGCCAGCGCCAGCGGGTGGCGATTGCCCGCGCGCTGTGCAGCGAGCCTTCCATTTTGCTGGCCGACGAGCCTACCGGCAACCTCGATTCCGCCACCGCCGCCGACATCATGAGCCTGTTCGACACGCTGCATGCCGAAGGCCAGACCGTCATTATCGTCACCCACGAGCCCGATATTGCCGCTCATTGCCGGCGCGCGGTGCGGCTGGCCGATGGCAAGGTCCAGAGCGATGTTGTCAACACGGTGCAGACCGCCTTCCGTTCACGGGAGCGCGGCCATGTTTAGCATGATCGAATCGTTCCGCTCGGCGCTGCAGAGCATACGGGCGCACAGTTTTCGCAGTTTTCTCACCTCCTTGGGCATTATTATCGGCGTCGCTTCGGTGATTGCCGTGGTGTCCATCCTGCAAGGCTTGTCGGCGTCGATCAGCGATAATTTCAAGGGACTCGGTGCGAACAGCTTGTCGGTGCGGGCCGAAACGTCGTTTGCGGAAGCGATGCAGGGAAAGGAAAATATCCTGAGCCTGACCGATTACGAGACAATTGTTGCGCACGTTGACGATGTCAGCGACGTTTCACCGTATTTCATGCCGTTTTCGATGAGCGCCGCGGTGCGTTACGGCAGTCAATCGACCGTGACCCGGGTGATGGCCGTGACGGAGGCGTATCAGCAGGCGCAACAGGTCGAGCCGCAGCAAGGGCGCTTTCTGCGCAAGAGCGACGACCAGTCTCGCCGCCGGGTCTGCTTTATAGGCGCCGAAGTGCGCAAAAAGCTCAAGCTGGCCGACAATCCGGTGGGGACCTTCATTGAAATCGGCGGCGAGTGGTTCAAGATCATTGGCGTCGGCGAAGAAAAAGGCGAGATGATGGGCATGAACAAGGATGATTACATCCTGATGCCGTTTTCAGTGGGCACCGCCATCGCCGGCAACAGCGCCAAGCTCAATATCGGCATCAGTTTGACCGTCAATGACATCGAACAGCTCGAGGCGGTTCAGGCGCGGCTGACAAACTTGCTGCGCACGGCGCACCACCTCAAGCCGGGCCAGCCGAACGACTTCAAAGTGCAAACCGCCAAAGAAATGAGCGACATGTTCGAAGGCATGATCAGCACGCTGACGCTGGTGGTGGGCGGCATTGTCAGTATTTCGCTGCTGGTGGGGGGAATCGGGATCATGAACATCATGCTGGTGTCAGTGACCGAGCGCACCCGGGAAATTGGCATCTGCAAGGCATTGGGCGCGCAGCGCCACCATATCCTGCTGCAATTTCTGATCGAAGCGACCACGCTCTCGCTGCTGGGGGGCCTGGTCGGGCTGGGCGTGGGTTACGCGATCGGCTTTGGGGTGTCCAAAATCATTCCGGAATTTCCCAGCGCCGTGGTGCCATGGTGGGCCATCCTGATGGCGCTGGGCTTTTCCAGCCTGGTGGGCATCGTGTTTGGAATCATGCCGGCGGCCAAGGCGGCCAACCTGAACCCGATTGATGCCTTACGTTACGAGTAATGCGTAAAAAAGTGGAATCAAAATGCGTTTAGGAATCATCAGCGCGCTGGAAGAAGAGCAGCAAGGGTTCGTGGAGGCCATGCAAGGGGCCACCAGGGTCATGTATGGCATGCGGGGCTACACGGCAGGCAGCATTGCCGGGATCGACGCTGTGTGCGTGTTGTCGCGCATTGGCAAGGTTGCCGCCGCAACGACGGCGACCATGCTTGTGGAAAAGTTTGGGGTATCGCATATCTTGTTCACGGGCGTGGCCGGGGCGGGAGATGCCGGGGTCCAGGTGGGCGATATCGTGGTGGCCGATGCGCTGCTGCAGTACGACATGGATGCCAGTCCCCTGTTTCCCAAGTTTGAAGTGCCGTTGACCGGCGTGTCGCATTTTGCGACGGACCAGCATTTGAGTAATCTGGTGGCGAGCGCGGCGGGAACTTTCCTCGCTTTGGATTTCGAGGAGGCGATCGCGGCGGGAGAGCGCCAGGATTTCGGCTTGCGCTCGCCCAGGCTGCATCGGGGGCTGATTGCCAGCGGGGACCAGTTCATCAGCTGTGCCAAGCAGGTCAATGCGCTTGGGGCGGCGTTACCGGGCTTGCTGGCGGTGGAGATGGAAGGCGCGGCGGTGGCGCAGGTATGTTTTGAACTGGGCGTGCCGTTTGCGGTGATCAGGACGATTTCGGACAACGCCAATGAAGGGGCGGCGCATGATTTCATGCGGTTTGTGCAGGCGGTTGCGTCAAAGTACGCGTTTCATATCGTAATGCGGGTGTGCCGGGATCTGAAAGCGGCTGCAGGGTAAATAGCGCTCATCCCACATCGTCCTCGCGAAAGCGGGGACCCATAGAACGGATGCCAATAGTTCGATTCGAATCAATTCGTTACAGCAAGCAGCTCGATTCAAGGGAAACATGACTCGTCAGTTCCATGGGTCCCCGCGTTTCGCGAGGACGATGCAGCATCAGGTCAGCAAGCTCTCGGCCGGCGTATATTCATACCCCAGATCCTGCGCCACGGCCGCGTAGGTCACCTTTCCTTTGCACACATTCAAGCCATTGCGCAAATGCGGATCATCGGCCAGCGCCTTTTGCCAGCCCTTGCCGGCCAGCGCGATCGCATGCCCGATGGTCGCGTTATTGAGCGCAAAAGTCGATGTGCGCGCCACTGCACCGGGCATGTTCGCCACGCAGTAGTGCACCACGCCGTCCACCACATAGGTCGGATCGGCATGCGTGGTCGCGTGCGACGTCTCGAAGCACCCGCCCTGGTCGATCGCCACGTCCACCACCACTGCCCCCGGCTTCATGCGCGAGATCATGTCGCGCGTGACCAGCTTGGGCGCCGCGGCGCCCGGCACCAGCACGCCGCCAATGACCAGGTCGGCCGAGAGCACCGCTTCTTCGATCGATTGCGCATTCGAATACTGGGTCGAGATCCGGTTGCCATACACCAGGTCAAGCTGGCGCAGGCGATCGATGCTCTTGTCGAGCACTGTCACGCGCGCGCCGGTGCCAACGGCCATCTGCATCGCGTTCGTTCCCACCACGCCGGCCCCGATAATGACAATATGGCCGGCAGCCACGCCCGGCACGCCGCCCAGCAGCAAGCCCATGCCACCCTTGGATTTTTCAAGGTGGGCGGCGCCGGCCTGGATCGCCATGCGCCCCGCCACTTCGCTCATGGGAGCCAGCAGCGGCAAGCCGCCGCCGGCGCCGGTAATGGTTTCGTACGCGATGCACACCGCGCCCGACTTGACCAGCGCGGCGGTCTGCTCAGGGTCCGGCGCGAGGTGCAGATAGGTGTACAGGATCTGCCCTTCGCCCAGCATCGCGCATTCGCCCGGCTGCGGTTCCTTGACCTTGACGATCATGTCGGCGCGCGCGAAAATTTCCTTGGCCGTGTCGATCATCAGCGCGCCGGCCGCAACGTACTGCTCGTCAGACAGGCCAATCTCGGCGCCCGCGTTTTTTTGCACCAGCACCTGGTGGCCGCGCGACGTGAGCTCGCGCACACTTGGGGGCGTCAGTCCGACCCGGTATTCGTGATTCTTGATCTCTTTTGGTACGCCTACGATCATGTCTTCCTCCAAGGTTTGATTCGGTTTTTTTTACAGTTCCTACTATTACAGACCCAGCGTCATCAGGCTTGCGTTGCCGCCAGCCGCAGTCGTGTTCACGCACAGGGCGCGTTCGGCCACCAGGCGCCATAGCGCAATCGCACCTTCTTCGGTGGTGTCGATCACGCCGATAATCGCGCCAGATCGCGCAGCCAGCATAGGCCGCAGTTCGTCGGCCAGCGCCGCTTCCACCAAAGCGATCTGGAACGGTATTTTGCATTCGCCGATGCTGCCTGCGAAATCGATCCTCTCCTTTACTTCAGCCGGCAAGCCTTGCGGGATCACGTCGGCGCTTGGGGCCACTACCACGGCGCGGTTTCCGGTCGCCAGCACGGCAGCCAGTTGATTGAGTAACACGCCAATGCTGGTGGCGGCGCACAGCACGGCGCCACGCGGCGCGAACGCGAGGGTGTTGCGCTCGCCCGTGGGCCCCGGCAGCGTGATGGCAGTGCCCACCAGCGTGGTGCGCATGTACTGTTCGGCCAGCGACAGCACGCGTTCCTGGCCGTGGGTGCGGGCCCACGCCAGCAGTGCGTCAAGGCCGGGCGCCGCCTTGCGCTCGTGCTCGGCCAGCGCCTGCGCGCCCCGTTGCAGGCGCTTGATGTACAACGGGCCGCCGGCCTTGGGACCGGTGCCCGATTTGCCTTCGCCGCCAAACGGCTGCACGCCCACCACCGCGCCCACGATATTGCGGTTCACGTAGATATTGCCGACATGCGCGCGCGCGGTGATGAAGTCGATCGTTTCATCGATCCGCGTGTGCACGCCCAGCGTCAGGCCAAAACCGGTGGCGTTGATCGACTCGACGATCTTGCCCAGGTCGGCGCGCTTGTAGCGGATCACGTGCAGCACGGGGCCAAATACTTCTTGCGTCAACTCCGACAGCGAGCCGATTTCAAAGACGGTGGGCGCGACAAAGGTGCCTTGCGCCGCCAGGCCAGGGTCGAGCTCCAGGTCGAAGTGGCCCTTGGCGGTTTTTTTCAGGCGCGCGATATGGTCTTGCAGGTTCTTTTGCGCTTCGGCGTCGATAACGGGGCCGATGTCGGTGGCCAGGCGGTCGGGATTGCCGACTCTTAGCTCTTGCATCGCTCCCATCAGCATGCGGATGGTTTTTTCTGCGATGTCTTCTTGCAGGAACAGCACGCGCAGCGCCGAGCAGCGCTGGCCGGCGCTGTCAAAGGCGGACGTCATCACATCCTGCACCACCTGTTCGGGCAGTGCCGACGAGTCGACGATCAGCGCGTTCTGGCCGCCGGTTTCGGCAATCAGGGCGATCTCGTTGTTCTCGCTCACGCCGCGCTGTGACAGCGTGCGGTTGATCAGCTGCGCCACCTCGGTCGAGCCGGTGAAGATCACGCCGCGCACGCGCGCGTCGCTGGTCAAGCGCGCGCCGACGATCTCGCCGCGGCCGGGCAGCAGCTGCAGTGCTCCACGTGGAACACCCGCTTCCAAAAACAGCTGCACCGCGCGAAACGCGATCAGCGGGGTTTGTTCGGCCGGCTTGGCCAGCACCACGTTACCAGCGGCCAGCGCCGCGGCAACCTGGCCGGTGAAGATCGCCAGCGGGAAGTTCCATGGGCTGATGCAGGCGACCGGTCCCAACGCCAGCACGTTCGGGGTGCCGTCAACCTGCGCGGCGTAATAGCGCAGGAAGTCGACCGCTTCGCGAATTTCAGCAATGGCGTTCGGCAGCGACTTGCCTGCCTCGCGCACGGCCAGCGCCATCAGCTCGGCGCAGTTGGCCTCGAACAGGTTGGCCACGTTGGCAATGATGGCGGCGCGCTCGGATGGCGCCGTGGTCTGCCAGTCCATCGCGTACGCGGCCGCGCCTTCGAGCGCAGTGTCGACATCGTCCGCGCTGGCCTCGGCCACGCGCCCGACGATGTCGAGATGCTGGGCTGGATTGCGGATATCAAGCCATTGGTGTTCGCTTTGCTGGCCGTTGATCAGCGGCGTGGCCTCGTAAGTGCGCGCCTCGGCCAGCGCGCGGCCCAGCGTGCGCAGCACGTCTTCATTGGTCAAGTCCAGCCCGGCCGAGTTGGCGCGCTCGGCGCCGAACAGCTGCAGCGGCAGCGCAATGCCCGGATGCGGCACGCCGCCCTGCTCGCGCGACGCTTTGTACGGGTCGGCGATCAGGCTGTCGATGGCGACTTTCTGGTCGACGATCTGGTTCACGAACGAGGAGTTGGCGCCGTTTTCCAGCAGCCGGCGCACCAGGTAGGCCAGCAGCGTTTCGTGCGAGCCGACCGGCGCGTAAATGCGGCATGGCTTGCCCAGGTTTTCGGCGCCGACCACCTGGTCGTACAGCGTTTCGCCCATGCCGTGCAGGCACTGGAATTCGTAGTTGTCGACGCCGTCGGCCTTGGCCCAGGTGTAGATCACGGCAAGACTGTGCGCGTTGTGGGTGGCGAACTGCGGGTAGATCAGGTCAGTTGCGGCCAACAGCTTTTTGGCGCAGTTCAGATACGACACGTCGGTGTAGACCTTGCGCGTGTAGACCGGGTAGCCGGGCATGCCATCGACCTGGGCGCGCTTGATCTCGGCATCCCAATAGGCGCCCTTCACCAGGCGCACCATGAACTTGCGCCCGCTGCGCCGGGCCAGGTCCACCAGGTAGTCGATCACGAACGGGCAGCGCTTCTGGTAAGCCTGCACCACAAAGCCGATGCCGTCGAAACCGGCCAGACCGGGATCGAAGGCCATCGCTTCCATCAGGTCGAGCGAGATCTCGAGGCGGTCGGCTTCTTCGGCGTCGATATTGAGGCCGATATTGTATTTTTTGGCCAGCAGGACCAGGCTGCGCAGGCGCGGCAGCAATTCTTTCATCACGCGCGCATGCTGGGCGCGGCTGTAGCGCGGGTGCAGTGCCGACAGCTTGACCGAAATCCCTGGGCCATCCTTGATGCCGCGGCCATTGGATGCCTTGCCGATGGCGTGGATGGCTTTTTCATACGAGGCATAATAGTTTTTGGCGTCCGCTTCGGTCAGCGCCGCCTCGCCCAGCATGTCGTACGAATAGCGGTAGCCGCGCGCTTCGTTATCGCGGCTGTTTTTGAGCGCTTCGTCGATTGTCTGACCGGTAACGAACTGATTGCCCAGCATGCGCATGGCCAGGTCCACGCCTTTGCGGATCAGCGGTTCGCCGCCGCGCGAAATGAGTTTGGACAGCGCCGAACCCAAGCCCGTTTCGCTGCTGGTGTCGACCAGCTTGCCGGTGATGAGCAAACCCCAGGTGGCGGCGTTGACGAACAGCGAAGGCGACTCGCCCAGGTGCTTGCGCCAGTCGCCCTTGCTGATCTTGTCGGCAATCAGGCGGTCGGCGGTGGCGCTGTCGGGAATGCGCAGCAGCGCTTCAGCCAGGCACATCAGCGCCACGCCTTCTTCGGACGAGAGCGAAAACTCGTGCATCAGCGCGTCCACGCCCGAGGCGCGGGTGCGCTTGCTGCGCACGGCCGACACCAGGCGGTGCGCCAGGTCATGGGCGTCGGCATGCGCGCGCGCCGGCTGGGCCAGCAGCCAGCTGACGGCCTCGGCTTCATCGCGGCGGTAGGCGGCGGTGATGGCGGCGCGCAGCGGCGTGACGGTGTGGGCGGTTTCGGCCTGGAAAGCGGCGAAAGGGATGGGCGGTGAGCCGGGAACGGGGGCCGAAACGGGGGCCAATACGGCGGCGATGTGCATGAAGAGTCTTTGCAGGAATGGACTAAAAGAATAAAAGCAGCCGCGCAACGAGCCGTGCGCGGCACAATGATTCGATTGTAGAGCCATTTCTTCTGGATTAATTCTGGTATTACAGAAGACTAGCCATAGATTGTTTTTGGTGAGACAATTTAACCAAATTATATTAATAAAGGAGCATGGGAAATGTTGGACAAGATCAGCAAGAAGATCCTTTCGGAGTTGCAGAGCGATGGCCGCATCAGCAATGTGGAACTTGCCGCGCGGGTCAACCTGTCGCCGGCGGCCTGTCTGGAGCGGGTGCGCAAGCTGCATGAATCGGGCTACATCATGGGCTACACGGCCCAGTTGAACCCCCAGCTGCTCGACGTTTCCCTGCTGGTGTTCATCGAAGTTGTGCTCGACCGCACCACGCCCGAAGTGTTCGATGCCTTCAAGAATAGCGTACAACTGATCCCCGAGGTACTGGAATGTCACATGGTGGCGGGCGGCTTTGATTACCTGGTCAAGGCGCGCGTCAAGGACATGGCGGCGTACCGGGAGTTCCTGGGGAAGACTTTGTTGCAAAAAGGTGTGCGGGAAACCCACACTTATGCGGTGATGGAAGAGGTCAAGAATACGACTAAGTTGCCAATAAAGTAAAACTACATGCATTTTTGCAAGTATTGTTTCAAGTAAGGCTCAAGTAAGGCTCAAGTAAGCGCCTGCTGTCAGGCTCTGTGCACAAAACAGGCCGAGATGCCGGGGGAGAAACATGTTGCAAATTCTTCACTCCAGGAGGGCGGGCAGTGTCCTGCCGCCCGTGATCGCTTTTGCGACCGGCTGCGCCTTCGCCCTCCCGGCCAGCTGGCTGGGCGCCGGGTCGATGGTGTGCGCCGCGCTCGCCTCGCTGGCAAGCGTGTTGCTGGTGCTGCACCGGCGCCAGGTTAACGCCAGCACGCGCTTCGTGGGCCTGGTTGGTCACGCGGTCGACGACATGATGATCGGCGCCGCCGAAACGTCGTGGTTTGTCGAGTCGCTCAAGAAAAACATTCACGAGGACGTGGCAACGGCCGTCGCGGTTGCCGAAAGCGCGCGCCACATCGCCGCCACCACGGAACGCATCGCCGTCGATGCCAAGCGCGCGGCCGCCGTTGCCGCCCAGGTCCGCAGCGAAAGCGCGGCCGGGCGCGCCGAGGCCGACGAGGGACTGCGGCGCATCAGCAGCGCGCGCGACGACGCCCGCCTTGCCGCCTGCACCATGGTCGAGCTGCAGCAAAAGTCGCGCGCCATCGCCGGCTTCACCGAAGTGATTACGGAAATTTCGGCCCGTACCAATTTGCTGGCTTTGAACGCGGCGATCGAGGCGGCGCGCGCGGGCGAGCACGGGCGCGGTTTTGCAGTCGTGGCCAGCGAAGTGCGCCAACTTGCCCATCGCACACGCGAAGCCACCGACGAAATCGGCGCCATGGTGCGCGCCATTTCCGAACAGGCTGAAAAAGCGTCCGGCGGCATGGCCTCGCTGTTTGTTGCCGTGAGCGAAGCGGCCGGCAACGTCGAGCGGGTCCACGGTTTGCTCGGCCACATCGAACAGTCGTCGGCGGCGTCCGAGAGCGAAATTGGCGGGATTGCCGCGGCCGCGCGCGAACATATGGCCACCACGCGCGACATGACTGATTCCCTGTCGCAAATTTGCGACAGCATGCGCTCGATCGACGCCGGCTTGCCGCGCGCGGCCGGTTCGGCCATGGCGCTGGCCGAAAAAGCCGAAACCATCGCCGCCGCACTGGGCGAGTCATCGGTGCCCAATGCTCATGATCCGATCAGGATCGCGGCGCAGCAGGCAGCGGCGGCCGTGGGACAGTTGTTTAGCCAGGCAATCAAGGCGGGGCAAATTTCGCGCGAGGCGCTGTTCGACCGGCGCTACAAGCCAATTGCCAACACCGACCCTCTCAAGCACAGCACGCTGTTCGACGCTTACACGGACCGGGTGTTGCCGGCGTTGCAGGAAGAATTGCTGGAAAAAATGCCGCACCTGGCGTATGCGGGCGCGGTGGATGACCACGGGTATTTTCCGACCCACAACAAGAAGTTTTCTCGGCAGCTGACGGGCGACTATGACGTCGACATCGTCAACAACCGCACCAAGCGCATTTTCAGCGACCGCACGGGCAAGCGCTGCGGATCGAGTATCGCGCCGTTCTTGCTTCAGACCTACAAGCGCGATACGGGCGAGGTGATGCATGACTTGTCCGCGCCGATTTACGTCGACGGCAAGCATTGGGGCGGATTTCGGGTCGGTTACCGGTCAGGCATCGTTGCTTGACGCTACGCGCTGCGTGGCCGCGCCATCAATCGCTGCTGGCAGCGCCGCGCAAGGTGGTGGTATTCATGCCCTCGAGATGCTTGCGCAGCCATTTGTGGGCCGGACTGCGGGCGTCGCGTTCGTGCCACAGCATGTCCAGGTGGACCGCCGGCAGCGTAAACGGCAATTCGCGCCAGACCAGCGCATCGGTCATGCCGGTCGAGGCGATCAAGTGCTTGGGCAGCACGGTGATCAAATCGGAATTGGCCACCACCCGCCCTGCCGTGAAAAACTGATTGACGGTCAGCCAGATGCGCCGCTCGCGGCCCACCTGCGCCAGCGCTTCGTCGACCAGGCCGTGCGCGCGGCCTGAAAAACTGACCAGCAAGTGATTCGCCGCGCAGTAATTGTCCATTCCCAATTCAACCTTGGCCAGCGGATGGTTCTTGCGCATCACGCACACATAATGGCCTGAATACAAGCGCTCATGGCGAATCGGCGAACTGGTGTCGCTCGACAACTGCGCCGCCACGCCCGGGAAAAAACCGACCGCCAGATCAATGTCGCCGCGCAACAGCATCGGGCGCGGTTCGCGCGTGGTCAGCGGGACCATGCGCACGTTGACGCCTGGCGCCTCGCTCTCGATCGAGCGCATCAGGGCCGGCAGCCAGAACGCGGCGGTGGCGTCGGCCATGGCCATGCGGAAGGTGGCGTGGGCTTTGGAGACGTCGAACGTTTCCGGCGTGACTGCAGCTTCCAGGCCGGCAAGCGCCTGGCGCACGGCCGGCCACAGCGCTTCGGCGCGCGGGGTCGGCTTGACGCCATAGGCGGTGCGGATCAAGAGCTCGTCGCCCAGGCTTTCGCGCAAGCGCTTGATGGCGTTCGAGACGGCCGGCTGGGTCATGGCCAGGTGGCCGGCCGCGCGGGTCAGATTTTGCTCGGTCATCACCGCGTCAAATACGCGCAGCAGGTTTAGGTCGAGGGTCAGGAAGCTCATGGGATCCAGGGAGAAAGGCGGTGCTTAATCATACAGCAACGCATTCACAAAAAGAATGAGGGTCATCCGAAAACGCAATTGGCTATATATGTTGCACCGCATTATAGTTCTATGAAGAAATAACTATTGCGACGGAAATATTGTGTCTACTACCTACCTGCTAGAACTGAGCGCTGCCCAATTTTTGCCGCTGCTGCATCTGTGCGCTACTTATCTCGTGATTGGCGCTCTGCTGCTGACGTTCCGGCCTTTGCTGGTCGGCATCGCGCGCGCCTTGTGGCTGCTGGCGTTTCCTCGCCTGAGCCTGGACCAGCGAGCGCGGCGCGCCCAGATGCGCGACCAGCGTCTGATTCAGAAAATGATTGCAGCGTCCACGAGTCCGAGCATGACGGCCGAGCTGCAAGCCATGGCCGCGCGCGGCTAGTGTCCTGAGTTGAAAGTTCGGTGTGCATGAAAAAAGCGGCGCCCGGTTCACACCGGCGCCGCTTTTTGCTTTGTGACGTTTGTCGCTTACGTAGTGAGCCTTATTTCTTGGCCGAAGCCGCCGCTGGCGCCAACAGTTTTAGCTTGAGCGCATTGTCTGCCGGCTTGTTGCCAAGCCAGATCTTCAGCACGGCGTTGTTGAAATTGACTTCCGGAGTCACTTCGCCGAGGCGCTTGCCGTTCAAAATGCAGATCGTTCCCTGGCCAGGGATATAGTCGGTGTCGAGCACGTCGCCCTTTTTCAAGCCATCGACCGCGGCAAAAATCTCGCCAAACTTGCTGATCTGGGTGACGATCTTGGTCTTGTCCTTGCCGTCGAGGTTATTGTTAATGCCGCTCATGAAGGCATTGCCGAAGTCTTCCGAGCTAATGTCGCGCATTATGACTAGCTGCATGCGGCGCGGACCTTCGGCAGCGAATACTTCTTCGGCCGTCGATTTCTTATCTTGCAGATACAGGCCGGCGGCGTATACCTTGACGATGAACTTGGTACGCACGCCCAAGCCGTTCAGTTGCAATTCCTTGCCGCCTACCTTGGCGGTGTCCGCGAACTTGATGCCGGCAACTTCAGCTGCGATGGCGCTCTGGCCGAAAGCGCCAGCCAGCAACGCACCGCTTACCAGGGTCTTGACTACGATATTCTTGATCATGTTGTCTCCATTATTGATTTAAATACAAATTGTACACAATTAAAACTCTTCCCAGTCGCTACCGTTCGACTGCTTGGCCGCCATCCGCGGCGCACCCGCAGCAGCTATCTCTTTCCTTAACGCAGCACGTGGCAATTCGGTGGACACAGGCTGCGGCGACGCCAGATAAGCCGTCTCGTGGTCGAGCTTGAAAACGCTCACCACGCGCGCCAGGTTGGCGGCCTGATCCTGCATTGAAGCGGCCGCTGCGGCAGCTTCCTCGACCAAAGCTGCATTTTGCTGCGTTGTTTCATCCATTTCAAGAATGGTCGAATTTACTTTGGCAATACCGGCGCTCTGTTCCTGGCTGGCGGAAGTAATTTCACCCATGATATCGGTTACCCGGCGCACGCTGGCCACCACTTCTTCCATCGTCACCCCGGCCTGTTCGACCAGCGTGCTGCCTTCGCGCACCTTGCTGACCGAGTCGCCGATCAGCGTCTTGATTTCCTTGGCTGCCGCCGCCGAGCGCTGCGCCAGGTTGCGCACTTCGGCGGCGACCACGGCAAAGCCGCGGCCCTGTTCGCCGGCGCGGGCCGCTTCCACCGCCGCGTTCAACGCCAGGATGTTGGTTTGAAAGGCGATGCCGTCGATCACGCCGATAATATCCACAATCTTTTTGGAAGAGGCCGTGATCGAACCCATCGTCTCGATCACATTCGATACCACCGAGCCGCCCCGCACCGCTACCTCAGACGCTTTGGCCGCCAGCACGTTGGCCTGGCGCGCATTGTCGGCATTTTGCTGGACGGTGCTGGTCAGTTCGTGCATCGAGCGCGAAGTTTGACCCAGCGACGAGGCTTGCTGTTCAGTGCGCGACGACAGGTCCAGGTTGCCGCTGGCAATTTCGCTGGACGCTTCGGCGATCGACACCGTGCCGGTGCGCACCTCGGCCACGATGCGAATGAGGCTATCGTTCATGAACTTGAGCGCTTCCATCATCTGGCCTGTTTCGTCCGTGCTGGTTACGACGATCTCGCTGGTCAGGTCGCCGTCGGCGACACGCTGGGCAACGCCCACCGCTTCATTGAGCGGACGGGTAATGCTGCGCGTGGCCATGAAAGCGACCAGCAGCGAGATCACGCCGGCCACGATGGCCAGCACCGTGATCATCAGCTGGGTGCGCTTGGTGAGGGCCGACGCATCGTTGCCGGCGCTGACCATCTCGGCATTCTGGTAAGCGATGTACTTGTCGAGCTGCTCGAAATACTTGCCTTGCTGGGGACGCAGCGAAAACATGAACTTGACCATTGCGTCGTCTTTTTTGTCTTCATTGATCAGTTTCACGAAAGTGGCCTGACCCGGCATGAAGCGGTTGCGGATGACGCCGATCGCCTTGAGGATTTCGACCGCTTTTGGATCGGTGGTGGTGGCGGTCAGCTCGGCGATGGCCTTGGTCGCGCTGGCGCTGTGGGCCTCGATATTGCTCAGTTCTTTGGCGATCTGCGCGGGATCGGTCATGATCAGCACGTTGAGCATGCTGCGGGTCGCCTCGTTGACATCGGCCTTGATGACGTTGGCGACCACGGTCTTCGGGTAACGTACGTCGACCATTTTGCCCACTTCCTGGTTCAGGCTGGCGATACGCAGATAGGACAAGCCCGCCAGCGTAATCAGCAGGAAAATCACCACGCCGAAGCCGAGAGCCAAGCGCTGGCCGATGCGCATATTCTTGATCATGGGATTCCTGTGTTGAAAATAGAATGGGCGTGCTTAAATCTTAACTACGACTATAGCCTATATATATCAAAGAATTGCCGTATGGGTACATATATGGCATACCAAACGGGATATTTCGGCGGAAACCGTGGCGTGCAGGCACATTGCTATCGATATTGGCAATAGCGACTGTTAAAACTTTGTATTGGAACGTTCAGGCGCACGGGAATCGACTGCCTCATTGTCGTGGCGAACGAAGCTGTCGGAATGGGCCGGAGGTTTGACAAAGCGATATCGTCCTCGCGCATGCGGGGACCCATGGAACGGTTCAACTTAGCAACTGTTCCATGGGTCCCCGCGTGCGCGAGGACGATGTAGGTATGGTTTGATGTTGCCAAATGGCGCGAGTGTTTGCGCGTTCAAAGGGGCGGAAAATTTTGTGCAACACCCTCGCCCGCAGGGCCGCAGGCCAGTCAGTTCTTGGCTGCGGTCAGACGTTCGTACTTGGCTTGCAACTCTTCCGGCGTTTCACGCCAGGCCGGGTTGAACGGGATGCAGCTGACCGGGCAAACCTGCTGGCACTGCGGCTCGTCGAAATGGCCGACGCACTCGGTGCACTTGTTGGGATCGATTTCGTAAATCTCGGCGCCCATGTAGATGGCGTCGTTCGGGCACTCGGGCTCGCACACGTCGCAATTGATACAGTCGTCGGTAATCAGGAGTGCCATGGCGTTACTCGGCGTCAGGTGGAAGCGAGGCGATCTTTTTCTGAAGCCAGCGGTCGACCGACGGAAACACGAATTTTGAAACATCGCCGCCCAGCATGGCAATTTCACGCACGATGGTGCCCGAAATAAACTGGTACTGGTCGGAAGGCGTCAGGAACAAGGTTTCGACATCGGGAAGCAGGTAGCGGTTCATGCCGGCCATCTGAAATTCGTATTCAAAGTCCGACACGGCGCGCAGGCCGCGCACGATGACGCGTGCATCGTGCTTGCGCACAAAATCCTTGAGCAAGCCGGAAAAGCTTTCCACCTGCACGTTCGGATAGTGGCCCAGCACTTCGTTGGCAATTTCCAGGCGCTCAGCGAGCGAAAAGAACGGGCGTTTATTCTTGCTGTCGGCCACGCCGACGATCAGCTTGTCGAACAATCCGGAGGCGCGGCGCACCAAATCCTCATGCCCGCGGGTGAGCGGATCGAAGGTTCCTGGATAAACGGCTACAACCATTACGGCTCCTAGAGATGCGCCAATAAAAGCCGCATTATGCCTGAAAAGCCCGGGCACCCCGGGGCGCGGCGGCCGCGGTCCTTCAGGTCTGGCCGGTGCGCAGCCTGAGCAAGTGATAAAACACGACGCCGGCCTTGTCGGCGCGGATTGCTTCCCACGGCGCCAGCCAGTCCGGGGGCGCACTGGCGTCCTCGGGCGCGAAAGGCAGCGGCGCGCCCGATTCCGCGTACACCAGGCCGCCAGGCTCAAGCAGGTTTGCGCATAGCGGCAGCGCCTTGGACAAGAACTCCTGGTGATAGGGCGGGTCCAAAAAGATCAGCTTGAAGCGCTGGCCGCGCAGCGCCATGCTGTGCACGCAGGTCATGGCGTCGGCGCGCAAGATGGTCACATTGTCGGCCTTGAGCTTGTCCTTGATTGCTTCGAGCTGGCGCACCACGGGCGAGTGCGAGTCGATCATCGTGACTGTCTGCGCGCCGCGGCTGGCGGCTTCGAAGCCCAGTGCCCCGCTGCCGGCGAACATGTCGAGGCAGGCGGCGTCGGCCCAGTTGGCGTCCCACAAATGAGTGATCCAGTTAAACACGGTCTCGCGCACGCGGTCCGGCGTGGGGCGCAGGCCGAGGGCGTCCAGCACGGGCAGCGGCGTGCGCTTCCACGCGCCGCCGATGATGCGTACCTGCTGCGGAGGCGGGGCCCGGTGGACCGGGACTTTGGCTGGTTTTTTTGGCATGGAAAGACCCTGTGAATCTGATGGGCGGCACTATATCACGGCCGGTAAACGCACCGGGGCCAGACCTTGTGGTCTGACCCCGGTGTGGCGCTTGCTGCAGAACCAGCTTTTTTACTTCGTTTCGGCGGCAAGGACCTTGAAGTCGTCGATCCAGCCCTGCATGCGTTTTTGCGCGTGCGCCTTTTGGGCCGGGGTGGCAATTTTGATGGCCGTGAGCGTCTGGTTGATCGTGCTGTCGATATAGGCGTCGAAAAATGCCTTACGCTCGGGGGCGTCGAAACGGCCGAAAATATCTTTCAGCAATCCATTCAGCAAGGCGCTGGTTGCTTCCTTGCCCAGCTTTTTGGACTGGATCTCATGCAGCACCGAGACGATCTTTTTCTGGCGGATGATGCGCTCGTCCAACCATATCTGGTTGTCCAGCGGGCGGGCGTCGGATGCCTTGCGCAACACCGCTTCCTGCTCGCTGCTGAAACTGCCGAACCACAACTCGAATTGCTCCATCGATTTCTTGTAGCGCACCTTCTGCTTTTTGTCGTTGTCGATAGCGACGAATTTCTTGCGGTAGGTGTCATTATTTTTGCGGAACTTTTCTTCGATGTTCGCGATCTGTTCGGGCTTGACCGACAGCGCCAGGTCGGTCAGCTCGGGTAGCGCCTTGTAGGCCAGCGTTTCGGTGCGGCCCTTGATATCCTTGTAATCGGCCTTCAGGTCGGCGTGGGTCATAGTGCCGGCAAGCTGACCCTGGGCCTTGACGAGGAACTGGCTGTAGTCGCGTAATTGGGTCTTGCGGTGCCATTTGATGAGCTGGCCGATATCTTGTTTGACCACGGGCGCCTGCTCGGAATCAAGGTCGACATAGGCGTCGACAAACCAGTACAGCAAGGTGTCGCCTTGGTTGTAGGCAAACTTGACGCTGCTGCAAGCGGCCAGCACGACCATGGCAGTGAGCAGGAACACCACGCGAAAGCGCTGGATCAATCGGTCTTGCGTGTTAAACTTTTTCATCTTTATAACTCTCTGAACAACTGCCTATGAACGTTGTGATCCTCGCTGCCGGTATGGGCAAGCGCATGCAATCGGCGCTGCCCAAAGTACTGCACCCTCTTGCCGGCAAGCCGCTATTGCTACACGTGATCGATACGGCGCGCACCCTTGCGCCGAGCAAATTATGCGTTATTTACGGACACGGCGGCGCGGCCGTGCCGGAAATGGTTCAGAAACAGAACATTGGCACGCACGCGGCGATTGATACCGCGCTGCAAGAACCGCAACTGGGAACCGGCCACGCGGTCATGCAGGCGATCCCCCAGCTCGATGACAGCGTCCCTACCCTGATCCTGTACGGCGACGTGCCGCTGACCACGTCCGCCTCGCTCCAGCGCCTGGTCGAGGCGGCCGGCGCCGACAAGCTGGCCATCCTCACGGTCGAGCAGGCCAACCCGTTCGGCCTGGGCCGCATCGTGCGCGAAGGCGGCCAGATCCGCCGTATCGTCGAGGAAAAGGATGCGAACGAGCAAGAGCGCGCGATTCGCGAAATCAACAGCGGCATCATGGTCGCGCCAACCCGCCACCTGAAAAAATGGCTGGCTGCGTTGTCGAACAATAATGCGCAGGGCGAGTATTACCTGACCGATATCGTGGCCCAGGCCGTTGCCGACGGCGTGCCGGTAGTGTCGAGCCAGCCGGGTGGCGAGTGGGAAGTGGCGGGCGTCAACAGCAAGGTGCAACTGGCCGAACTGGAGCGCCGCCATCAATTGAATATTGCCCATGCGCTGCTGGAAAAAGGCGTGCACTTGCTCGATCCGGCGCGCATCGATGTGCGCGGCGAACTCATTTGCGGGCGCGATGTCAGTATTGATGTGGGCTGCATCTTCGAAGGCCGGGTCGAGCTGGCGGACGGCGTGAGCATCGGTGCGCACAGCGTCATCGTCAATGCGCGCATTGCGGCCGGCGCCACGATCAAGCCGTTCTGCCATATCGAGGAAGCGGTGGTCGGGCCGAAATCGGTCATCGGGCCATATGCACGTTTGCGTCCGGGCACCGAGCTGGCCGAGGATGTGCACATTGGCAATTTTGTCGAGATCAAGAACAGCCAGGTGGCGGCGCACAGCAAGGCCAATCACCTGGCGTATGTGGGCGACGCCACGGTGGGTTCGCGCGTCAATATCGGGGCGGGCACCATCACGTGCAACTATGACGGCGCCAACAAGTTCCGTACGGTGATCGAGGATGACTGCTTCATTGGCAGTGACAGCCAGCTGATCGCCCCGGTGACGGTTGGCAAGGGCGCAACCCTGGGTGCTGGCACTACGCTGTCCAAAGATGCGCCAGCAGGCAAGCTGACCATTTCGCGCGCCAAGCAGATGACCGTTGAAGGCTGGACGCGTCCGGTGAAAGTCAAGAAGGCTTGATTGCAGAAGAGCGGACGCGATAGCGGGGGCGCTCGAGGCGCCTCCCCCCATTTGCCTTGCCTTACGCCGCAAGCGCCGGCGCGATCGCCACCCGTGCTGCCTTAAATGACGGCACCAGCGCCGCCAGCAATGCCACGGCAAGCACCGTTACCACCGCCATTGCCATGCGGTTAAAATCAAGCTCGACCAGCATGGGCGCCGCATTGAGCGCCGTTTGCGCGGCGTAAGACAGCGCCGCCCGGTTGACAATCCAGGCGATCAGCCCGCTGCCTATCAGGCTAAAGAGCACACCCGTCAGTGCCATCCATAAAGCTTCCGTCACGAACATCATGAATACCGCACTGCTGCGCATGCCAAGCGCGCGCAGCGTGGCCACTTCACGCCGCCGCTCCAGAGCGTTCATGGACATGGTGGCCGCAATCGTGGCGCCGATCACCGCAAACACCATGCCGGCCACGCTGTCGAAGGCGACGTCAAACGCGCCCCGCTCATTGGCGTAGGCGGCCGATTGCTCTTGCCAGGTCTTGATGTGCACGGGTATTCCGGCCGCCCGCAGCCCGGCAGCCAAAGTGCCGCGGCGCTCTTCGGTGTGCTGACCTTCCGACAGATAGACCACGATCCGTTCCGTCAGTTCCGTATCGAGCAGCGACTGCGCCATGGCAAACGGCATCAACAGTGGATTGCGGCCGTTCTCCGGCCGCCCCACGCTGCTGTAAACATCGACCACTTGCGCGTCGAACGGGACGGTATGGGCGTCAAGTGTGGCCCCGGTCAGCGTCAGATTACTGCCGTGGACCAATCCGAGCGACCGGGCTTGCTTGCTGCTGAGCGCAATGCCATTGCGGGCGGTCGGATTGAGCTTGCCCGGCAACTGGCGCGTGGCGCTGGCGGCGTCCGGCGTGGAAACGATGCCTTCGCCAAAGAACAGGGCCGAGCGCTCGCCGGTGGCGGCAATGCCGCTCACGCTCATTTGCGGCACCACCAGCGCCACGCCCGGGCTCGCTTCTGCCAGCTTGATCACGCGCAGCGCCTCGGCCTGGTCGAACATGCGGGTGCTCTGCAAGCTGCCGGGCTCGGCGGCGCGCAAGATGGCCAGGTGGCCCAGGCGTTCGCCGATGACGGCTTGGTATTCCATCCGGGCGCGGGCGCTGGCAATGTGGCCGGCGAACAAGTCGAGCACGCACAGGCTGGCGGCAATGAGCACGATGGCCAGTACGCTGCGGGTGCTTCCCAGCAGCAGCGTGCGCAGGGCCAGCTGCGTCGGGCTCATAGTTCAACCCGGACGGCGCGCCGCGCCTGGCCATTGGCGGCGCTGGTCAGGCGCCCTTCGCTCAGCTGCAAGGTGCGCGTGGCGCGGCTCAGTTGGCGCTGGTCACGGGTAGAGATCAGGAAAGCGGTACCGTGCGCTTGCTGTTCCCGCGCAAACAAGTCCATGACCAGGCGGATGCAGCCGTTGTCCAGGCGCGAGGTCGGCTCATCCGCCACCACCAGGCGCGGCCTGGCGATCAGCGCGCGCGCAATGGCAACCCGCTGGCACTGGCTGGCGTCCAGCCGCGGCGGATAGTGGCCGGCCTGGGTGCCGAGTCCGACCTGGGTCAGCAGCGCCTCGGCACGGTCATGCGCTGCGGCGAGTTCTGCGTCGTCCAGGTGGCCGCGCAGCATCAGCGGCAGCAGCACGTTTTCGCGCGCCGTCATGACCGGAATCAGGCTGGACGCCTGGAACACGAAGCCGATCATATCGCCGCGCAACTCGGCGCGGGCCTGTTCGGACAGCTTGGAGACGAGCAAACTGGCAATGACGATGCTGCCCTCGGTGGCCGTCTCGAGCATGCCGACCAGGTTCAGCAGCGACGTCTTGCCGCTACCGGAGGGGCCGCACACGGACACCATGTCGCCGGCGTGGATTTGCAAGTCGATGTCGTGCAGCGCGTGCACGCCGCTGAAACCGGCGCCGTACACCTTGCGCACCCGCGACAGATTGACCAGCTCGATGGGCGGGCCGGCCAGTGGCCATGGCGATCCGGGTAACTGCATTGCTTCCATGAAAAAACCTCGCGTGCGTCAGTAAACAGTTTCCAGTAGACACTGTTTCTCGTCGGTACTCGTTGAGCTTGCTCAGGATGGGCGGGATCAGACCGCGATGCGGGTTTCGAACTTGCTGCGGAAGGTGGAAAAGTACGCTTTCACGTTGCGCACGTTGGTGTGGCCGGCGAACAAGCGGTGGGCCAGCGCGTTGTAGGATGGCATGTCGGCTACTTGCACGACGAGCACGAAATCGGGTCCGGGCGCTACCCGGTAGCATTGCAATACGGCAGCCTCGGCCGCGACGTGCTGTTCAAATTCGCTCATCCGCTCGGCCGCCTGGATGTCGAGCGTGATCTCGACGATGGCCGTCAAGCGCGCGCCGACTTTTTCGGGCGCGACGATGGCCACCTGGCGCGCGATGACGCCCTGCTCCGTGAGCAACTTGACCCGTCGCAGGCACGTGGGGGGCGATACATGAACCAGTTCCGCCAACTCCGCATTGGTATGTGAGGAATCAATTTGCAAGATATTTAAGATGCGACGATCGACATCATCCATGGGTTTCTTACAGCCCTTCTTGTCATGTAGCGATTAACGAAAGAATTCGAAGAAAAATGAAATAAAATTTTATCGCGAGATATCGATGAAATAATATACCAAAATCGCTCCCCGTTCGACAGCAAATTTCATTGCTTTCCAACTACTATCTATGTCCATTATTCATTTTCCAATTGAGGCCTTCCATGTGCGGAATCGTCGGAGCAGTAGCTCAACGTAATATCACCCCTATTCTTATCGAGGGCCTCAAGCGGCTGGAATACCGCGGCTATGATTCCTGCGGCGTGGCGCTGCACGTGGACGGCAAGCTGCAGCGTTCGCGCAGCACCTCGCGCGTGGCCGAGCTGGAAACCCAGATCGCCGCCGAAGGCCTGCAAGGCTTCACCGGCATCGCGCACACGCGCTGGGCCACCCATGGCGCCCCGGCGTCGCACAATGCGCACCCGCACTTTTCCCCGACCGAAGAGAACGCCCGCATCGCGCTGGTTCACAACGGCATTATTGAAAACCACGACGAGTTGCGCGCCGAACTGACGGCACTGGGCTACGTATTCCAAAGCCAGACCGACACCGAAGTCATCGCCCACCTGGTCGACCACATGTACATCGGCGACCTGTTCGAAACCGTCAAGATGGCCGTCAAGCGCCTGCACGGGGCCTACGCGATTGCCGTGTTCAGCCGCGAAGAGCCGCACCGCGTGGTTGCCGCGCGCCAGGGTTCGCCCTTGATCGTCGGCGTGGGCAAGGGCGAAAACTTCGTCGCTTCCGACGCCATGGCGCTGGCCGGCACCACCGACCAGATCATTTACCTGGAAGAAGGCGACGTGGTCGACCTGCAACTGGCCAAGTGCTGGATCGTCGACGCCGACGGCCGCCCGGTCGACCGGGAAGTCAAAACCGTGCACGCACACACGGGCGCAGCCGAACTCGGCCCGTATCGTCATTACATGCAAAAGGAAATTTTCGAGCAGCCGCGCGTCATCGGCGACACGCTGGAAGGCGTCACCGGCATCATGCCGGAACTGTTCGGCGACGAGGCATACAAGGTCTTCAAGGACATTGACCGCGTGCTGATCCTGGCGTGCGGCACCAGTTACTACGCCGGCCTGACCGCCAAGTATTGGATCGAGTCGGTAGCCAAAGTGCCGACACAGGTGGAAATTGCCAGCGAATACCGCTACCGCGACAGCGTCCCCCATCCCAAGACGCTGGTCGTTACCATTACCCAAAGTGGCGAAACAGCCGACACGCTGGCCGCGCTCAAGCATGCACGCAGCCTTGGCATGGTGCACACGCTGACCATTTGTAATGTGGCAACCAGCGCGATGGTACGCGAGTGTGCGCTGGCTTACATCACCCGCGCTGGCGTGGAAGTGGGCGTTGCCTCGACCAAAGCCTTCACCACCCAGCTGGCCGCCCTGTTCCTGCTGACGCTGACGCTGGCGCAAATCAACGGCCAACTCAGCGACGAGGAAGAAGCAACGTTCCTCAAGCAAATGCGCCACTTGCCAGTCGCCATCGCCGCTGTGCTGGCGCTCGAGCCGCAAATCATTGCCTGGGCAGACGACTTTGCCCGCAAGGAAAACGCACTGTTCCTTGGCCGCGGGATCCATTATCCGATCGCCCTGGAAGGCGCGCTCAAGCTCAAGGAAATTTCCTACATCCACGCCGAAGCCTATCCTGCAGGCGAACTCAAGCACGGCCCGCTGGCCCTGGTCACGGACGAAATGCCGGTTGTCACGATCGCGCCAAACGATGCCTTGCTGGAAAAGCTGAAGTCGAACATGCAGGAAGTGCGCGCCCGGGGCGGCCAGCTGTACGTGTTTGCCGACGTCGATTCACGCATCACGTCGGGCGATGGCGTGCACGTGATCCGCTTGCCGGAACACTATGGTTTGTTGTCGCCCATCTTGCACGTTTGCGCGTTGCAACTGCTGGCGTACCACACGGCGCTGGCCAAGGGCACGGATGTGGACAAGCCGCGTAACTTGGCGAAGTCCGTTACTGTTGAGTAACGGCCTGGTTGCTAGGTTGACTAGTGTTCCTTGTCATTAAAGTCCGGGACAGCGCATTAAAGTCTGGGACAGAGCATTAAAGTCAGGGACAAGCGCAAGATTGCCAACTGAGCATTTTGTGTTCTTGCGTGCTGTTCCGAGCGATTGTTGCCAGCGAAGCGCCAATGCCTCGGGTTTTTGAAGATCAATCAGGCTTTCCAGGGTTCGACGTTCCCGTGAGTTATGCGTGGCGCTCGTCTCAGCGAGCGGTGGACGTGGCGCCACGACCGGCAGGTATCGCCCCATAGCAGCCTTTCGCAGTTCCCAAACTTAGAAAGGTCACACCTCTGATAGTCGGAGTTCTTTGGCGTGCCGTCTAATGTATGGATGCCTCCGCCTAATGTAAGCGGCAATGGCAGTCACGCGTGACGCGACCTCATCAACTCCGCAAAGCCAAATTGATTCTGCCGCGCGACTCCTAGTCGAGCGCCAGTCGTTTACCCAGGCGGTACAAAAAGTCGAAGCCGTCGTAGAGCGATTTGACGCGAATGTGTTCGTTCAAACCGTGCACGCCGCTACCTTCGACGCCGACGAACATGCCGCTTGCGCCATAGGTCCAGATCCCGGCGTTGTTGAGCAGACGGCCATCGCTGCTGGCAACGAACAGGGCCGGCACGACCGGCACGCCGGGCCAGATCTCGATCGTAGTGCGTTCAATGGCGTCGACGATGGCCGGCGTTAAGGGCGGTGGTGGCGATAGTTCGGCCTCTCCCAGCGGAGATATCTTGATCCGTTCGTCTGCCAGGACGCCTACTAGCGTGGCGCGCACGGCATCGACCGATTCGCCTGGAAGCACACGGCAATTGAGCACGGCGCGCGCCCGCTGCGGCAGGGCATTGGCGGCATGGCCGGCATCGACCATCGTCGCTACGCAGGTAGTTCGCACGGCCGAGTTGTATTCAGGATTGCGGGTGTACAAGCGTTCCATCGCCTGCTGGTCGGGCGGATTCCGCAGGATGGCCTGCATGTCGGTCGCGGTTTGCCCCGTTTCAATACGGGCCAGGCGTTGGTAATAGGCACGCGTGGTCGGCGAGAGGGTGAACGGAAAATCAAATTTACCTAGCCGCGCCAAGCCTTCGGCCAAGTGGTAAATTGCATTGTCGCGCGGCGCACGGGCGCTGTGCCCGCCAGCGCTGGTCACTTCTAGCTGATAACTCTGGGAGACTTTCTCTCCCGCGTGCAGAGTCATGTTGACTGGTTTTTCATTCTTGTCGAGCACGCCGCCGCCGCCCTCATTGATGGCAAATTCGGCGTCGATCAAATTGCGGTGGTGTTTCAGAAGGTAAGCCACACCGTTGAACCTAGTGTAGTGCGTCATAAATAATAAGACTTATTATATATATGCATGTATCCTTGTCATATGGAGGGGAAATCATGCGTGTAGCGATGAAAGTTGAGTTGACGGAAGCGCAGCGTGG
>NZ_JAFCWX010000046.1:0-25185 GCF_049897805.1 Massilia sp. TWP1-3-3
GTTCGTGGGACAGTCCAGTCAGGTCGGGAGAAGAAGGTTTCGTTGCCATGCCAGCATGATGAACGCGATCACAATTGTTTACAACTAATTTCTGCCGGTCATAGGGGCTGAACAGTCACGTTTTCTGGACATCTGGTTTCATATATCTAACGGAGCAGGGTCTAGGCCTTGTTGCATGTTAAAAGGGGGCCGTCCTTCGATTGGGCCATCACGGTCAGGACCTTGCCGTGTTGGTCCAGGCCGACTGAAATACTGCCATCATCATCGGACCCTGCGATGTATGAGAGCGAGCTGAACTGGCCGTCGACACGGATTGACGCGTTCATCTTGCTCACAATGTATTTGTACTCTCCAATCTGAACCACGCCATCCTTGAATTGATAAGACAGCTTCGTCATCTTCATGTCGGCAGCACGAATGCAACTGATCTGGCGTGGGGCCGCGTCGAGCAGGCTCGCGAACACGACGTGCAGAGGCTTGGCGGCAAGCCCAATCGTCCATTTCGATGGGGAGCAAACAAACACATTAGTTCCGCCCTTGCCAAAACTGGCGACACTCCCCTGGCCGCCATTACCGGTGGCCAGGTTGAGCACCCCATCGTCCCACTCCGCGTGTAAAAAGAGCCCGACAGAGCCGTCCCATTGGCGCTTACGGCTGAACACCAGCTCCGTGCTTGTGTGTAGGTCGCCCGCGTATTGACCGAAGGTGTATTTGCCGTCGGCACCGATGACGATGTTGACGTTCGTCTCCGCAGGATTCCCCATGCACATGGCGCTGTAGTTGCCGGCGAGGTAGCTGGACATCGGTTTCCAATAGTCCACCTTGGCAAGCCCGGGCTCCGTGGTGGCTTTCTTGGCGCAGCCGCCGAAGAGCAACGTCGACGCAATCACTAAGAGCAGCAGCAGCAGCTTGGGTTGCAGGGGCATGTGAGGTCATCCAGTAAAAAAAGAAAACCTTAACATAAAAGCATTTTCCATCGGACTAATGTCCTATCCGCATTTCGAATCGCCAGGAGGCCAAGCGCAGCGCCGTGATCACCGTCGCGCTCGACCACAGCGCCAGGTCCGGCTCCGGGCCGAATTTTTTCATGAGCAAATACATCCAGCTGCCGATAAAAGCGCAGATCGCGCACGGCTTGTCATCCTTGAATACCTTCGGCACCTGTATTCCTTCTTCTCATCAAAGTACGAACGATCCATTTTGCCACGTGCCATATTTTTGCATTTGCACTGGCTACCTGCCAGCTGTCGGGCGCTTTCGCGCGAAAGTATTTTTGCGTCCTGCAGTTCCTTATGTTGCAACAATTGACGAGAGCGAATAAAGTGGGTCGGCCTCGAATAGAGTGGGTCGGGCTATTCCTGTGGTGTAGAGTAGGCGCCATCGGCCGTCCGCTTTCGTTAAGGGTTGTCCGATGCCGGCCGCCGCCACAGGCCCGAACTGATGCGCGAAGGCGTCCCCGGCCGGCATTGGGCAAGCCGCGAAGGAGGAAACCGCAGGAAATAAATCAGTGCCTCCGCAGAAGAAATTTCCATGCAACACGCGCGCGCTGGTCTGGTAGTCGTTGGGCAGCGTGAAGACGGTGGCCCAGCCCGCCACGGCAACCATCCACACGATGGCGATCGCGTACCAGCGGTATTTTGCCGCAAGTTGAAGCGCTTTCAACAGGCTACGATTCGAGCGGACGCTAATCGTAAATTGTAAAGCGGACTGGCGCGAGGAGCGCGTGCGAATCATGACCAGCGTTATTTAACGTTGCGCGTCACTGGTGATGAAATGTCAGGATCATCGCCAAGGCGGAAATTAGTTGAAGGTAAACGATAGCGCTGAAGTTTTTAAGGATTTTCGCCCGCCTTGAGCAGTACGACATGTCTCGCACGTGCCTGATATGGCCATACTCGTTGGCAAACGTCGCAACGCTGAAATACCGTCTGCTTGCCCAAGCCCACGTGCCTTCCTCGCATGCCTGGGTCAGCATTTCCGAGTCGTTGTTTTCCCATTGAATCGATCAATGGACTGGGCCTCCTGGCATCATCCAATTGCACTTGTTGACCGATCGACGGCTCGACCCCTGCCGTACGAAACATGCATCGTCAAGGCTGACAAAGTAGCGTCGCCCAGGTTCACCCAGCCACTGGTCGACACGCCGCAAGCCGACGAGCGCCACTGAAGCGGCGCGCGGTCACCAAAAACGGCAGTCTGCCCCGCCTGCATCCTTGCACATTGGGGATGGACACCTTAATATTACCGGCAGTACACTTTAGTAACGTTGCATCTCGACTTTCTCATACGGGATTTGTACACCCGCAATGCACTGCCATCGGAAAACGCCAGCACCACATGGAAGATAATAACGATAGTGAAGTGGCGCGCGTTGTCGCGCTTTCGGGTTTTGATGCTGAAGGTGAGCCGGAGCTACGTTTCATGAGCAATGGCCACCTGTACGTGGTCTTTAACTTCATGCCGCCGTCCGATTGCGAGGACGAAGACGCGTTTGACGAGTTTGACCAGGAAATGGCTGAGGCCATCGGGGTCGTGGTCGATTGGGAAGACCGCGAGATGTTCCTGATCCAGGAGCCCAAGGCTGACACTGCAGAGCGCGTCTCCGCCTTCGTCGCCAGCTATCGGAAAAACCTGGGTGTCCGGCGTTTCGAGATGGTGGAAGGCATCGCAAGCAAATTCTGGGAAGTGAGCGTCAGCGATTGTGAGTTGAATGTTAGATTCGGCCGTATCGGCACTGCCGGACAATCGAAGGTGAAGGATTTCGACGAACCGCGCGAAGCACGTGCCGAGCGTGAAAAACTGATCAAGGAAAAAACCAAGAAAGGCTACAAAGAGATCGCTGCCAGCGAGGGTGGTTGAACGCCAATCTGTCCGTGGAAGAATCGCGCTGGTAAACAACCGTTACCAGCGCGCCTATGTCTGGCCTCCCATCACGCGTTGAAGCTTCGTTTGACATAAAGTGACCGGCTGCCGTTGGCTACTTTACACAGTCAAGCGAGCACGTGCGAGCCGGGACGACTACCTTCCCAAGCCAATTTACGCTAACCCGACCCACCTAGTTCGCTCCCCGTATTGTTGTAAATTTATCCACTGCCCCACGTTTGCGTCGCTTTCATGCTGTCAAATGCATATTTTTGCCAGCCGCATATCGTTTCTTGGTTACAATAAACACACCTACAGAATAAAACAAGACGGCACACAGCATGGCGCTAAGCATGGCGGGAAGTCACACAGGCAGCGCGGCGCCCAACCATCCCAGGGGACGCGCTTGTTAGACGGCCGTTTGTCCCTCGTCACACCCGAAGGCATCCGCCTGCTGCTCACCCCCGCCGGCCCTTATCTGCGCGCGGTGGCCTGGATGCTCGACTTCCTGGTCTGGGCGGTCGCCGCCGGGCTCCTGTACGCTATTCTCCCCAAAGGCAAGCTCGGTGAGGGTTTGTACTCGATCGCCCTGTTCGTCGCCTACTGGGGCTACCCCATCATCAGCGAAGTCTATTTCGGCGGACGCACGCTGGGCAAGCGCGCCACCGGCCTGGAAGTGGTGCGCGCCGACGGCTTGCCGGTCGGCTGGCGCGAATCGACGCTGCGCAACCTGCTGCTGGTGGCGGACTTCCTGCCCATCTTCTATATGTCGGGCCTGTTGTGCATGATGCTCGACGTGAAGTTCCGGCGCCTCGGCGACATTGTCGCCGGCACTGTCGTCATCCACCGCGAGTTCAGGCCGGTGCGCACGCGCCCGCCGGCGGCCCCACCGATGCCGCCGCCCTTCCCCCTCAATGCCGACCAGCAGCGCACTCTGGCCGACCTGTTCGACCGCGAAAGCAGCTTGCCGATCGAGCGCATGGCTGAACTGGGCACGCTCGCCGCGCCGCTCACCGGCCGCATCGGCGCCGCCTCGGTCGAAGCGATGCGCGGCTATGTCGCAGGATTTACCCAATGAAGCAACACCAGTTTGAAGCCGACAACGCTAAGCTGTGGCAGCGCATCGCCGCCATCCTCGACGGCAGCGCCACCGACCGGCGCGACTTGCCGGCGCTGTACCGCCGCCTGTGCCAGTGCCTGGCGCTGTGCCGCCAGCGCGGCTACTCCCCGGCCGTGGCCGACTACCTGCAAAAGATGGTGGGCGACTGCCATCGCCTGCTGTACGGCAGCGCGGTGCAGCGCCCCAATACGCTGCTGCGCTGGATGATGGTCGACTTTCCGTGCCGCGTGCGCGCCGAATGGCGCTTGCTGCTGGTGGCCGTGCTGGCCGTGTTTGGCGTGGGCCTGGGCATTGGCCTCATGGTCTGGTACGACCCGCAACTGGCTTACAGTTTTATGTCGTCAAACGACTTGGCCAGCGCGCACCAGATGTACCAGCCCAGCGCCATCAAGTTTGGGCGCGGCGGCAGCGAGGGCGATATGCAAATGTTCGGCCACTATATCTGGAACAATATCTCGATCTGCTTTCGGACCTTTGCTGGCGGTATTTTCGGCGGCATTCCCGCTTTGCTGAGCCTGGCGTTCAACGGCATGCACATCGGCGTGATCGGCGCTTGGCTGAGCAAGGATCCGGCCACCCGCCACACTTTCTGGTCGTTCGTGATCACCCATTCGAGCTTTGAAGTGACCGGCCTGGTGCTCTCGGGCCTGTCGGGCATGAAGCTGGGCCTGGCGCTGATCCACCCGGGCCGCCTGTCGCGCGGCCACGCGCTGCATGTCGCTAGCGAACAAATGTTCCCGGTGATCGTGGGCGCTGCGCTGCTGACCTTTCTGGCCGCCTTTTTCGAAGGCTTCTGGTCGGCCTCGACGTCGATTCCCCAAAGCGTCAAGTATGCGGTGGGCGCGCTGTGCTGGACGCTGGTGATCGCGTTCTTCGCGTTCGCCGGGCGCGGCAAGCAATGAGGGGCGCGCCGTGCAAATAGACAAGCTGCAAATCGAGCTGCGCCCGCGCAGCCACGCCCAGGCGCTTGACCTGGGCTTTGCGCTGCTGCGTTCGCACGCGGGCGCCGCCTACAAATCCTTTCTGGTGCTCTGGCTGCCGCTGGCGGCGCTGTGCGCGGCGCTCACGCTCTACCTGCCCGATCTGGGCTGGCTGTGGGCCGTGCTGGCCTGGTGGGTGCGCCCCATGCTCGAACGCGCGCCGCTGTACGTGCTCTCGCGCCAGGTGTTCGGCACTGCCGTCACGTGGCAGGAAGCGGTGCGCGCCTGGCCCGGCCAGCTAGGCGGCGGCGCCTGGCAACTGCTGACCTGGGGGCGCATCTTTGCCGCCGGGCGCGGCCTGATGCAGCCGGTCTGGCAGCTCGAGATGGCGCGCGACGACGTGGCCGCCGTGCGCCGGCGCGTGTTGCGCGCCAACGGCACGGGTCAGGCCGCGTTCTGGTTCGGCATCGTGTGCGTGGTGCTTGAATTGGTGCTCGAATTCGGCCTGATCTACTTCCTGGCCATGTTCGCCGGCGACGGCGACGGCGCCAGCCCATTTCGGCTGCTCTTCGGCGAGCAAGCGGACGTGGTGGGCAACCGGCTCGGCGAACTGATGTGGCTGGGCGCCTACACCGTGGCGGGCGGCATCATGGCGCCCATCTACACCGCCTGCGGCTTTACGCTGTACCTGAACCGGCGCGCCAGCCTGGAGGCGTGGGACCTCGAACTCCAGCTGCGCCAGATCCGCCGCCCCGTACTGGCCAAGCCGCATACGCCAGGCGCACCGGCGCTCTCGCTGCTGCTCGCCACGCTGGCTGCCGCGTGCGCGCTGGGCGCGGCGCCCGACGCCGACGCCCGCGCGGCCGCCCCCGCCACCCCTGCAGCACTCAGCGCCACCTGCGACGGTCCAAAACTCGACCTCCCGGCGCGCGGCAAGAGCGCCAATGCGCACCAGGCGCAAGTGCGCCAGCAGGTCGACCAGGTCTACCAGCACAAGGACTTGCGCGGCTTTGAGTGCGTGGAGAACTGGCAGCCCAAGCCGGCCAAAATCAAGGCCAAGAAAAAGGAGAAAAAGCGGGACGCATCCGGTTTTCCAAACTTGCCGAACCTGGGTTTTCTGGCGTCGATCTTCAAGATCGTGTTCATCGCGCTCGGTATCGGCGTCGTTGCCTACCTGTTGTACCGCTACCGCGACCATTTCCCCGCTTTCAGCCGCGGCGTCAAGCTGGCGCGCGCAACCGAAGTGGGCGGCCTGGACATCCGCGCCGAGTCGCTCCCGCCGGACGTCACTGCGCAAGTGCGCGCGCTGTGGGCCAGCGGAGAGCGGCGCGCCGCTTTGGCCTTGCTGTATCGGGCCACGCTGTCGCGCCTGGTAAGCGACGATGGCCTGGCCCTGCGCCAGGGCGACACCGAAGGCGACTGCCTGCGCGCGGCGACCCACGCCAATGGCGCCCAGCGCCTGGGCCACGGCCGGCTTGAGGTGGCGCGCGCCGCCACCACGCTGTGGCTGAACGGCGCTTACGGCGACCGCTGGCCCGACGACGGCACCGTGCATGCACGCTGCGCCGAGTGGGACCAGCAATTCGGCGCGGCCAGGGAGAAGCGCGCATGAACACGCCCGCCAAATACCTGCTCGCGCTGCTGGGTGTTCTCGCCCTCGGCGCCCTTGGTGCCTGGGGCTGGCACCAAAGCATGGAAAAGAAGTGGGAACCGGTTCCCGGCCAGTCCGATGCGGCGCGCCGCAACCGCATGCTGGCCGCCACCATGCTGCTGCGCCAGGACGCGCGCAGCGTGACCGTGGCCGGCTCGCTCGGTGAACTGGCGCTCGACAAGCTACCCGATGGAACCTTGATCCTGGCCGACGCCTCCGGCGTGATGGAACAAGACAAGGCGAAGCGTCTGCTGGCGTGGGTCAGGCGCGGCAATACGCTGGTCGCGCAACCGCGCTGGATTACTGCGGCCGAGGAAGCGCAACTGAAAGTTCAGATCGCCGAGCAGGCCGAAGCGGACGGGCCGGCCACGGCGACCGCCGCGAATGAGGACGCCAGCACCAGCAACAGCGACGACAGCGACGAAGAAGAAGAGCCAGCCACCGCGGACAGCGCGGCCAAGGCCGGCGATTCAAGCGACGAGCTGGTGGAAAACGACCCCATCGCAGTACTCCTGGGCGCACGCCTGTTTTTCGCCGCGCCACCCGGCAGTTGCGCCAGAAGCGACAAGGCTGGCAAGAGCGCGCCCAAGGACTGCAAACCGGTCCGCAAGTCGGGCCCGGCGATGCGCCACGTCGAACTTCCCGGTGCCGGCTACCGGCTCGAACTGAACGCCGGATACACAAAGCTGATCAGCATGCCCGGCGCGCGCCAGGCGCTGTGGAGCGACGACGACGCGAGCACGGTGCGCGTGTACGCCGAAGCAAAGGGCAAGATCGTGATGCTGGCCGATGACTTTTTCAATAACCGCGAGCTGCGCGAGCACGACCATGGCGAACTGCTGCTGGCCCTGGCGGCACTGAACCAGGCCAGCCGTCAAGTGACGATCGTGCAAAACCTGGACGCCGTGCCCTGGTACCAACTGCTGTGGAAGCACTACAGCATGGCCTTGCTCGCGCTGGCGGCGCTGCTTGCGCTGCTGTTCTGGGCCGGCGTGCGCCGCTTTGGCCCGGTGCTGCCGCAAAGCGCCATCGAACGGCGCAGCCTGATGGAGCATATCGACGCCAGCGGCGCCTGGCTCTGGAAGGCCGAGGGCGGGCGCCAGGTGCTGCTCGACGCGGCGCGCCAGGACACGCTCGACATCATCCGGCGCCGCGCTCCGGCCCTGTTCCGCCTGCCCCAGGGCGAGCTGTACGCCGCCCTGGCGCGCCTGTGCGCACTGCCAGAAGTCCACGTCAGCCAGGCCCTGAACCAGGCCGCCGCCAGCACGCCCCTCCATTTCACGCGCCAGATCCGCATTCTTCAAGAACTGAGAAACCACCATGAACGATAGCATCTCGAGCAGCGACAGCGCCGCCCGCACCCCGGCCGCGCCGGCCATTTCCGCCGAGCGCCTGGCGCAGGCGATCGGCATCATCGAGCGCATGCGCGCCGAAATTCGCGGCGCCGTCATCGGCCAGCAGCACGTTGTCGACCAGGTGCTGGCGTGCTGCCTGGCCGGCGGCCACGTGCTGATCGAAGGGGTGCCCGGGCTGGGCAAGACACTGCTGGTCAAAGCGCTGGCGAAAACGTTTTCGGGCGACTTTTCGCGCATCCAGTTCACCCCCGACCTGATGCCGGCCGACGTCATGGGCCACGCCATGTTCGACATCAAGAGCCAGAGCTTCAGCGTGCGCAAGGGCCCCGTCTTCACCCACCTGCTGCTGGCCGACGAAATCAACCGGGCGCCGGCCAAGACCCAGTCCGCGCTGCTCGAAGTGATGCAGGAGCGCCAGGTCACCATCGAAGGCGAGTCGTACCAGCTGCCCCCCCCGTTCATGGTGCTGGCCACGCAAAACCCGCTGGAAAATGAAGGCACCTACCCGCTGCCCGAAGCGCAGCTTGACCGCTTCCTGATCAAGGTGCGGATCGACTACCCGAGCCAGGCCGAGGAAGAAGCGATGCTGCAGATGGTCACGCGCGACCGCGTCGGCGACGGCCTGGAAGTGAGCAACGTGGCCACCCTGGTCAAGCCCGAAACCATCGTGGTGCTGCAGCAGCTGGTGGCCAAGATCCGCGTTGACGACGCCGTGGCCGCGTATGCGGTGCGCCTGGTGCGGGCCACGCGCGACTGGCCGGGCGTGGCGATTGGCGCCGGCCCGCGCGGCTGCATCGCGCTGGTGCGCATGGCGCGCGCGATGGCGCTGACGGCCGGGCGCGACTACGTCACGCCGGACGACATCAAGAGCGCCAGCCTGCCGGTGCTGCGCCACCGCATCGCCATTTCGCCGGAAAGCGAACTCGATGGCCTGTCCAGCGACGACCTGCTGCACGGCCTGATCGAAGAAGTGCCTGCGCCGCGTGGCTGACGCGTTGACGCCCTCGCGCGCACTGCTGGCCTGCGCCGGCGGCTGGGCCGTGCTGGGCCTGGCGGCCAGCCACTGGCCGCTGCTGGCCCAGTTCTGGCAGGGCGCCGGCGTGGCGCTGGCTGCCGTGGCGGCGCTTGACGCCTGGATGTCGCGCCGCCAGCCGGCGCTGCGCGTAGAGCGCGAGCTGGCAGGCGTGTGGCCGGTCGGCTGCTGGAACAACGTTACGCTGCGCGTGCACAACGAGAGCGCGCGCACGCTCGCGCTCGACCTGCACGACGACTATCCGACCCAGTGGCCGATGGAAGGCCTGGAGCACAGCACCCGCATCGCGCCCGGCGCCTTTGCCGCCGTCACCTACCGCCTGTGCCCCGACCAGCGCGGCCAAGCCGCCTTCGGGCCCGCATTCCTGCGCGTGACCTCGCCCCTGCAACTGTGGACGCGCTTGCACCGCGTGGGGCCCGACAGCGCGGTCAAGGTGTTTCCCGACTTTGCGCAACTGCTTGGCCATACGCTCAGCGCCACCGACCGCCGCGCGCCCGCCGCCGGCGCCATCCGCAAGCGCCGGCGCGGCGAAGGGACGGACTTTCGCCAGCTGCGCGAATACCGCCAGGGCGACAGCATGCGCTCGATCGATTGGAAAGCGACCGCGCGCCGCAACAAGCCGATCACCCGCGAATACCAGGAAGAGCGCGACCAGCAGGTCGTGTTCCTGCTCGATACCGGGCGCCGCATGCACGCGCGCGACGACGTCACCACGCACTTCGACCATGCCTTAAATGCCGTGCTGACGCTGGGCTTTCTTGCCCAAAAACAGGGCGACGCCGTCGGCCTGATGACCTTTGGCGGCGAAACGCGCTGGCTGGCGCCGCTCAAGGGCCGCACCGGGCTTGACCGCCTGCTGGCCGGCGTCTACGACCTGCAGCCAAGCGAGATGGCGCCCGACTTCACGCAGGCCGCCACGGCACTGCTCAACCGCTTGAGCAAGCGCGCCTTTGTCGTCGTCATCACCAACTTGCGCGACGAAGACGACACGGCGCTGCGCGCGGCGTGCGAACTGATGTCGACCAAGCACCTCGTGATGTGCGCCAGCCTGCGCGAAAAAGTCATGGACCGCGCGCGCAGCACCGAAGTGCAATCGTTTGGCGACGCGCTGCGCTACAGCGCCACGGTGCACTACCTGCAGCAGCGGCGCGACGCCATCAAGCGGCTCGGCATCCGCGCCGACCGGCTGATCGACATTACGCCGGAAAAGTTAAGCAGCGCGCTGGTGAACCGCTACCGCGCCATCAAGGAAAGCGGCCAGCTGTAGCGCCAAAATGGCGCTGCGAAACCCCCATTTCCGACCGGAATCGTGCAATACCTCAACTGAAATCAATGCTAAATTTACATTTTTAGTTGGGGAAATTTTCGATGAAGACGCACGTCCGGTATTTTGTATCCCAGCGTTTCGGCAAGTCCACGGTGACCGTCAGCTTGAGCGACGACGCGACAGGCGCGGTTGCCATCGCGCTGCCCTGCCCCGAGCGCAATCGCGTCACATTCTCGTTTGACCAGGAGCGCGTGGCGCAGATGCTGGGCGAACCTGTGCTGTGCCCGGAAAGGCTGATGCGCATCGCCATCGGGCAGGCGCACAAGCAATTTTTGCTGAAAGGAGCGAGCGGCCTGTTTGGCACGACCGTTACCCTGGTGGTTGGCAGCGCGCCTTGGATCGGCGACTTGACCGAAGCGCCCTATGGCGGCGTGACGGGTGGCTATGCCAGCACGCCGCAGGCCGATACGCAGTGCGCTTCCTGAAAAAAACGGCGGGCGCGTCAGGCAACGCGGCCGCCGTGCAAAAAGGCCGGCAGGCCTTACTTCATGGTGTAGCTCTGGATTGCGGTGTCGACGGCGTAGTTCTTGGTCGTGTCCCAATAGGTGAAGCTGTATTTGACAACGTCGCCGATCTTCAAGCCGCCGGCCGTGTAGGTGTTCACGCCTGCATCCTGGCGCATGCGCAAATTCTGCTGGCCACCGCCGTTGACGGCGTAGTGCACGTCGGCCCAGCTGGTCGTGCGCACCGTGAAGGTCAGGCTGGTGGCGCCGGCCTGGCTCACTGATACTGGGGTCGGGGCCGGCGTCGGGGTTGGCGTTGGCGTCGGGGTTGGGGTTGGCGTCGGCGTCGGGGTTGGCGTTGGCGTTGGCGTTGGCGTTGGTGTTGGCGTTGGCGTCGGCGTTGGCGTTGGCGTTGGGGTTGGTGTAGGCGTTGGCGTCGGCGTTGGCGTTGGGGTTGCCACACCCGTATCCCAGACGATATCGTCAATGGCAAACTGGAACGGCGCCGTCGGCAGGCGTGCCGCGTCGCTTGAAATCTGGAACTGGTCCAGCATCGACTGCAGCGCGATCTTGGTGCCTGCCAGCGCCGACACTGGAATGGTTGCCGTGCCCCAGTTACCGTCGCGCACCAGGCCATACGTCGTCACGTTCGGCGGAAAGTTCACCGAGTTCTGGTTGGTGTACGTATCCTGCACGCCGATGTTAAAGGCGACGTTGGCCGGAATCTTGATGCGGAACTTCATCACGCCATTTTTGAAGTTGCTCATGTCATGCACCTGGCGCGACTGCACGCTGCCGCCGAACCAGTTGTTCGGCGCCGTATAGTTCCAAGCGATGGCGTTGCTGCCTTCAAAGGGCGCAATATTGCCTGCCGACGTAGAGGCACCATTCCACAGAAAAATGTCGGAACTGGTGCCGGCCACCTGCTTGTTGTTGACCACGGTGTTGTCCGTGAAGACTCCGAATTTGCCCACTTCCGGCGTGATGGTATTGCCCAGCTTGACCGACCCTTTGCCGTCCAGTTCATACACGCGCACATAGTCGACATACATGGTGCCCGGCAGTGGCGCGGTCACGTTGCCCGGCGCGGCCGCGTCGGTAAAGTTGCCGCCCACTGCCAGGTTGAGCAGCAGGTAAAACGGCGCCTGCAGCGCGGTCGAATTGACCGGCAGCGGATTGTCATACAGATTATGTTCGACGCCATTGTCGACGACCGTAAAACGCATCTGGGATTCGGTCCAGTAGAAGCGGTACGTGACGAAACGGTTCACCAGCGGTGTGGCGGCCGCGTACCAGTTCTTGGTTTGCCACGCGGTCGAGGCGGCGCAGCTTTCATTGCCGGGCACGCAGGCGGCCTGCTGGAACGTGATGACGTTCGAGCCGGTGAAATTGTTCGCCGGCGGCGAGCCGGCGGGCACACGGCCGGCGGCCTTGTGGCCCATTTCCATGATGTCGATCTCGCCGTTGCGCGGCCAGGTCTGCGGACTCGAACCGAGCATCCAGCCTGCTGGCCACAAACCAACGCCTACCGCCGGCGTGCTGATGCGCATTTCAACCATGCCGTACTGCACCTGCACCTTGCCGGCCGAGGTGATTTTCCCCGATGTAAATGAATTGCCGCCGACTACTTCGCGCTGCGCCTTGATGGCCAGCGCGCGCGTGGCGGTCTCGAACGGGACGTTGATGATCGACAGGTTGTTCGGGCTGTAGTACTGCAGCTCGGCGTTGCCGTAGCCGCACAGATTGATCTGGCAACCATTGCCGTTGTCCGCAGTCCAGCGCGTGGCGTCCAGGCTGGTGCCATTGAATTCTTCCGACCACAGCAGCCGGCCGATGGTCGGGCTGGTCACGCTGGCCGACGCTTGCGCCCCATAGATCATCAACAGGCTGGCCGCGAGCGCCGACAACACCAGTTTTTTTTGTGTGCTGCCCATTTGATTGCTTTGCTTGTTCACTGTAACTCCTCGTCTCTACTCTTCTTCAAAATATGGACCGGACGGACACGGCGCTTTAAAGCGCCTTCCCATTCGCCTGGGCCACTCCACGCCAACTGCATGCGTTGGCTGTTCCTTGCTGGTGCATTCGTTGGGCGCGCTGCGCGCTGCGCGGCAGGCGGGGCGGGAAAAGCGGGCGCAGTGGGGCTGCCGCCGTGAAGCGTTTCGATGGAACATAAGTCTCCTGACCGGGCAGGTCTGACGCCTGCGCACTGGTGTAAATGAAGTCGTCGGGATGCGGCAGCCGGCCTGCTAAGGCAGGGTGGAAGCGTTTCCAACTTTGACTAAAATATATTCCTATAAATGTTTTGTGTCAATGCAAAACACGGCGTGCGATGGTTTGTTTGTGCCCGGCCCACGTTCACCCAGACTCACCAATGGAAAAAGCCACTCATGTCCGGGAACCGGAGTGAGTGGCTTTTTGCGGGGTGGCGCTTACGCTGCGATGATTTGTTTTGGAAACAAGCGACAGGCAAAGGCAATGCAAAACGTGCGGCCCGACCTGGCGTAGGCCAGCAGATTTTCCCATTCGGGCGTGCCGGCGAACTGATGAGCGTCGGCATGGTCCGCGCCCGTGTCGAGCGCCGTGGCCGGGCGCGGGGACGTGGTCCACAACATGTGCTGGAACAGCTTGAGCAGGCGCGGCGTCATCAGCATGCGGCGCACTTTGCCAAGCACGATCGGTGCGATCACGCTGAGCATTGCCATCACGGTGATCATAAGTTGTTGCATGCGGTTTCTCCTGTTCGACCAATTCAGGATATGCCACAGAAGGAAAGATTTCCGTTCGCTAACGCGCATAGGAAATAATGTGTGGACGGTCATCCACACCCCCTTCACTGCCTTACTTTTTCGTCAGCTCGACCCCGTCAACCGTCATCTTCCATGCCTCGCCATCTTGGTGCGGGGGTGCCGAAACCACGAAAGTGGTTGCCATCGGGCCCAGGCCGACGATCAGGTTGTTGCCGGCGAATTCCTTGATCGGCGCCTTGACCGACGTGGTGTTGCCGTCGTTGACGCGGCTGTATTCGACCCTGCCGTCCTGGGTGATCAGCATCTGCATTGCCGGGCCGCTCCATTGGCCGGCGAACGCGGCTTTGTCAGCGGGAAGTGGCTTGCCGCAAGCGGCAAGGGTGGCGGCAAACAGCAAGGCAAGAACGGTGTTCGACAGACGCATGGAAGTCTCCTGGGGAAATAAAGGCAAGCAGATGATTGCCTAAAAAGCCAGTTTAACGCGAATGCAACTAAATGACTATCTGAAATGCACGAGCGGATAAATTGCCAGCCCGATCAGCGCGGCCCCCAGCACCACCACCGGTTCCTGCAACTGTTTGAAGCGCCACAGAAGCCCTATCGTCACCAAAGCGATGAGTGCCGTCGGCACATCGACCACGGAGCGCCTGGCGATCACGATGACCGAGCCGGCAATGGCGCCGATGGCCGCTGCCGTAATGCCGTCCACAAAGGCCAGCACGCCAGGCACCTTGCCGTATTTTTTAAAGTATGGCGCCGGAATGATGGTGAACAAATAGCAGGGAATAAAGGTGGCCAGCGCGGCGACAATCGCGCCCGGCAAGCCGGCGATCAGGTAGCCGATGAAACCCACGGTGATCACCACCGGCCCCGGCGTGATCATGGCCACGGCGACCGCATCGACGAACTGCTTTTCTGTCAGCCAATGAAATTGCGTGACCACACCGCCATACAGAAACGGCACGATCGCCAGGCCCGAGCCAAAAACAAACGCGCCTGCCTTGGCGAAGAACAGCGCCAGCTGCACCAGCACGCCGCCTTCGGCCGTGCTGGCCACGCCGGAGAGCACGGGCAGGTGCAGCAAGGCCACCGAATGCAGCTTGCCTCCGCTCAAAAACCTGGGCGGCGCGCGCACCAGCCAGACCAGCACGCCGGCGGCGATGAAGAGCCAGGCAACTTCGGATTCCGTGATGACCGTTACCGCCGCGAGCAAGAGGTAAATCGCCCACAGCAGCTTGTCCTTGCCGATGCTTTTCATGGTCAGCTTGCGCGCACTCATGACGATGATGCCGATCACCGCCGCGCCCACGCCATAGAACACCGCCTGCATCCACGCCAGCCCGCCAAAGCGCACGTAGGCCCAGCCCAGCGCGATTACCATCAGGAACGACGGGATGACGAAGGCAAGCCCGGCCAGCGTTGCGCCCAGGATGCGGTAATGGACGTAGCCCATGTAGATGCCCAGCTGCGCCGCCAAGGGCCCCGGCGCCAGCTGGGCCAGCGCCAAGCCTTCCTTGTAGTCGGCCTCGGTGATCCAGCCGCGCCGCTCCACCAGGTCGCGGTGCATGTAGCCGACCAGCGCCACCGGGCCGCCGAACCCAAGCGCGCCCAGGCGCAGCATGTAGAGCACCATGTCCCACAGGGTGTATGCGCAGCGCTCGGCTGCCAAGTTGGGCTCGTTCAATCTCGTCCTTCCGCGCCAGTGCGCTGTTCAAGAAGTAAGATTGTAGCGTGTGTTGCTCAATGTGTTTACCGCGCGGGTGACGCCGGCTCCTTGTCTTTGATCGCCGGCTCCTTGTTGCGATCGAAGGACGGCTTGCCCATGATGTAGGGATTTGGCGCAACGGTGCTAGCAACGGCCAGCGGCGGGCGCACTGCCTGGGCGGGCACGGGCACGGGCACGGTCACGGTCACGGTTGTCGTCGCGGTGGGCATCGGGGCGCCCATCATGATTGTTGCCACGTCGCGCGGCGGGGTCGGCGGAATGCTTTGCGCCGTGGCGCCGCCCCCCGCCGACATGGCGACGATGGCTGCGCCGGCCAGCGCGGGCAACTTGCGCAGGGTGCGGCGCGTATAGGCCCGAGCGCTGGTGCTGCAGTCGCTTGTCATGACGGTACCGTCGGCCCGCTGGTAATAGCGCACGCACAAGGCGCCATCGGCGTTTGCGGCCAGCAGCGCGGCGCCTTCGGCCTCGGGCATGGCGGACAGGTTGAAAACGCTCTTGTTGCAGTCGTTGCAGTGGCGCACCCGGTCGTCGCCCCGCATGGCGGCCCAGGAGGCCGTGCATGGGGATGCGATCTTGATACTGTGCAGTGCGATGGTGCTTGGGGCGGTGGCGCGTGTCATGGTGTTCTCCGGTTCCTTGCAGTGAATAAAAGATCGCTGCTTGTGAAACGGGGCACGGCCGGAAACGGGGTTAAACGACGGGAAATAATGACAAGGCCAGTTCCTTGCCGTCCCTCAGCAGCGCCGAACATTGCGCAACGGGCAAGGGCCGGCTGAAAAAGTAGCCCTGCATTTCGTCGCAGCCTTGCAGGGTGAGCAAGGCCAGTTGCTCGGCCGTTTCCACCCCTTCGGCCACCACCCGCAGGTGAAGGCCGTGCGCGAGCGTGATGATGGCCTGCGCAATGGCCAGCGCTTCGCTGCTTTGCGCCATGTCGCGCACGAACGACTGGTCCAGTTTTAATTTGTCGAGCGGGAAGCGTTTCAGGTAGCTGAGGTTGGAGTAGCCGGTGCCGAAATCGTCAATCGTGAGCGTGAGGCCAATTTCCTTGAGCGCGGTCAGGACGGCGATGCTTTTTTCCGGGCTGTCCATCGACAGGCTCTCGGTCAGCTCCAGTTCGAGCAGGTGCGGCGCGATGCCCGTTTCCCGGACGATCTGGCCCACCCGCGCGACCAGGTCGCTCTGCAGGAACTGGCGCGCCGACAGGTTGACCGCCACCGGCATGTGGGCAATGCCTTCGCGCTGCCACGCCGCTGCCTGCTCGCACGCGGTGCGCAAAATCCAGTCGCCCAGCGGGACGATCAAGCCCGTTTCCTCGGCCACGGGGATAAAGCGCACCGGGGGAATCAAGCCCAGCTGCGGATCCTGCCAGCGCACCAGCGCTTCGAGTCCGACCACCTTGCCCGTGCGCAGGTCTACCTTGGGCTGGTAATGCAGCACGAATTCATTTTGCGCCAGGGCCAGGCGCAGCCGGCTCTCCATCGTCAGGCGCTCGCTGGCCGCCCCCTGCATGGCCGGCTCGTAGCAGCTGACCGTGGCCCGGCCCAGGTCCTTGGCGCGGTACATGGCCGTATCGGCGGCGGTCAGCAGCGCATCGGCGGTGGCGCCGTCAGCCGGGTAGCGGCAATAGCCGACGCTGCACGAAACGGTGATATCTTGCCGCAATGCCTTGATCGGCTGGCCGATGTTGTCGATCAGGCGCTGCAGCAAGATGCGCAGTTCGCTCTCGTCAATCTGTTCGAGGATCAGGACGAACTCGTCATTGCCGATACGCGCCACCGTATCGTTCTTGCGCACCGAGGATTGCAAGACCTTGCCCACCGAGGTGAGGACCTGGTCGCCCACGCTGTGGCCGAACGCATCGTTGACGTTCTTGAAGTGGTCCAGGTTCAGAAATGCCACCACCGCGCCATGGCCTTGGCGCAGCCAGCGGTGGATGCCTTGCTCAAGGCGGTCGCGCAGCACGGCGCGGTTGGGCAGGCCAGTCAACACATCGTGCGTGGCGAGCTGCTCGAGCTCGGTTTTGTATTGCTTGCGGATGGTATTGTCGCGGGCAATAATCTGGATGCGCACCTCGCCATTGCTCGTGTACGACACCGTGGTGGTTTCCACATCCACCTCGGCGCCATCGACGCGCAGCCATCGCATTTCAAGCGGTGCATTCGGGCGCAGCGTGCGGTACGCCATCTCGGCGCGCTGGGCGACGATCTGGCGGTAGGCGGGTGCGACGATACCGAGGGCGGGCATGCCTACAATCTGGTCGGCGCGCTGCGCGCCCAGCAAGCGCATCCCGGCCTGGTTGACAAAGATGATGCGCGCGCCATCGCTGACCAGGTAAGCCTCGGGCGCATGACTGATCAGCTGGCGATGGCGCTCTTCGCTCTCGCGCAAAGTCTCCAGCACTTTGCCGGACGCGAGCAGCAACTGGCGGCGCTGGATTTGCTCTTGCGCCATGCGGGCCAGGTCCACCAGGGAGGCCAGTTCGATGTCGGTCAGGATGCGCGGAACGTGGTCGATGACGCAAAAAGAACCCAGCGCCTGGCCTTCCACCGACAGCAGGGGAATGCCGGCGTAAAAGCGCACAAACGGCGCTCCCATCACCAATGGATTGTCGGCAAAGCGCGCGTCGGCTTGGGCGTCAGAGATCAGGAACGGCTCTTTTTGCAGCACCGCATGGCCGCAAAACGATATGTCGCGCCGCGTTTGCGTGACGTCCAGGCCAACTTTGGATTTGAACCACTGGCGCTCGGCATCGACCAGCGAGACCAGCGCAATGGGTACTTTCAGCAACTGGGCGGCAATGCGCGTAATGCGGTCGAACTCTTCTTCCGGTTCTGTGTCGAGTATGCGCGCGGAGTACAGCGCCAGTAGGCGCTCGGCTTCATCGGCAGGAAACGGGGCAATGTGCATTGGGGAATGGGTGCGCAGAACAAGGAAACATCCAGTTACTTGCCCCCAGAATAGATGAGTAAGCGGTTTGACGTTCCCTAAAGCATTTAAAAATTCCTGCGTCAATACCAATAGCGTTGCGTTTTGCTCGCTTGCGGTTGCCCTAAGGACGAGATTTCCGGTGAGACCAAGTCATCAACACCGCAGCTGCGAGCAAGGACCACCAGTAATCGACGGGCGCAAACCAGAGCCAGTGAATATGCCAAGGAATATGTGCCGGATCGAAGTTGGCAAGGCCGAAGGCGGGATTGAAGACGAACCACAGGAAGTCTTCCGCAATCCAGAACACCATGATGCAGCTGACCGCGCGCGCTTCCAGGCGCCACGACCATTGCTGCAGGAAGAAAAACGGAAAGTGGAAAAACAGTGCGATAAACGGAAACACCCAGGCGTGATAGCTCGTCATGGGACGACCGCCCCAGAAAATGTCGAGCAGCCAGTGGTGCTCAATGCGCCAGGTCGGCAGGTTGGCGGCCCACCCGGCCGGGCCCTCGATCTGGATTTCGGTCATCGCGAAAAACAGGCCGAGCAGCACGACCCAGCCCAGCGTCAGCGCAATACCAAGGTTGCGGCGCGCGGGCGCCTTCACGCCGCTTCCGCGATGGTGGGAGGATGGCCAGCGTCGGGCAAAACAACGGCCAGCACCGCGCGGGCGGCGTCGGCGCGGCCCAGCACCAGCGCCTTGGCGCGCATGTCGGCCAGTTTGGCCGGATTGTCGAGCAGGTAGCGCACGCGGTACTCGAGCGTGACGCTGTCGAAGGCCTTCATTGCCACGCCCTGCTCCAACAGGTAGTCGGCGTTGCGCTCTTCCTGGCCGGGGATGGGTGCATTGACGATCATCGGCAAGCCCATGGCCAGGCATTCGGACGTCGTCAGCCCGCCCGGCTTGGTGATGACCAGGTCGGCGCAGGCCATCAGGCGCTCCACCTTGTCGGTGAAGCCCTGGGCCAGCAGGCGAGCGGGATAGCGCAGCGCCAGCGCGTTGAGTGCTTCCAGCGCGACGGCGTTCTTGCCTGCCAAAACGATCAGCTGGAAATCGCTGCCTAGCGCAAGCAGGCGTTCTGCCACCGTAGCGAGGCTGCCCAGCCCTGCCCCGCCGCCCATCAGCAAAATGGTCGTGCGCTCGGGGTCGAGCCCGGCTTCGCGCGCGCAGATGCTGCGTTCGAGCGGCGCGCCGAACACCGGCATGATGGGAATGCCCGTCACGGCAATGGCCGCGCCGGCAATGCCTTGCGCGCGCATGCGAAACGCGACTTCCTCGTTGGCGGCGAAGTAGCCTGCCATGTGATCGTGCACCCACATGCGGTGCAGGTCGAAGTCCGTTACCTGGACCCACACCGGACAGGTGAAGCCATGCTTGCGGATCAGGCGCGAGAGCAGCTCGGCGGGCAGGAAGTGGGTGCAGATGATGGCGTCCGGCTTGACCCGCGCGATTTCCTTGAGCAGCGCACCGGTGTTTAGCCGTTCAAGCGCGCGCCGCATTTTTTCGCGCGAGCTGTCGGGGCGGGCCTCGTTGGTGGCGTGGTACAGGTAACCCCACAGCGCCGGCGCCTTGTTCACCAGCTTGATGTAGTACTCGGCGTACAGCTTGCGAAAGCCCGTGCTGACGAAATCCATGACGTCGAGGTGGACCGCGTCGACGCCGCCATGATGCAGCTGGGCGTGGGCGCGCAGCGCCTCGGCCGCCCGCATGTGGCCGGCGCCGGCAGATACGCTCAGGAGTAGCAGTTTTTTCTGGGTCATGAAATCAGGTGATGGGAAGTTTAAGCTTGCCGATTGTATATGATTGGACTCTGCACATGGGCTTGATCGGGCGCGCGTGCTCCCGAACGAAGCCATACCGCGCCAAGACTTAGCCAGGCGCAGTATGTGTTCGAATCGATCAACGCAAGCGGTTACCGCCCGTGCTAACCCCGCTCCAGGCGTCTACTGCCTGCGCCGTCTTGCCATACGTCGCATCCTGCAGCGTTCCGGTGGCGGTTGCCAGGTTTAGCCCCGCCAAGTTGCCGTTCAAGCCATCGTAATAGGCCAGATCACCACCCAACGCGGCTGTGTTACTGCCGCTTAGGTGATTGGTCAGCAAGCTGTTCATCAGATTCCAACTGGTCATGGTCGGATTGGCAGCGAGTGCCGTGTTGAAAGCGGCAACCAGTTTTTTGAAGTCGAATGCCTCAACGCCTTGGTTGTACAAAGGATTGCTTGCGCTCGCGTTGAACGTGGCCGCACTCGCTTCGATGACTTGCAAGGTCACGAAGTTTTGATTGGCTGCCCCGCTGTACCAATTGTTAAAGGTAACGGAATCCGTACCGCCGGTGTTCAAAACAAGGGAAGTGCCGCTTTTCTTGAACGTCAGATTGGCGTAGGCGATCCCTTTGCCCAAGCTCAGGACGTTGGTCAGGCCCGTTCCTGCAGTGACGGTATCGGCACCACCGCCGGTATTAAAAGCGACGACTGTCGCGCCCGCACCGAGCGTGATGTTGTCGTTGCCCGCGCCGCCATCGATAAACGCCGCACCCGTGCCGGCCATGATGACTTCACTGCCCGCGCCGCCAAGAAAGGCCGCCTTGCCCGTCGGATTCTTCAAGGTGCTGGCGCCGGCGCCGCCTTGCAGCACGTTGGTGCCGGTGCCGCCTACCAGTGTGGACGCGCCACTGTTGGCAACCAACAGGTCGTTGCCGCTGTTGCCGGTGGCGGTCAGCGCGCCGGTGCCAGTCAGAATCAGATTGGTCACGTTGGCCGACGCGGTATAGCTGACCGATGACTGGATGGTATTGAGCACGGCAGTGGCCTGCGCAATGACGACATCCGAGGCGCTGTTGACGACAAAGGTATTGTTGCCGGTACCGCCAGCGAGCGTATCGAAGCCGGCGCCTGACACCAGCGTCGTCGTCCCCGTGCCCGCCACCAGCCGGTTGGCGCTGCTGTTGGCAGTGATGACGTTGGTGAGATTATTGCCCGTCAGGGTCAGGCTTGCCGTCCCGGTGCCGGTCAGGTTTTGCACGTTCGCCGGCAGCGTGGCGCTGACCGACGTCAGTTCCGTGTTGTTGCCGTTGTTGGCAGCTTTAATGATCACATCGCTGCCGTGGTTGATGACGAAGGTATTGTTGCCGCTACCGCCGATCAGTGTCGCCAAGCCGGTGCCGGCAATGAGCGTGTCGTCGCCGCTATTGGCCGTGATGGTGTGAACCAGGCTGTTGCCGGTCAAGGTGATCGCGGCAGTGCCGGTGCCGATCAGCGTTTTGACGTTCGCCGCTGCCGTGTAGCTTACCGATGTCTGGATCTTGTTCGACACCGCAGCGCTCTGGGCCGTCACCACGTCGCCCGTATTGTTGACGACAAAGGTGTTGGTCCCCGTGCCGCCAACCAGCGTATCGTTGCCGGCGCCGGAGACCAGCGTTGCCGTTCCATTGCCTGCCACCAGCCGGTTGGCGCTGCCGTTGGCGGTGATGACGTTGGTGAGATTATTGCCGGTGAGAGTCAGGCTGGTCGTGCCAGTGCCGGTCAGATTTTGCACGTTAGCCGCCAGCGTGGCACTCACCGAAGTCAGCTCGGTGTTGTTGCCGCTGTTGACAGCTTTGGTGATCACGTCGCTGGCGTTGTTGATGACGAAAGTATTGTTGCCGCTGCCACCGATCAGCGTAGCCAGCCCCAGCCCTGCGATCAATGTGTCGTCGCCGCTGTTTGCCGTGATGGTGTTGGCCAGGCCATTGCCCGTGAGCGTGATGGCCGCGGAACCGGTGCCGGTCAGCTTTTTCACGTTGGCCGCTGCCGTGTAGCTCACCGATGTCTGGATCGTGTTCGACAGCGCGGCGCTCTGGGCGGTGACGACGTCGGCCGCATTGTTGACGACAAAGGTATTGGTGCCGGTGCCGCCAACGAGCGTGTCATTGCCGGCGCCGGAGACCAGCGTCGCCGTGCCATTGCCCGCAACCAGCCGGTTGGCGCTGCCGTTGGCAGTGATCACGTTGGTGAGGTTGTTGCCGGTCAGGGTCAGCGTGCCCGTTCCGGTGCCGGTCAGGTTTTGCACGTTGGCCGCCAGCGTGGCGCTGACCGAGGTCAGCTCCGTGTTGTTGCCGGTGTTGACCGCTTTGGTGATCACGTCGCCGACCTTGTTGATGATGAAGGTATTGTTACCCGCGCCACCGATCAAGGTTGCCAGCCCCGTGCCCGCAATCAAGGTGTCGTTGCCGCTGTTGGCGGTGATGACGTTGGCCAGGTTATTGCCCGTCAAGGTAATGGCTGCGGTACCGGTGCCGGTCAGCTTGTTCACGTTGGCCGATGCCGTGTAGCTTACCGATGTCTGTATCGTGTTGGACAGCGCGCCGCTCTGGGCGGTGACGACGTCGCCAATATTGTTGATGACGAAGACGTCATTGCCCGCGCCGCCGATCAAGGTTGCCAGGCCGGTGCCGGCGATCAGGGTGTCGTTGCCGCTGTTGGCGATGATCGTATGCGCCAGGTTGTTACCGGTGCCGGAAATATTGCCAGTGCCCGTCAGCGTCAATTTGGTGATTCCAGGGCCCATGACAGCATTGACCGAGGAGGTCATGCTGGTCGAACTGGCCGCCAGCGCGGCGAGCGTGGTGGAACTGCCGTCGGCAAAGACAATCTTGGACAAGGCGCCGCCGTTGACCACGACGCTGCCGCCGCTGCTCACGCTGATGGTGACCGTCGTCACGCCGCTGACCACCGCGGATGAGGCCGACAGATTGCTGGCAGTGATGCCGCTACCGAACTTGAGCGTATCGGCACTGGCGCTTTTCTTGATGGTGGTAATCCCATTGCCGACATTGAATTGGTAGGTCGTCACGCCGCTGCCGCCAACCAAGGTGTCATTGCCGGTGCCGGCGATCAGCGTGTCGTTGCCGGTGCCGGAAATGAGGGAATCGTTGCCGCTGTTGGCGATGATGACGTCACTGAGATCGTTGCCGGTCGCCGTCAGGTTGCCCGTGCCGGTCAGCTGCATGTGCTGGATTCCTGGCGCCAGGATCACGTTGACGGCAGATGTGGCTGCAGTGATGCCCGTGCTCGCTTGCGCCAACAAGGTACCCAGCGATGCCGTGCTATTGTCAGCAAAGCTCAGGTAGTCCAATCCGTAACCGTTGCTATTGTCATAGCCGTTGACCAATACAGGTTTTCCCAGGCTGTCAGTAATCGTCACGGTGGGGCTGCCATCGGAGCCGATCGCCGCTATGGCGGCCAAGTTATTCAGACTGATACCGGCGCCGAACTGCAGCGTATCATAACGTCTGCTTGCGTCGATGGTGGTGACGCCGGAGTTGGTGCCCACTGCATAAGTCGTGGTCGTGCCCCCTCCGCCGCCGACCAAGGTGTCGTTACCGCGACCTGCGACCAAGGTATCGTTGCCAAAATTGGCGATGATCATGCTGTCGACATCATTGGCCTAGCCCGTAATGCTGTTGCTGCCGAGCAGTTTCAGTACCGTCATGCCTGCTGGTAAAACTGCGTCTACGTCCGACAGCATTGTCGTCGCAGGAGCGAGCGACGCCACGGTTGCCGTCGTCCCATCGCTAAAGCGAAGATTACTCAAGGCACCGCCATTTATCACAATGCTGTTCCGATCACCGATGTTCAGGTTGACCACTTTCACGCCGTTGACCAGCGTCGTTCGGGCAGTGACAGAATCGGCGTGATAATTGAAGCCATTGGCAAACTGGAGCGTATCGGTACTGTTGCTATTCTCGATGGTGGTGATGCCGTTACCGTAATTGATTAGGTAGGTCGTCGAACCGCTGCTGCCAACGAGCGTGTCTTTGCCACTGCCGGCAATGAGCGTATCGTTGCCGCTATTGGCATAGATAATGTCGTTCAATTCATTGGCCGTGCCGGTGATGTTCGCCGTGCCGGTCAGCGTCAGCTTGGTGATGCCGATGCCCATGACCACGCTCTTTGACGAGGTCATCGAGGTCGGTTTCAACGCGTTGAGCGTGGTCGTGCTGCCGTCCGCGAATCTGACCTGATTCAATGTTCCGTTCACAACAATGCTGCCACCACTGCTTACCTTCACCGTCAACACGGTCTGGTAGTCGACGATGGTCGGCGTGACGATCAGGTTGGCGGCCGTGATGCCAACTCCGAATTGCAGCGTGTCCACGCTGAGGCTATTCGTGATCGTGGTCGCCCCGTTTCCGACATTAAACTGATAGGTTGCCACGCCGCCGCCGCCAGTCAGCGTGTCGTTACCGCTGCCGGCCACCAGCAAGTCATTGCCGGTACCTGCGATCAGCCTGGAGTTACCGGTGCCGGCGATCAGCGTATCGTTTCCGCTATTGGCAATGATGGTGTCGTTCAAGCCATTGCCGGTAGCTGAAATGCTGGCAGTTCCGGTCAGGGTGAGCTTGGTGACGCCCGCGCCCATGACCGTGCTGACCGCCGAGCTCGCGGTCGCCGCGCTGACCAGTGCGCCAAGCGTGGTGGTGCTGCCATTGGCGAATTTTACCTGGCTCAATGCCCCGCCATTGACGCTGACGCTGCCACCACTGCTGACTGCCAGGGTCACGCTCGCCGCGCCATTGACGACGTTTGAATATGTCACCAGATTGCTGGCGGTGATGCCGGCTCCGAACAGCAGCGTGTCTGCTATGGCGCTGTTGCCGATCGTGATTTGACCACTGCCGGTATTGAACAGGTAGGTCACCGTGCCGCCATTGCCGTAAAAAGTGGCGTTGCCGGTGCCAGCGATGAGCGTGTCGTTGCCGCTGTTGGCGGTGATGACATCGTTCCACATATTGGCCGTTGCCGTGACATTGGCACTGCCGGTCAGTGTCAGTGAAATGGCATTTCCGGGCATCACGATACTTGTGGCCGAACTGATTGCAAAAGAGGGCGCGTTCAATAAAATGGCGTCGATCGACAGCGAGGAACCATCGCTGAAACGCACCTGATTTATCTTGTTTGCGGCCCCCAGACGAATACCTAGTGTAGTGCGTCAAACAGATTGAAGCTTATTAAGTTTGGCACGAGCGCGCGTGACTTTGGCAAGAATGTCGGTCGCTTTCGCGGTCCATATATACGGTTTCGGTGCCATATTATGT
>NZ_JAFCWX010000047.1:0-23421 GCF_049897805.1 Massilia sp. TWP1-3-3
CACTGGAAAACTGCGACAGCACGGCGGTAATTTTTTCGGTCAGGGTCGTCATCGCGGTCCGTATTCACATTCTTGATGTTGGCAGCGCAAAAATGTGCGTACCGGGTTCGTTATTTGCATGCGGCTTCACTCTTGGCACCCGCACAAATGCGCGCCCGGCACTGGCTTGCCTCGGCCGCGGAATCGAGCGATTTGCACTGCTGGAGCTTGGCCGCGACGCCGGTGCCGGTCTTGGGCTGGGTCGCTTTCGAGTGCGCCACCAGGGCCGCCAGCAGGGCCACGTCGTTGTCAACCGGCACCGCTGCTTTCGGTTCGACTTTCTTTTTCGGCGGCGTTACGGCCGCATGACGCGGACGCGGCGTCACGTTCGACGCGGGGGCGAGCACCACAGGCTTTTTCGGAACCGCTTTCGCAACCGGACGCACCGGCTTGACGGCGTGCGCAGGCGCGGCGGGGCGCGTTACAGCGGCCGGCGCAGCGTCCGCCGACGCGCTCGCCGTACCGTCCTTCGCCTGCGACGCGGGCATGCCGTGCTCAAGCATTTTGGTCAATTCGTCAATGGCTTGTTGCTTGTTCGCCGCCGTATCTGCCTTTGGGGCACTCGCTGGCACGTCGGTCAAAATGGCAGCTGCGGGCACGTCGACCGCCGTGCCCCGCATGGGCGCTTCACTCGTCGTGGCCGTATCAGAGGACGCCGCGGCCGGCAGCGGCGCGCTGCCGGCCGCCACGATTTCCTTCTCGCCTTCGCTCATCAGCCACAGGGAGCCGCCGGCGCCCAGCGCCAAGACGGTGACCCCGGCCGCCAGCCAGGTGTACATGCCGCGCCGCGACTTTCCGGCGCCGGCCGTGGTGCCGGCAGGCTTGCTGTCAAGCCCGCTAAGTATCCGGTGGCGATCCGCTTCAGCCTGTTGATCCATCGAAAGTAGGCTGGGCCGACCCGAGGTCGGCGGACGTTCATCGCTATGTTGCAAAATGTGCTCCTTGTTAATTTCTGCATAACTTTACGCTATCCACACAATCCATGCGCTTGGTAGAATTTCAACTGTGCGAAAACTAACACAAATTAACATTCAATTGGACTTAAGATTATCAGAACTTCAAGTTATACTAATAGGCAATTTTCGCAGTATCGCATAAACGAATTGAAGAGGTCCACGTGTTCTTGCTTGCGGTAGCAGCATATTTCCTCCTGGCGTGCCTGGTGAGCTGGCTATTCCTGTTCCCTGCGGGACGCGAATTTTTCCTGGCCACTTTGGCCGGCGTCGGCTTGCGCGCGCACAAAAATTTGGGCAAGCTTGCGCGCCGTCAGGGTGAAGGTGTTGTAAAGATACAGCAGTCGGGACGCAATTCATTGCGCAATGTCATGGCGTTTGCACGGCAGCACTATTTACTCTGCCTTGGCGGCGTGGCCTTGATCCTGATCCCGCCGTCGCTTGCCGTCGTGTTGGGATTCGACATGACCTTGGGTGGCTACGGCACCAGCACGCACGAGGCCAACAGCCAGGTGGTGGCCTTGATCGAAGGCGAGCAACTGGTGCCGCCGCCCGCCCTCCCGCCGGCCGTGTTCGCCACGGTGGAAGTGGAACAGGAACGCCCGATGCTGGTCTCGGCAAGCCGGAAATGGGACGAGATGGACCCCGTATTTACGCAAACACTGTTGCAAGTATTTAAAGTAATGAAAGAAACACACGGTTACGATATGGCAATTCTGGAAGGTTACCGCAGTCCGGAGCGCCAGAACAAACTGGCCGCGATGGGTTCGAGCGTGACCAATGCGGCCGCCTTCCAGAGCTGGCACCAGTATGGCCTGGCGGCCGACTGCGCGTTCCTGCGCAACGGCAAGATCGTCATTACCGAGAGGGACCCGTGGGCCATGCGCGGCTACGAACTGTACGGGCAGGTGGCCGAATCATTCGGACTGACCTGGGGCGGTCGCTGGAAGATGATGGACTTTGGACACACGGAATTGCGCCGGCCCGGCGTAATGAAGCGACATAAATAATTGAATCGGAGAGCAGCATGCCAGGACCATTGATCAGATTAGGCGACAAGACTTCGCACGGCGGCAGCGTGCTCGAAGCGTCGACCCACAGCGACAGCGGCGGCATCGGCATCGCCCGCGTGGGCGACAAGACCAGTTGCCCGATCCATGGCAACGGCACCATTGCCAGCGGCGACATGACCATGATCGTCGACGGCAAGCCGGCCGCGCGCCACGGCGACAAGGTCTCCTGTGGCGCCCTGCTCATCGCCGGCCAGCAAGCGACGGTGGACCATGTCTGAGCCGCTGCCTGGCATTGCGCCTGAGCGCCGTAAGGTACCTGCCTGATGCGTACCTGGATCAAGGTCACTTTGCTGGTCCTGCTTGCCGTTGGCTTGAGCTGGGGCGGCGCCATTTGGTTTTGGCGCGCCACCAACCGCATGCCGGCCACGCAGGACCTGGTGCTGTATCTGGTGATGCTGCCGCTGGCGTTGCTGCTGGCGTTCTGGCTCGGGCGCAAATTGATCGATGCGATTGCCGCCGCGCCCGTCGCTGCGGCGGCTGCGGCCAGCGCCGAACCGGCAGCCCCGCCAGCACCCAAGGCAGCGCCTTTGGCCCTGGTGGCGGTATCCCTGCGCACGGCCCACGGCGCGCGCGCCGACGAACTGTCCGGCGCCATCCTCGAGCACAAGGCGCGCGCCGAGCTGGACCCAAAACTGGTGGACGAGCACGGCTTTCCCGTCATGACGGCGCGGGTCGAAGAAGCCGACGACGCCGGCTTGCAGGAAGAAGTCACAGAATGGTTCACCCAGAAAGGCGGTCCTGACCTCGACTTTGACGAGCCCCAGTGGCGCGCCCTGGTCCTGGCCACGGCCGTGGCGGGCGAACTGGCCAGCGCCGCCGCCGGCAGCCTGATGCCGGCCGAAGGCTTGCCGCCCGTGCTGCACCTGCTGCCGATCCTGCCGTCCGACTGGACGCTCGAACAGCGCCGCACCGGCGGCCTGTGGCTGCAGCACGTGGTCAGCCAGCGCGGCTGGCCGCTGGCGCGCATCGCGCTGGCAGCCGAAGTGCCGGGCGACCCGCGCGCCGCCAGCCCGTCGGCGGTACTGGGCCGGTTGGCGCACCAGGGCATGCTGAGTGGCCTGCCGGTGGTTGGCATGCTCGTCGCCGGCGCCTCCGCTCTGGCCGACGCCAGCATCAGCAAATGGGAAGCGAACAACACGCTGTTTACCGCCACCCGTGCGCAAGGACTGGTCCCCGGCGAAGGCGCGGCCGGCCTGCTGCTGACCGACCTGCGCCAGGTCCAGGCCATCGACGGCGCCGTCTACGCCATGCTCGACCTAGAGGCCGACACGCCGCGCCACAATTCGGCCGACGAAGCAAAAAAAGCGGACGCCAAACTGCTGGTGACGATGACCGGAAAAGTGCTCTCCAGCGGCGGGGCCGAAGCCGGACAAGTCGCCATGCTGGTGGCCGACACGGGCCACCGCACCAGCCGCGTGCTCGAACTGATGGACATGACGGCGGTCGCGCTGGCACACCTGGACCCCGACACCGATGTGGTGCGCGTGGGCGGCGCCTGCGGCACCTGCGGCGCGGTGCCCTTTGTCACCGCGCTGGCCGTGGCGCATCACCACGCAATCGAACTTGCAGCACCCGTACTTTGTATTAGCAACGAAGATCCATACCGTCGCAGCGCCGTCCTGGTGCGGCCTGCAGCGGCTTTGTCCTGAATGTTTTCCCAAGCGAGTTACCAACGATGATGCGAACCACCTGGCAGTTTCTGACAACCCGCACAAGCCTGCTCGTAATCGGCTGGCTGGCCTTTGCCGCCCTCCTGCTGCTGGGCGCCGCCTTGCTCGAGGTGCCGATGTCCTATGCATTCGGCGTGCTCGCCATTGCGTTCGCCATCGGCATCATGGTCTGGCTGTGGCGCCGCCGGCGCCGCACCAAGAATGCCGCCGCACTGGGCGGCATGCTCGACTCCCAGTTCAATAATGCGCCCGCCAATCCGGCCCAGCGCCAGGAATATGACGTTATCAAGAAGCGCATGCTCGACGCGATTGCCACCATCAAGGGTTCCAAGCTCGGCCAGCTCTCCGGCGACGCCGCGCTGTACGAACTGCCGTGGTACATGGTTATCGGTAACCCGGCCGCTGGCAAGAGCACGGCAATCGCCAGCTCGGGCCTGCAGTTCCCTTTCGCCGACAGCAAAATCGTGCAAGGCGTTGGCGGTACCCGCAACTGCGACTGGTTCTTCACCACCGACGGCATCCTGCTCGATACCGCAGGGCGCTTTTCGGTGGCCGACGAAGACCGCGCCGAGTGGCTCGGTTTTCTGAGCCTGCTGAAGAAATACCGCAAAAAGGCGCCGATCAACGGCATCATCATCGCCGTCAGCGTGGCCGAACTGACCGGCAACCGTCCCGAGTTTGCCATCAACCTGGCCAAGAACCTGCGCATGCGGGTGCAGGAATTGACGGAAAAGCTTGAAGTGCACGCGCCGGTCTACGTGATGTTCACCAAGGCCGACCTGATCACCGGCTTCAATGAATTTTTCCAGGATGCCGAACGCGGTGAGCGCGACCGCGCTTGGGGCGCCACCCTGCCCTACAGCCAGGTGACCAGCAACCAGCAGGTGCTCGACCAGTTCGACAAGCGTTTCGACGAACTGTACGACGGCTTGAAAGACATGAGCCAGGCCAATATGGCACTGCAGTGGCGCGAACGCATGCCCCCAGGCGTGTTCACGTTCCCGCTTGAGTTCTCGGCCATCAAAGCGCCTTTGCGCGCCTTCATCGCCACGCTGTTCGAGGAAAACCCGTTCCAGTTCAAGCCGGTGTTCCGCGGCTTTTACTTCACCAGCGCGCTGCAGGAAGGCGAGTCGGTATCGGCCTCGTCCAAGCGCGTGGCGGACCGTTTCGACATCAAGCTGCAGCCGCTTGAACACGAAGCCGCGCACAATCAGCACGGCTACTTTTTGCTCAACCTGTTCCGCAAGGTGATCTTCGCCGACAAGGACCTGGTCGCGCAGTACGCAAGCCCGAACAAGACACGCCTGCGCTACGCCGCCTTCTTTGCCGCCACCGCGCTGGTGGGCTTGACGCTGGGCGGCTGGAGCTGGTCGTACATGAGCAACCGCCAACTGGTTGCCAACGTCGAAGCGGACCTGAAGCAAGCCGTCAAGCTGCAAGAGCAGCGCACCGACTTGCAGTCGCGCTTTGAAGCGCTCAAGGTGCTGCAAGACCGTATCGAACAGCTGGAAAAATTCCGCGACGACCGGCCACTGTCGCTGTCGATGGGCCTGTACCAGGGCGACCTGCTGGAACGCAAACTGCGCGAAGAATATTTTGCCGGCGTGCGCGAGGTGATGTTAAAGCCGGTCACGCAGTCGCTCGAGACCTTCCTCGGTGAAGTCAACAACAACGCGGCGCAGCTGCAACCGACCGCCAAGCTTGGCGCCGACGCCCTGCGCCCGCCCGAGCCGGGCGCCGCCGGTTCGCCCACCGCCATCGCAGCCGCTGCCGTGTCGCCATTGATCGCCGCACCCACCACCAGCATGCTGTTCAAGGACGCTTCGCCCACCAGCGCCGAAGACGCCTACAACGCGCTCAAGACGTACCTGATGCTGAGCGAAAAGCCGCGCGCCGAAGGCGGCCACCTGAACGACCAGCTCACGCGCTTCTGGCGCGGCTGGCTGGACGCCAACCGCGGCGCCATGTCGCGCGAAGACATGATCCGCCACGCCGAGCGCATCATCTCGTTTTACATCGCCCAGACCAGCGACACCTCGTGGCCGACCATCAAAGAGCCCAAGCTGGCCCTGATCGACACCACGCGCGACAACCTGCGCAAGGTGGTGCGCGGCATGCCGGCGCGCGAACGCGCCTACTCCGACGTCAAGGCGCGCGCGGCAACGCTGTTCAAGCCGATGACGGTCGCTTCCATCGTGGGCGACCAGGACAAGACACTGATCCTGGGCAGCCACGCCATCCCGGGCGGCTTTACGCGCGAGGCGCTGCAGTATGTGCAGGATTCGTTCCGCGAAGTGGCCAACAAGGAGCTGCAAAGCGCTGACTGGGTCCTCAAGACCGCCACCAGCGACGACCTGACCGTCAGCGGCAGCCCGGAGCAGATCCAGAAGGCCTTAATGGACATGTACACCGCCGACTACGTCAAGCAGTGGCAAATGTTCGTGCAGGGCGTGACGATCAGCGAGCTGCAAGGCTTTGACGCCGCCGCCATCGCCATGAACCGCCTGGGCGACCCGCAAACCTCGCCGCTCAACAAGTTGATCGCGACCGTCTACGAACAGACCTCGTGGGACAACCCGTCGCTGGTTGGCGCCGGTCTGCAGCGCGCCAAGCGCGGCGTGGCGGGCTGGTTCAAGGAAGTCATCTTGCGCCAGAAACCGGCGCAGCTGAACGTCAACATCCCGGCCAACCCGCAGGCGGCGAACGGCGCGCCGCTGCCGCTCGGCCCCGTGGGGCGCGAGTTTGCCGGCGTGGCGCGCATGGTGGTGGCGTCCGACCAGGGCGCCTCGCTGATGGGCGGCTACATGGGCCAACTGTCCAAGCTGCGCACCCGCTTTAACACCATCAAGAACCAGGGCGACCCGGGTCCGGGCGCCAAGCTGCTGATGCAGCAAACGCTCGACGGCAAGGACTCCGAACTGCACGAGGCGCTCAAGTTCGTCGACGAACAGATGCTGACCGGGATGACCGATTCCCAGAAACTGGCGATCCGCCCGATCCTGGTGCGTCCGCTGATGCAGTCGTTCGCCGTCATCATCAAGCCGACCGAGATTGAAATGGACAAGGTCTGGCGCGCGCAGGTGTTGCAGCCGTTCCAGAAGGGCGTCGGCACCAAGTTCCCGTTCTCGTCGGCTGCCGGCTCCGAGGCGAGCAACGAGGAAATCGGTTTGATCTTCGGGCCGTCGGGTGCGATCGCGAACTTTTTCACCACCACCGTCGGTCCGCTCGCGTTCCGGCGCGGCGACGAGATCGAAGCGAAAAAATGGGCCGACATGGGCTTGACGCTGGCGCCGCAAGTGCTCAGCGCCTTCCCGGGCTGGATCGCGCCGCTGAGCGCGGCCGGCGTCGCCAACGTGGCGGCCGCCGCTCCGAGCACCGAAAGGCAGACCATGTTCGACCTGCAGGCGCTGGGCGCCACGGGCGCGACCGAGTTCACGCTTGAAATCGACGGCCAGTCGCTGCGCTGGAAGGGCCAGCCGCAACCCTGGGTGCACATGGTCTTCCCGAATGCGCAAGGCCAGCCTGGCTGCCGCATTACCGCCATTACCCCTGACGGGCGCACCGTGGTGGTGCTCAACGAGGCCGGTGCCTTTGGTCTCAAACGCATGATCGAAACGGCCAAGCGCGAACGCCTGGACGGCGGCGCCTTTAAATTGACATGGGAAAGCGCGGGCGTTTCCGTCTCGGCCAACGTGAAGATCATGGGCACGCAACAACCGAGTGCACCGGTGCGCGCGGCCGCCACCACCACGCCAGGATTCAAGAACCTGAAACTGCCCGAGTCGATCATTGGCGTAGCGCCTGCGCCCACCGCGACCGCAGCACCGGCGAAGGGAGGCGCGTAATGACCCGTACCCCAACACCGACTGCGGTCGGCTATTTCGGCAAAATTCCCAGCCGCGGCGACTTCGTCAAAGGCAGCGACAATCCGGCCCTGATCAAGGTGCTCGACGACTGGCTCGCCTTTGCGATGGACCTGATGAGCAGCGACGCGCGCTGGAAGCTCCATTACGACTCGGTGCAGCCGCTGCATTTTGCCTTTATCGGTCCGCGCCGCCGGCATGCGATCGCCGGCCACATCGTGGCCAGCAGCGACCAGTCGAGCCGCCGCTTCCCGTTCCTGATGATGAGCACGATGGAAATTGCCGAACCGGGCACCTTCGTGCCCGACGCGCCGCTGGTGCTCAACCGCCTGTGGAACCGGCTCGAATCGCTCAGCAACAACGTCATCAGCGCCGACGACGCGACCGCGCCGCTGCAGGCAGCTGCCAGCCATGTCATCGACCTCGATTTGCGCTCGACGGCGTACGACGCCGCGTTCCAGGATTTCTTGGACATGAACACCATCGGCTCGCTCGACGCCATGCTGGCGCAGTCCGACTTTACCGGTTCGGTGCGCCAGGTGCTGCTCGCGCTGGGCTTTTTGCTGCAGCCGGTGATGGCAAGCAGCTCGAGCCGGCTTGAAAAAAGCCTGCTGCTGCCGTTGCCGAACGACCCCATGTACCGCAACTTGGTGGCCGCGTTCTGGATGCACCTGATCACGCCGTTTTTGGCGCGCGCCGACTTCGAGCTGGCCCTGTTCATCACTCGCATCGGCGGTAAACCGGTGCTGGTGCTCGGCTTTAGCGGCGCTTCGGCCGAAACGCTCAGCGCCATCATGGACCCGGTGGCCGCGGCCGAACGCCACATCACCTTCGACGAACTCGATTGGGTCGAAGAACAGGTCAACGACGACTACGCCATCAAAAAGCTGTCCTCCTACTTAAGCCAGTCCACCCTGTCACTCAAATCCGCGCTCGACTCCCTGCGCGCGGCGTTCATCGGAAACTGAAATATGCGCCAATTAGCCACCCTCGTTTTATTGTTCGCCATCGCCGGCGGCGCGCTGGCCCAGAACGCCGCGCCGCAGCCCGGCCAGGTGCTTGTCAGCGGCACCGTGCCGGACGAAGCCAGCAAGGCCAGCGTACTGGCCAAGCTGCGCGCCGTGTACGGCAACGACATCGTGGTCGACCAGATCACCGTCGGCGCCGTCACCGCGCCGCCGAACTGGAATACCTATGTCGACAAACTGATCACGCCCGAACTCAAGCAGATCACGCATGGCGAACTGAAGATCGACGGCAGCACCGTCAGCATGAAAGGTGAAGTGGGCACGGAAGCGGTGCGCCAGAAGCTCGGTGAAGGCGCCCAGGCCAGCCTCAATTCCACCTACACGATCAGCAACGGCCTGCGCGTCTCGGCCGGCGCCGACCAGAACGCGATCGATGAATTCCTCAAGAAGCACACCATCGAGTTCGAGAGCGGCAAGGCGACGCTGACCCCGGCCGGGCGCGCCATCCTCGACGAAATGTTCGGCCTGCTGCGCAAGCAAAAGGAACACAAGATGGAGCTGATCGGCCACACCGACAACGTCGGCCTGCGCGCCACCAACCAGGGCCTGTCGCAGGCACGCGCCGAAGCGGTCAAGTCCTATCTGGCCAGCATGGGCGTCAAGAGCGACTTGATGACCGCTTCCGGCCAGGGGCCGGACCGCCCGATCGCCCCCAACGACAGCGTCGAGGGCCGCATGCGCAACCGCCGCATTGAATTCCGCCTGGCGCAGTAAGCGCCGCTTTACGCATACAAGGACACCATGTTTTTAGCCGACCAGCTGTTAAACCCCATCCGCGACGACAAGCCGGCCGGGGACGATTTGTCGTTTTCGCCCGAACTCGACGCCATTACGCAGGCCCGCAAGTTTGACGACGCCTCGCTCGACCAGGGCGAATGGGTCACCGAAATCAAGGAAGCCGACTGGGACTTCGTCGTCAAGAAGTGCTCCATGCTGCTGCAGCAAAAGAGCAAGGACTTGCGCCTGGCCGTGTGGCTGGCCGAAGCCGGCGCCAAGAAGTACCGCATGCGCGGCCTGGCCGAAGGCTTGCTGGTGATTGCCGGGCTGCTCGACAAATTCTGGGACCTGGGACTGTATCCGGAGTCCGATGGCGACGACCATGACCAGCGCATCGGCAACCTGGCCTGGATCTTGGCGCGCGTGCCGGCAATGCTGCGCGAGATGCCTGTCACCGACGGCAATAGCAGCAAGTACACGTCGATCGACTTTGAAACGGCGCGCAAGAACCCGAACGGCGACATGAAGCTGACGGATCTGGAGAACGCCAAGCGCGCCAATTCGACGCCCTTTCGCACCGCCTTTGCGGCTGACGCGCAGTACTGCATGGAAGCGCTGCAAAAGCTGGAAAAAGCGGCGGACGAGCGTCTGGGCCAGGACAGTCCCGGCTTTGCCAGTGCGCGCGACGCGCTCGATTCGATGGCGCGCCTGATGCCCGCTACCGGCCCCGTTTCGCCCGTTACTGAGGGACCAGTTACGCAAAACCCTGGTTCGCCTGAAAACGGCGATGGCAGTGCGCATGTCAGCCAGAGTGTTCACATGGGCCCTCCCGGTGCGATTCATACCCGTTTCCAGGCGCTGAGCCAGCTGCGCGCCGTGGCCGATTTCTTCCGCCGTACCGAGCCGCATAGCCCGGTGTCGTATTTTGCCGACAAGGCGGCAGACGCCGGCGACCAGGACCTGGCCGCGTTCCTGCGTTCGGTGGTCAAGGACCCGGCGTCGATGGCGCATATTGAAGAGCTGCTGGGAATTAAACCGCAAGAGTAAGCGCTTAGATGGCAGTTTTTTGCCAGAGTCAGCACTGTTTGTTGAGAATGCGATGGCTTGGTATTCTCAACGAACTGCCTTACTGGGGCTTAACAGCCTGAACGCGCTTATGCTCAAAGAAACGCCACGCGGCTTCAGGCGTATTCCCGTCATGATTCATCTCCCCCAACAGCTTGCGCAGCAGCCAGGTAAGGTCTTCCGTCCGTGACGATCCGGTGTGCCCGCCACCGTCAATGCGCAGCAATTCCACTTGCAGCTGCGCCGGATCGGCGCCCCAGGTCAGCCGCGTGGCACTGGTCGGGTCGCCCGCTTGCAGGTGCGGGTAGCGATAGCTAACCGGTGCGTCCGCCAGAGCGGCAAGCGTGCGCCATACGGCTACTGACTCACCGACCGAAAGACCGCTGCCACGACCCGTCAGCCCGAACGCGGTCACAGCGCCGCCGTACGGCGCAATCTTGTCGGCAGTCCCATGGGTGATGAATACCGGCAGTGGAGGCGTCGGCGCCTTGCAACTGCTGCGCGCGGCCATCAGGCTACTTTGCATACCGATGGCCGCCAGACGGGGACCAAGTTCGATGCCGGCCCTGTAGGCCATGCCGCCACCGTTGGACGTACCGAGTAGATAGATGCGCCTCGGGTCCGCGCCAAACTCGGCAATTGCGCGATCGATCAGGACGGACAGGAAACCGGCGTCATCGACCGGTGCATTGGTCGTGGCATCGGCGCGGCAATCGTTCCACGCCTGTTTGCCGTTGCTCGCATTAGTACCGTCGGGTGCAATGAGCATCACTTTCCTGCTCTCGGCCAGCTTGGCCCAGTCCTGCGAGCGAAAGGCGCCAAACGATTCCTGCCCCAGCATCCATGCCGCGCTGGCGCCATGGCCATGCAGGAGAATGACGACCGGGCGCAGCGTCGGCGCCAAACCATCCGGTTGCAAGACGCGGAAGTGGCGCACGCCTTCCGGACGCACAAGGTCGTGGTTTGAGATGGTCGCGGCGTGCGCCGCTTGCCAGCCCAGCAGGCTGGCAAACAGAAAGGCGGCTTTTGTGCGAACCCTCATCGGTGTGGCGCAGTGAAATACGGTTTTGGATTGAACGACATGCGCCGCTGCCGACAGCGCATGCCAACTCCCGTTACTTGATGGTGTACTTGAATTTGCCTTCCTTGTTGGCGCTGACCTTGATTTTCGACATCACGGTCCCTTCCGCCATCTTGGCCAGCACCGACTCCGCAATTTCCGGCAACAGCGTCCCGTTCAGGATGTTGTCCACATTCCGCGCGCCCGAGTCCACTTCGGTGCAGCGCGCCAGCACGCCTTCCACCAGCGCCTCGTCGTAGCTAAATTCCGCCTTGTGGTTGATCGCGATGCGCTCCTGAATCTTGCCCAGTTTGAGCTTGATGATCTTGACCAGCACATCGTCCGTAATCGGAAAATACGGTATCACTTTCAGGCGGCCCAGGAACGCCGGCTTGAACTGCTTCATCAAGTGTGGACGCAGCATTTCTTCCAGCGCTTCGGGCGCCGGCAGTTCTTCCGCCGTCTTGTTCAGGCACGCATTCATCAGCGCGCTCGAGCCAATGTTCGACGTCAAGATGATGATCGTGTTCTTGAAGTCGATCTCGCGCCCTTCGGCGTCATCCATCACACCCTTGTCGAACACCTGGAAGAACAGCTCCATCACGTCCGGGTGGGCCTTCTCGACTTCATCGAGCAGCACCACGCTGTAGGGATTGCGGCGCACCGCTTCGGTCAGCACGCCACCTTCGCCATAGCCCACGTAACCCGGTGGCGAGCCTTTCAGGCCCGACACGCTGTGCGCTTCCTGGTATTCGCTCATGTTAATCGTGATCAGTTTGCGCTCGCCGCCATACAGCACGTCGGCCAGGGCCAACGCCGTTTCGGTCTTGCCGGTCCCGGACGGGCCGACGAACAGGAACACGCCTTTCGGCTTGTTGGGATCGTCCAGGTTGGCGCGCGAGGTGCGCACGCGCTGCGCAACCGCTTCAATCGCATACGACTGCCCCAGCACGCGCTCTTCCAACAAGTCTTTCAGCTTGAGGACAGTCTTGATTTCATCCTTGACCATTTTGCCCAGCGGGATACCGGTCCAGCCGGCGACAATTTCAGCCACCACGTGGCCGTCGACCTGCACCGGCACCATTGGCGTTTCGCCCTGCAGCGTGCGCAGTTCGGCCACCATCGCCTGGATATCCTTGCCCTGCATGGCGCCGCCGCCCTCGCCCTCGCCCTCGCCTGCTTCCAGGGTGCGCCGTCCATCCATGATTTTTGCGCTCAACGCCTTTTCCTGCTCCCAGCGCGCCGACAGCACCGTGTGCTGCTCGGAGGCGGCAGCGCGTTCGGCGGCCAAGTCCTTCAGGCGCGCGGCGTGCGCGCCGCCGGAAGTTTGCTCGCGCTCGAGCGAACCTGCTTCGACGTCGATGCGTTCGATCTTGCGGGTGAGGTTTTCAATCAGCGCCGGGGTGGCGTTCTGGCCCAGTGCGACCTTGGCGCAGGCGGTATCGAGCACGCTGATCGCCTTGTCCGGCAGCTGGCGGCCCATGATGTAACGGTGCGACAGGCGGACCGCTTCGGTGATGGCTTCATCATACACGCGTACGCCAAAGTGTTTTTCCATCAGCGGGGCCATGCCGCGCAACATGGCGCAGGCCAGTTCTTCGCTCGGCTCTTCGACCTTGATGACCTGGAAGCGGCGCGCCAGCGCGGCATCTTTTTCAAAATACTTTTTGTATTCGCCCCAGGTTGTTGCGGCGATGGTACGCAATTCGCCGCGCGCCAGTGCCGGTTTGAGCAAATTGGCCGCATCGTTCTGGCCGGCCGCGCCGCCCGCGCCAATCATCGTGTGCGCCTCATCGATGAACAGGATGATCGCGTGCGGACTTTTCTTGACTTCGTCGATCACGTTTTTCAGGCGGTTTTCAAACTCGCCCTTGACGCTGGCGCCGGCCTGCAGCAGGCCCATGTCCAGCGTGTGGATCTCGACGCCCTTGAGCACGTCCGGCACGTCGTCTTGCGCGATGCGCAGCGCCAGGCCTTCCACCACGGCCGTTTTTCCCACGCCCGCTTCACCGGTGAGGATCGGGTTGTTCTGGCGGCGGCGCATCAGGATGTCGATCGCCTGGCGGATTTCAGTATCGCGCCCGATCACCGGGTCGACCTTGCCGTCGCGCGCGCGCTGGGTGAGGTTGGTGGTGAACTGGTCCAGCGCCGGCGTCTTGGAAGCGCCTTGCGAGGCCATCTCGCCCACCGGGTCGGCGCCGCCGCCTTCTTCCACGTCGGCCACGACCGCTTTCGCCACTTCTTCCTGGGAACCGGCAGCGACCTTGTCGAGCTTGTGCTTGATCTGCTCGACGTCGAACTTGTCAAACAATTTGGAGCCGCGGTAGGCCAGCTGCGCCAGTTCCGGGTCGGTCAGCATGGCCTGCAGCAGGTGACCGCTGCGAATTTCAGCCACGCGGCCGGCCTGGATGTCGAGCGAAGCAATCAGCCACGCGTTTTCAAACAACTTGGGCAGGCGCGCCGAAAACACCGGCGTGCGTGAATTGCCCGCTTTGAGGCGCTGCACTTCGGACTGCAGGTCCGCTTCCAGCATGCTCACGCTGATGCCCATGTTGCGCGCGATGAGCACAAAGTCGCTCTTGGGCTGCTCGAGCAGCGCCAGGAACAGGTGTTCGAGGTCCACCTCAAACTGTCCGAGCGAGACACAGATGCTGGCCGCGCGCGTGGCCGCGGTGCGGCTGGTGTCGTTCAGTTTACCGATCAGCGTTTTCAGATTAATGCTCATTGAAGATTCCTCTTTTTGTTGTGCTTGTATTGGTAGCTAATACTGTTAGCTTGTTGTGCAACTTGTTGTGCAACTTATTGTGCAACTTACTGTGCCACTTAGACTGCGTGAATTTCGTAACAGACGTCCCTGCGGTCCACGGTCTGGGCACCGGTAACCAGAAAACTGTCCCATCCCAGCCTGCCCCCGCTGCGCTGTTCCGCCAGCGAGGCGCCCTGCACGTCGGCGGCGCGCAGCACCAGCTGGATTTCATACTCGATGGTCACGCCCGTAAACATCGTCAGCATGCTCTTGAGCGCACGCGCCGCTTTCCCGCCCGGCAGGAAAGCGTCAAAACTCTGGCGGTCGAGCGGGCCGATCTCCAGGCGCATGCGCAAGTCGCGCTGCCAGACGCGCGAACCGGACATGGCGCCTGCGCCCAGCGTGGCGTTCAGGCCGCCCAGCATGGTCTGCTGGCTTGGCGGCACGTCATACCAGCAACCGATGAACTGCACCGCTTTGACCGGCTGGCCGAAATACTCGCCCAGCACGCGCGAGATCTGCACCGCTGACGCCGGCCGGTGCCGCATCGACGCGGCAAAGTAGCCGATCGATTCGTCCAGCACGCCCCCGCCCTCGTCGTCCGTCAGGCGCTTGCGCAGCGACTCGTTGCCAAGGCCCGCCAGCGAGAGCAGCAGCGGCAAAAACGTATCCTTGCCGTCGAGCTGGTATTTGAGCTCGAGCCGGTACTTGCGCCAGGCCTCGTAAAACAAGGCGAGCGAGCGGTTAGAAAAAGTATCGAGAAAAGCGCGCGGGCCCTCGTCCTTTTCGTACATCACGCGCGCGGCGATGCGCTCGGTGTAATGCAGCGGCAGCGCGCCGTTCCCGCCCAACAGGCCCATAAAGGCGGGCGTGACGCGGATGTATTTGAGCGTGTGCGACTTGAGTGCCTCGCCCAGCGAACGCGGGTCGCTGGGCAGGTTCTTCGGTTCGGTCTTAATGGCTTCGAGCTGGCTGGCCGGAAAACTGAGCGAGGTCGAATTCTGAAAGCGCAAGAAGTTTGCCACCAGGCCCTGCTGGGCGGTGCCGTGACGCTTGAGCCACAGTTCGAGCATGCGCACCGCTTGAAAGTATTCGAAGCGGTACGGTTCCTCGAACAGGCGCTCGATTACAGCAGGCTCAAATCGCCGCTTCGTGGCGTACATTTCAATAACTCTTCTCCGGTTTTATTCGATACCATGACCAGCTGGGCAAAGCTGTTGGCGTGCACGTACAAGCCCAGAAAGCGCTCGATGATGTGGGCAAAGGCATGGATGCCGCTGCCGACGAACGCTTCCTCGTCGATCGTCAGGCGCACTTCAACGCCGCGCACCAGGCAGGCGAACGGGTTCCCCGGCAGCCAGGCGTTGGCCGCCTTGTGGGCAATGGCGGCGATGCCGCCGATCTGGCGCTGCGACGAGGGTGAGCGCGGCAAGTCGTACAGCGTAAGCATTTCGCGAAACGCGTCAAGGCCGCCGTCGGCCAGCGACAAATGGTTAAGCGACAGGTGCGAAATGAGGCGCCAGTGCGCGCCGCGGCCGCGCTCGAAGCGCTGCGACGGGGTGGGTTTGCGCAGGAAGGTAATTGCGCGCACGCTCGAGCCGCCTTCCAGGAACAAGTCGCCGCCGCGCAGGCCGTACGCGAGTGAAGCCGGCAAGTCGCGGTTGGTGCACGTCAATTCGAGGCTCAGGGTGTCGGTTTCCACCTCGGCCGGGTCGAAGTCGATGTCGACGATCGATATTTGCGTCTCGAAGCCGGGGCTGCGCTCGCCCAGCGTTTCGTCGCGCCGCATCACGTAATAGTGGCCGCTTTTTTCAGGCGTCTGGCCGTGCTTGAGCGAATAGAAGGGGCGGAACTGGACGATCGATTCGCCCTGCGGCGTCTGGCGCACCAGCTTGACCGAGTCGATCGACTGCACTTCGTAGGCAAAGGCGCGGCGCGCGTCGGCCAGCACCGGGTAGCTGGCCGTGGTGTGCGTCAGGCGGATCGGTTCGCCGCGCTGGCGGAACAGGTTGACCACCGGCGTGCAGCCAAGCAGCACGTTGTTGGTGCCCAGCGTGCCGAGCATGCGCGCATTGTTCGAATCGGTGCGCATGCCCGACAGCGCCAGGTGCAGCGTGATCGAGCGCGCGCCTGACGGCAGGACGTTGCCCATGCTGGTCAGGTCGAGATCAAAAAAATTGAATTTTTCGGGGAAGCAGAAGTATTCAGTCAGCAGGCGGTAAGCCGTGTGCGAGCGAGCAGAAAAGTCGATCAGCGATTCGTCTTCCTCGAAGCCGGCCACGCTGACCGGAATCGCGTTAAGCGCGACCCAGCGGCCGTTGTCGTCCGCTTCGACGTAGGCGGCGACGGTGCGCATGAACAGTGCGTCGCGCAGGGCCGCGCAAAACGATGGCTCGCCGTCGATGAAAACGCGCAGCTTGCCCAGGGCCAGTTGCGAGACCGACACCTGTTCGGCGGTGCTGGAAATGGTGATGCTCACGCTCGATGTGGCGCCCTGCGGCGCGCGCACCGCTTCGGGCGTATCGATGATGGCTGAAAACGAGGCACTAGTCAGCGCCACCGGTGCCACCGTCACCGGATAGGCGGTGCGAAACGTGCATGCGGCGCCGCGCACGGGGCGTGTGGTGAGCTGGGTTGAGCGCGGGATCACGCTGGCGGTGGTGAGCTGGCTTGCTGCGCCACTGAAGTCCATGCGCGCGATCGAGCACGATGGAAACGGGCGCAGATAATGCGGGTACAGCACCTCGAACAGCGCTTCGGTAAATTCGGGGTAATCGTCGTCGAGGCGCTTGGCGATGCGGGAATTGAGCAGCGCGAAGGACTCGATCATGCGTTCGATGTGCGGGTCTTCGCACACCTCGCCGCCAATTAACAGGCGGCCGGCGATCTTTGGGTAGCGTTCTGAAAACTCGCGCGAATAGCGGCGCAAAAATCCAAGCTCCCTTTCGTAATACGGTAATAACTGTTCCAAACTCAGGCTCCCGCAGACGCAGTTCGGCGCGCCTTGCTGATTGTGTAATGCAAGCTAGATGGCTGCAGGACCGCGTCAAAATTGACCGGTTCTTGCGACGTGCTGACGACCATCAGTGCGGCAATGGCGAAATTCAAGCGATTGACTGAATCTTCCCGCAGTTCGAGCGACGCTTTCACGTTGCGCAGGCGCGGCTCGTGACGCGCAATGGCCTTTTCCAGGCACTGGCAAATATAGGCGCGGTCGTCCGTGCTGGAAAGGGAACGGCCTGCAAAATCATTCAGGCCGTAGGTGACGATGGAACGGCCACATTCGGGGAACCGCTTCAGGATCTCTTCCGGGATAACTGTGCGCGTGTTAAGCAGCGCCTCGAGATCGCGCGCTACCGAGTCCTTCAAGTCCTCGATATTCATGCGCGCGACCAAGCCGCTGGTGGCACCGCTGACCGGCACATCGAGCAGCCGGTCAAATAGTCCAGGCGTAAAACCCTTCATCGGTACCCCGTTTCTTGCTTCGTTAAGCCAACTAGATTAAGCCAGCTTGTTTGCTGCCAAGTCCCAGCCGCCGGACGTGTTGCCGCCCGAACCGCCGCCGACCTTTTGCTGCGTGTATTTCCACTTGACCTTCGAGTACTTCAACGACAGTGCTTCGGTCAGGATGTCGCCAGCTTGCACCGATGGCGCCACGCTGCTGATCAACACGTTCTCAAGTTCGATTTCAAAGTACTTGATACGCTCGCCCTTGCCGTCGGCGCGCAGGAATTCCAGCTTTGCCTTAGGGATGGTCTTGCCGGACGAGCAGTTCTGCAGCAGCAGAGGGGTTGCCAGGTCGGCCAGTTTGTCGATCACGATATCTTTGTGCTCGGTACGCTCGGCAGTGTGGCCGCCGCCGGTCGATGCGGTAGCCGACTTAGGCTGCAGCACGTGCCAGTTGACCGATTTGCACTCGATCCAGTCCTTGTGGGTGGAGTCGGTCGATTCGCCTTTGATACCCTCGATTTGGAGGTAGACGTCAATTGCCATGGTGTTCCTTTCAGTGGTTTATGGATATTACTTTTTGGTCGAAGCAGGCAGCTCCGCGACCAGTCGGAGTGAAACGGAAAGCTCGTCAAGCTGGAAATGCGGACGCAGGAATGAGACGGCGCGGTAGACGCCGGGACGGCCAGGCACTTCGGACACCTGCACCGATGCTTCGCGCAGCGGGAACTGGGCCTTCTGTTCCTGGCTGGCGTTGTCGTCGAGCAGAACGTACTGGGTCAGCCAGCGGTTCAGGAAGTCTTCGACGTTGGAGGCGGCGGCAAAGCTGCCGATCTTGTCGCGCATCATCGCCTTCATGTAGTGGGCGATGCGCGAGACGGCGAAAATATACTGCAGCTGGGCCGACAGAACCGCGTTGGCGTTGGCCGCGTCAGACTGGTATTTCTTGGCCTTTTGCGCCGACTGGGCGCCGAAAAAGGCGGCGTAGTCGGTGTTCTTGCAGTGGACCAGCGAAATAAAGCCCAGGTCCGACAATTCCTTCTCGCGGCGGTCGGTGATGGCAATCTCGGTCGGGCACTTGAGCGCCACTTCGCCTTCGTCGGTCTTGAAGGTATGGGTCGGCAGGTCTTCGACCAGGCCGCCGCCCTCAACGCCGCGAATCGCCGCGCACCAGCCGAAGTCTTCGAACGCGCCGGTCAGCTTGGTGCCGAAGGCGTAGGCCGCATTACACCACAGGTACTTGTGGTGGTCGGTGCCGTCGACATCTTCAACAAAATTGAAGCCTTCGGTGGTGGCGCCATCGGCCGGGTTGAACGGCAGGCGGCCCAGAAAGCGCGGCAGCGTGAGGCCGACGTAGCGCGAGTCTTCCGATTCCCGGAACGACTTCCACTTGGTGTATTCGACGGTGTCGAAGACCTTCGACAGGTCGCGCGGCTTGCCAAGGTCGCTGTAGGTCTCCAGGCCAAACAGCTCGGGCGACGCCGACGAGATGAACGGCGCGTGCGCGGCGGCGGCCACATGCGACATCTGCTCGATGAAGTACATGTCTTCGGGCTGGCGGTTGATTTCGAAGTCGCCCAGGATGGTGCCGAACGGTGCGCCGCCGAAGGTGCCGAATTCTTCTTCGTAGATCTTCTTGAACATCGTGCTCTGGTCGAATTCAAGCGCGCTCTGGAAGTCCTTGACCAGTTCCTTCTTGGTCGCGTTGAGCATCTTGATCTTCATGTTCTGACCGGTCGCGGTGTTTTTCACCAGGTAGTTCAGGCCAGTCCAGCTGCTCTCCAATTTCTGGAATTCCGGGGCGTGCATGACGGCCGACAGCTGCGCCGAAATCATGCGGTCCAGTTCAGCGACGCGCGCGTCGATGGTGGCGGCCAAGTTGTCGGAAACGACAACGGTGCCGTCCATGACCTGGTGCACCAGTTCGGAAATCAAATCCTTGGCGCGCTCATGTTCGACGCTCGACTTGGCGACCTTGCTCTGTTCAACGATTTGGTCTAGCAGTGCCGACTCGGCTGCGGGCGCCGCACCTGCGGCCTGGTTCATTTGAGCGGACATGATCAATCTTCCTTGTTGGTGGTGGCCTGGCCGAGTTCTGCCATTTTTTCGGTGCTGTGCAAGACGTCGTTGAGCAAGTCTTCGAGCTTGTCGTTGCCGGCCAGTTTGTTGCGCAGGTCGGCCAGCTTGGTGCGCGCTTCGAGCAGTTTGCGCAGCGGCTCGACCTGGGCCACGATCGACTCGGGACGGAAGTCTTCGAGCGAATTGAAGGTCAGGTCGACGCCGAATTTTCCGCCTTCGTCGGACAGCGTGTTTTGCACCTGGTAGGCGGCGCGCGGGGCGACGCCCTTCATCACTTCATCAAAATTGTCGCGGTCGATGCCGACGAAACTGCGGTCCTTCAGACGCTTTTGCTCGACTTCCGAATTGCCGCCGAAATCGCCGACGACGGCGGTAACGAAAGGCAGTTCCTTGCTCGCGGTCTCGTCGCCGATTTCAACGTCGTACGTCATCTGCACGCGTGGTGGACGAACCTTTTGCAGGCGCTTCTGGACACTCTCTGACTTGGACATAATTTTCCCCTCTAGGTGGATGGAATCGTTAAACGGTGTTTACTTCAACGCACAAAACGGGTCGCCGGCTTTGCAGTCGTCGGCCTTTGGCTTTTCCTTGACCTTCGGCGGCTCGGCGAGCTTGACCTTGGCCGGCGCATCGCTGACGACCTTGGCCTTCGGCTTCGGATCCTTGATCGTGATCTTGTCTGGGGGCGGGCTGAACAAAATATCGTTGCCCAGGCTGTCGCGCAGCACGCGCGCCAGTTCCATCGATTCCTTTTGCAGCGAACCGGTAAAACCGTTCTGGCGGCTCAGGTTGCTCAAGGCGCGGGTGGCCAGGCGCAGGCCGCTGGTGGCGATGATGCTGCTCGCTTGCTTGTCGTTGGGGTCGCGCACCAGCACTTCTTCGGCATTGACGATGGCTTCACCGTATTGGGCCGCGTCAAATTTCGCCTTGGCGATATGGCCCCAGGCGGTCTTGTCGGTCGGGTAGGCGGCGGCGGTTGCCTTCCACTGGGTGATGGCCTGCTCTTTCTGGCCGGCGCTGGCCGCTTCGGAAGCTTTGGTCAACATGTCCTGCAGCTTGGGCGCGGCGGAGGCGGACGGGGTGGCGGTGTTGGTGGCACAGGCAGTCAGGCTGGCGATCAGCGCGGCGCTGCCCAGGAAACGGTACAGGGTAGTCAGGGTGGTCATGCAGTCCTCAGAAACAGTAACAAAGAAACAATGTTTTAATTGAAATATTTACTCTGGCGACACGTTATCACATAATCAAAGATTAATACAATCAATTGAAAATCACCAATTCTCACTGCGCACGATTGATTTCGTTTTTTCAGTGCTAATTTCTTCAGGAAATGTTATTGTTTCAGTAATTAACGTCGGGCATACTTGCCACCGAGACAAATAGAAGGATGCAAACGTCATGACGAGCAAAGTACTCTGGGGCGAAGGCCTGTTCCTGCGCCCCCAGCATTTTCAGCAGCAAGACCAGTACCACGAGCACCGCCTGAACGAAAGCGTCAAGGCGATTCACCCCTACGCCTGGGGCGTGAACACCTTGCAGGTGGACCGCGACGCGCTGTCGAACAATGCGCTGCGCGTGATGGAACTGTCGCTGCGTTTCCAGGACGGCGAGCTGTACGACGCGCCGGGCGCCGACGAACTGCCCGACACGGTCGATCTGTCGGAACTGCTGCAGTCGCAGCAAACCGTCACGTTCTACGCCGCCCTGCCCGCCTTCAAGCCTTTCGGCGGCAATTTCGGTCAAACCGGCCAGTCGATGAATGCGGCCCGCTTCGTGCAGGCGAACATGGACACGCCCGACCTGTACACCCAGGCCGCGCAAGCCCAGCTGGCGTACCTGAAGAAAACGGTGCGCCTGGTGTCGGAATTCGAGCCGCGCGACTCGTACGTGCACTTCCCGCTGCTGCGCCTGCGCCGCGTGGCCACCGGCGGCTTCGAGCTCGATCCGGCGTTCGTCCCGCCCAGCATGTCGATTCGCGGCGCGCCCATCCTGTTCCTGCAACTGCGCCGCCTGATCGACGCGCTGCAGGCCAAGGTCAGCGCCTTGTACGGCCACCACCGCGAGCCGAGCAAGAACGTGATTGAATTTCGCTCCGGCGACATGTCGTCATTCTGGCTGCTGCATACGGCCAGTTCGGCTTACGCATCGCTGGCGCACTACTTTCACCATCCGGCACTCCATCCAGAACGCCTGTATGAACAGCTGCTCGGCGTAGCCGGCGGCTTGATGACGTTTTCCAAGAGCTGGACACTGACCGATTTGCCGCCTTACCTGCACAACGATCCGGGACCGTGCTTTGCCAAGCTGCACCTGATCATCCGCGAACTGCTGGACACCGTCATCTCGTCCAAATACTTCGCCATTGCCTTGACGCAAGTCAGGCCGAGCTACTACATCGGCATGCTCGACTCCGGTAAAATCGACGACAAGACGGCCTTCTATGTGGCCGTGTCGGCCGACATGACGGCCGTTGAACTGGTGGACGTGGTGCCGATGCGCTTCAAGATCGGCGCGCCGGACGATGTGGAAAAATTCGTCCTCTCGGCCATGCCGGGCGTGCGCCTGTCGCACGCGCCGCAGGTGCCTGCCGCGGTGCCGGTACGGCCCGACACCGTCTACTTCACGATCGAAGCGAAAGGCCAGATGTATGAACGCATGCTGCAGGCGCAATCGATTTCGATCTATGTCCCGTCAGGCATGCGCGAACTGTCGCTTGAACTGATTGCCGTGACTTCCTGACCCAAGGATTATTTTCAATGACCTCGAACGCACCCTCCCTGATCGGCGCCGCGCCGCAAGCGCCATCGCAAAGCGCCGCGCCGCAAACGCTGCTCGACCTGATGTATGACGGTTTTTATGCACTGTTCATGCTCAAGAACGGCAACGGCCCGCAGGACAACGCGGATTTTGCGCAGAAGATGGCGCAGTTCCTCGACGAATTTGGTCGCGGCGCCAAGAAGCACGGTGCATCGGCCGATGACATCGACGCATCGAAGTATGCATTTTGCGCCGCCGTTGACGAGATCATTTTGCGCTCGCAGTTTCCAATTCGCGAAGACTGGTCGCGCCGGCCGCTGCAACTGACCCTGTTCGGCGACCAACTGGCCGGTGAAAATTTTTTCAACCGGCTTGAATCGCTGCGCGCGCGCGGCAGCGCCCATTTGCATGCGCTCGAAGTTTTCCATATGTGCCTGCTGCTCGGCTTTCAGGGCAAGTACATCATCGAGGGCACCGAAAAGCTGAACTACCTCACCGCGCGCCTGGGCGACGAAATAGCCAGCATGAAGGGCAAGCGCGGCGGTTTTGCGCCTTTCGCCGACCGCCCGGACCAGATCATCCACAAGCTGCGCAGCGACTTGCCGCTGTGGGTATTGTGCTCGGTGTTCGGGCTCATTTGCATACTGGGTTATATCGGGCTGCGCGCTTCGCTCTCGCGCAGTACCGAGCACACGCTCATTGCTTATGACGACGTCGTCAAGCTGGCCCCGAAAGCTGCCAACCTGACCATCACACTGCCCTGATGGATATCCTTGCCGAAGTTTCTGCCCTTGGCCTGTTCGGGACTGGGCTAAGCCAGCATGCACGCCTGGTCGCGCTGGCCAGCGCGCAGGACCGCGCCTTGCCTGAATCGCTGATGGCCGAAAAATTTAGCGGCCGCGAAGCGGTCAATGAATTGTTCGCCTT
>NZ_JAFCWX010000048.1:0-22743 GCF_049897805.1 Massilia sp. TWP1-3-3
CCACCCCTTCCCATCCCGAACAGGACCGTGAAACGATATTACGCCGATGATAGTGCTGCAACCAGTGTGAAAGTAGGTTATCGTCAGGCTAGTTATATTAAAAAACCCCGCAGAAATGTCGGGTTTTTTTTCGTCCGAAATTTGTATGTGCACATGCATACAGTAGAAATAAATGTTGTCAACTTACTCTGAAGGCACGAGCGCCTGCCTATAATCGGTTCCTTGACATGCCTGGGGACGGTAATGAAAGCAAAAAAAAGACGCTTCCTGGCGCGCGCCGCTGTGGCGTTGGTATTGGCGCCCTTGGCCCTGTTTGGGTCGATGCTATTCTTCGCCAAGATTGAGTCGACCAAGTCCGGTGTCCACCAACGCTTGATGCTTCCCTTGTTGGGTATCGCTCACGTCAAGATCCCCATGACCGCCGGAACGGGAGACGCTGCTGCAATTCCCGGCAGGTTCGATGGTCCCGTGGTCAAGATGGGCACGGCCAACAGCTGGTCAGCGAGCTGGTTTTGCGAAAATCGCGTGCTGCGCCAGGCCGGCAGGGGAGAAACCTTGCACATCTCGTGCGCCGGACAGCGCCACACTTTCGCCATCCCCCAGAAAGCCCAGCAAGATGATGCTGTCGTGTCGATGCCGGACAAATTGCTTGTGCTGAGCGATATTGAGGGCAATGCCGCATTTCTGAATAGCGCTTTGAGCAAACTCGGCGTCACCGCTGCAAGTGGCGAATGGAACTTCGGCGCCAATCGGCTGGTGATTGCCGGCGACTCCGTGGATCGCGGGAGCGATGTGTTTGCCGTGTTGTGGCGCCTGCACGGCCTGGCAGCGCAGGCCAGGGCAGCGGGCGGCAGCGTCCATGTTGTGTTGGGCAACCACGAACAATATCTTTTGCGGGGCAACACCGTCAAGATCCATCCCGAGCACCTGTATGCGCTTGAAAAGATGGGTGGTGCCGCGGCCGCGTTTGCGCCGGACACGGTGATCGGCGCATGGCTGCGCGCCCAGCCGGTAGTGGTGAAAGCAGGCCGGGTGGTAGTGACCCACGGCGGAATCAGCTCGCTGGTCGTACAGCAAGGGCTGACGATTGCGCAGCTCAATACGGCGATGCGGCGCTATTGGCGCGGCGAGCTGGTGCCGACGGCTGAACTGGAAGCCGTGCTAGGTTTTAATGGGGTCACACAATACCGCGGCTACTTCAAGGCCGAAGAGGGCAAGTACGCCAAGGCGGGCGATCAGGATGTCGTCGCGGCATTGCGCTCATTCGATGCGGACACGATTGTCGTCGGGCATTCGATCGTCGAGAAAGTAAGCGTCCTGTACGACAAAAAAGTATATGCCATCAACGTCAACAGCAATACGTCCGCGCCCGAGGCGCTGTTGTTTGAAGGCGGTGTGGCGAAAGTCGTTACAGCTGCGCCACGCGCGCTGCCCGAAGAAGAAACCGAGCGCGTAGCGCGCCCGATCAATTTGTTGAACGGCCAGGACTGGCAGACACTGGCCCGGCTCACGCGGCGCACGCGCGAGCTATCAAATTTGCCCTCGCCTTTTTAAACGAAAAAACCCGGTTGCAAAGCTGGTGAACGCGCTCAGTGCAAAAACCCGGTTTTTTTCGTCCGCAGAGTTACCCGGTCAAACCGCAAGCAGGGTTCCCCGTAGGGCGGATGCAATCCGCCATGCTCGCGTCCCGTTACCAACACTGCACGTGTTGAAAGAGAAAACCGCAGAAATAGCGAGTTGTTCGTCCCCAGAAACGTCATGCTCCAGCTGGTCACTGTAACGCATCGATTCCAATGCACTATTGGCATCCGTTCTATGGGTCGCGAGTCGTCGCATCGCCGCTTGCGCGAGGACGATGATGGGGCGAAAATTCCTGCTTCAATTCGCCCGGCCGATATTCATCCGTTGGGTATGCGTCCACCGGTGGTCCGACGCCGCGACCGCCGAACTGTAGGTGCGCCATGTCTGCCCTTCGCCCGGCCATGGATTCATGATGTACACGTAGTTGGTTCCGTTGTACGTCTCGTATCCACGTCCCACCATGATGTGACCGCCGCCATTGGTCCAGCCATAACGGATCACGAACGGGCGGTTGGCATTAATGTCGCTCACCACGCTGGCCCATGAAGAGGCGCTGTTGTACGCGCCATTCGACACGCCCCACGCACTGAGAATGGTTTGCACGCTGCCATTGGTGCCATACATGCTGTTGGGCTGATTCGCATAGCTGTTCCAGTCGAATGTGGTATTTCCACAAGCGTAGTTCAGGCCCGAACGCCCAGTTCACGATCTGGCACTGGCTCTGCGTCTTTGCATAATAATTGAGCACCGCCTTGCTCGACGCCGACCAGCACCACTGGCTATGTTCCTGCGTCACCAGCGGAACACTCAACGTCTTCCATTGCGCCATTGCGGCAGGAATGGCCAGCATCAGCGCGGCGCCCAATACAACCTTGTTCAAAACTTTTTTCATATTCGCTCCTTGAGTGGTTGCCGGCTTAACGCGCTACGGCCATGTTTTGCTTGACCGCGATGCGCAGCGGTGTCAGGAGCTCGGTTTCGTCGAGCAGTTCGCGCCCCCGTTTGCCTGCATCCTTTTGCATCATCAGCGACTCGCGCGCCGAGTGCAGCGGTGCAAAGCGTCCGCGACCGTCCTCGCTGTCCACTTCCAGGAAGTCCGCACGCGCCTGGTAAATGCGCAGGAAACGCAGATTGGACTTGTCGTGTTGCCAAAACGGCCCGCGGCCGCATCCAGGTCCTTGGCCAGTACGGCGGCTCCATAGGCAACGGTTTCGTATCGCCCATTGTTCTTTTCCACGGTCGCCAGGCCGATAGCCTGCTGATTCAAGGTAACGACGAAGCGCCATTCGTTGACTTGCCTGGCCATGCCACGCATGGTGTTGCGGCCGGCGAGCAAATCGGAAGGATCGATGGTGTATACGGAAAAGCCATACGCAATGCGCGCGTCTTTCAACGCTTGCATGTCGGTGACAGCGAGCGGAAAGTCGCCAGGCGCGGCACCTCGCCGGGCCAGCTGATGGGCGACGAACTGTGCGAGATCGCGTTGTGCTGCAGCGAGCGCCTGCGTGGCGGCCGATTTGTTCATTGCTTGCTGCACGGTATTGCCGGTAGCGGCTGAAACAAGTGGACAGACCAACACCAGACAGGCGCCGCTGATCACGGTGGCCACAGTTAGTATTAGTGCAATAACTCTACCGCGCTTCCCGGTATCTCTCGTTCCATGACCTATAGTTGATGCAATGCAGCATGCACCCACGACGAGGTGCTGGGCACTCACTCAGACGACAGGAACCATATGAACAGCAATACCAAGGCCTATTTAGTGGGCGCCGGCATCGGCTCCCTCTCCGCAGCAGCATTCATGATCCGCGACGGGGGCATCCCGGGCGCCAACATCACCATTTTTGAAGCCATGCCACTTCCGGGTGGCAGTCTCGACGGCGGGGGAGATGACCGCGCCGGCTATACCTTGCGCGGCGGGCGCATGCTCACGACCGACAATTACGAGTGCACCTGGGACTTGTTCAAGTCGATTCCCTCGCTGCAGCACCCTGGCCAGTCAGTCTTCGACGAAACCATTGCGTTCAATCTTGAAAATATCCCGGAATCAAAGGCACGCTTGATCGACCGCAACCGATTCAAGGTTGATGTCTCGTCGATGGGGTTCAGCATGACGGACCGGCTGGAGCTGGTGCGCCTGAGCGAGTCCGATGAAGAAACATTGGGCACCAGCAGCATCACCGACTGGCTGTCGCCGGAATTCTTTGAGACCAAGTTCTGGTTCATGTGGGCGACCACGTTCGCATTCCAGCCGTGGCATAGCGCAGTCGAATTCAAGCGCTACCTGCATCGCTTCATGAAGGAATTTTCCCGTATTGAAACGCTGGCCGGGGTCAAGCGCACGGTCTACAACCAGTTCGATTCGCTGGTGCGCCCGCTGCTCGCCTGGCTCAAGGACAAGGGCGTCGTGTTTGTCATGGACTGCACCGTCACGGACCTGGCGATGGCAACCGGCGCCGACGGCAAATGGGTTGTGACCGGCATTGAATGCCAGCGCGAAGGCGCCGTCGAGATGCTGCCGGTGGCGCCGGACGATCTGGTATTTTTCCAGAACGGTTCGATGACCGATGCGTCCAGCTACGGTGCGATGGATCGCCCACCTGCGCACTTGACCAAGAAGGACAGTGGCGGCTGGGCATTGTGGGAAAAACTGTCCCAGGGCCGCCCGGAATTTGGCAACCCGGCCGCCTTCAATTCCAGCATTCCGGAATCGTATTGGGCGTCATTTACCGTCACCTTGAAAGACCCCGTGTTTTTCGACCAGATGGAAAAATTTACAGGCAACCGCGCCGGTACCGGCGGCTTGGTGACGTTCAAGGATTCTAACTGGTTCATGTCGGTCGTGCTGGCCCATCAGCCACACTTTATCGGGCAGCCCGAAGGAACCCAGGTGTTCTGGGGGTATGCGCTGCACCCGGACCGTATCGGCGACTTCGTCGCCAAGCCCATGGCCGAATGCAGTGGCGCGGAAATCTTGCAGGAACTGTGCGGACACCTGAACTTTGACCAGTCGGTGATGGCGAGCGCCACCTGCATTCCTTGCCGCATGCCGTACATCACCAGCATGTTCATGCCGCGCGCCCTGGCCGACCGGCCGCTGCCGGTTCCCCGCAATTCCAACAACCTCGCTTTCGTGAGCCAGTTTGTCGAAATTGCCGACGATGTTGTCTTTACCGTGGAGTACTCGGTGCGCGCGGCGCAGATGGCCGTCTACCAGTTGCTTGACGTGGCGCGCGAAGTGCCGCCCGTCACGCCGCACGACGCGTCGCTCAAGGTCAAGCTGGAGGCGCTGATCAAGGCATTCTGATTGCACGGCGGGCTGCACCAACACCGCTGAATTCTCCCGGTTTTGGTGCGATTCGATTGTTTCCGGCGCGCATCTTGCTGGCACGGTTCTTGTTATACTTATCATGAACCCAACGGAGATACGCTGACATGGTGCATTTTTATAATGAAATGATGGCCGATGAGTCGGCCACATCGGTGCGTGAACACTACCGCGAGTTCGACGCCTGGCTGTGCCGGCAAACGCCCGAACACATCGAACGCAAACGCGCCGAGGCCGACCTGACGTTTCGCCGGGTGGGCATTACCTTTGCAGTGTACGGCGACGATGCCGGCACCGAGCGCCTGATACCGTTTGACACTATTCCGCGCATCATTCCGGCGCATGAATGGCGCGCTTTGCAGGCGGGCCTGGTGCAGCGCGTCAAGGCCTTGAATATGTTCGTGCACGACATTTATCACGACCAGAATATCATCAAGGCCGGCATCATTCCGGCCGAGCAAATCTACAAGAACGCCCAGTACCGTCCGGAAATGCAGGGCATCAATGTTACTTCCAATATCTACGCCCACATTGCCGGCGTCGATATCGTGCGCGCCGGGGCGGGCGAATTCTACGTGCTCGAAGATAATTTGCGCGTGCCTTCCGGCGTGTCGTACATGCTGGAAGACCGCAAGATGATGATGCGGCTGTTCCCTGAACTGTTTGCCCGCAACCGCATCGCGCCGGTCGACCATTATCCGGACATGCTGCTCGAAAACCTGCGCTCGGTGGCGCCGTCCGGCGCTTCCGACCCGACCATTGTCGTCATGACGCCGGGCATGTACAACTCCGCTTACTTCGAGCATGCTTTCCTGGCCCAGCAAATGGGCGTGGAGCTGGTCGAGGGCAAGGATCTGTTTGTCAGCAACAACGCCGTGTACATGCGCACCATCCGCGGCCCATGCCGGGTTGACGTGATTTACCGGCGGATGGACGACAATTTCCTCGACCCGCTCGCTTTCCGCTCCGATTCGGCACTGGGCGTGCCCGGCTTGCTGTCGGTCTACCGCGCCGGGCGCGTGACGCTGGCCAATGCGATCGGTACCGGCGTGGCCGACGACAAGTCGATTTATCCCTTTGTGCCGGACATGATCCGTTTCTACCTGTCCGAGCAAGCACTGCTCAACAACGTGCCCACGTACCAGTGCCGCAAGGCCGAAGACCTCGCTTACACGCTGGCCCACCTGCCCGAACTGGTCGTCAAGGAAGTGCACGGCGCGGGCGGCTACGGCATGCTGGTGGGCCCCGCTTCCACCAAGGCGCAGATCGCGGAGTTTCGCGAACGCCTGATCGCCAAGCCCGACGGCTACATTGCCCAGCCGACCTTGGCGCTGTCATCCTGTCCCACCTATGTTGAAAACGGCATCGCGCCGCGCCACATCGATTTGCGTCCGTTTGTCCTGTCCGGGAAAACCATTTCCATGGTGCCGGGCGGCTTGACGCGGGTGGCGCTGCAAGAAGGCTCGCTGGTGGTCAATTCGTCGCAGGGCGGCGGCACCAAGGATACCTGGATACTGGAGAAATAATGCTCAGCCGAACCGCAGACCACCTGTACTGGATGGCGCGCTACACCGAACGCGCGGAAAACACGGCGCGCATGCTCGACGTGGCGGTGCAGACGTCGATGCTGCCGCAGTCGGCGCAAGAGGCGGACGTCGCCTGGCGTGCCATGCTGAGCATTTCCGAACTCGAGGCAGCGTTCGACGCGCGCTATGACGTGCTCGACCCTAAAACCGTGCTGGCGTTCATGGTGAGCGACCCGGACAATCCATCGTCCATCGCTTCCTGCCTGACCGGTGCGCGGGAAAATGCACGCGCGGTGCGCGGCAAGCTGACCACCGAGGTATGGGAAACCCAGAACACGACCTGGCTCGACATGCAAAAGCGCCTCGAGTCGGGCAATTTCGAGAACGATCCAAGCGAATTTTTCGAATGGGTCAAATACCGTTCGCACCTGTCGCGTGGCGTGACAGTGGGCACCATGCTGACCGACGAGGCGATGTACTTCATTCGCCTGGGCACTTTTTTGGAGCGTGCCGACAACACGGCGCGCATTCTGGACGTCAAGTACCTGGCAGCCAAGGCGAACGAGGACGGCGAGGCATTGAACCAGCGTGACTTTTATTACTGGGCGGCGCTGCTGCGTTCGGTATCGGCCTTTGAAATCTACCGCAAGGTGTACCGCGATGTCATCACGCCGGAACGCGTGGCGGAATTGTTGATGTTGCGCGGCGACATGCCCCGCTCGCTGCTGGCCTGCATGGACCAGGTTGTTGCCAACTTGAAATGGGTGCACAACGACGTGTCGGGCGACACCGAGCGCATGGCCGGCAAGATCCACGCGGAACTACAGTTCGCCCGCATCGACGATATTCTCGCAGCGGGCTTGCACGACACCCTGACCGATTTCATGGAACGCATCTTTGAACTGGGCAACCGGATCAGCCGCGATTTCCTCGTTCCCCTGGCGGCCTGACATGCAATTATCCATTCGTCACGAAACCTCCTACAGCTACACGGTCGCCCAGGCCTACAGCATCCAGCAACTGCACCTGACGCCGCGGGCCGAAGCGCAGCAGCGCGTCTTGTCCTGGCGTATCAGTACGCCGGGAAATTGCCAGGCTTATACCGATGCCTACGGCAATCTGTCGCACATGCTGACGCTCAACGAACCGCACCGGGAAGTGAACATTGTCGTCGAAGGCGTCATCGCCACCGAACTGCTGCCCGGCGCTCGCCTGGCCAACGATGAAAGCTTGTCGCCGCTGATCTTTACGGTCTCCACCCGCCTGACAGAGCCGACCCCGCAGTTGCTCGAGCTGGCGGCGCGCACGCTGCCCAAGGCCGGCGCGCGGGTGGGCACGCCCGACGTGATGAAGCTGGCCGAATACGTTTACGGCGCGGTGGCGTATCAGAGCGGCGCGACCGATGTCTTCAGTACTGCGGGCGAGGCGCTGGTGCTGGGTGCCGGCGTATGCCAGGACCACGCCCACGTGTTTTTATCCTGCTGCCATGCGCATGGCATTCCCGCACGCTATGTTTCTGGCTATATCGATCCGGAGTTCACCGGCCACGCGGCCAGCCACGCCTGGGTCGACGCCTGGGTCGACGACGCCGATTTTTCCGGGTGGATCAGCATTGATGTCACCCACAACCGCTTGATGACGACATCGTACTGCCGGCTGGCCATTGGCCGCGATTACGAGTCGGCCGCCCCGGTGCGCGGCATGCGGCGCGGCGGCGGCCAGGAGGCGATGAGCGTCCATGCGCTGATCGTGCCCGTGTAAAATAGGGCCTTTCCCCTCCATAGAATTACGGCCATGACATATTGTGTAGGCATGCGCCTGAACGCCGGGCTGGTGTTGCTGGCCGATTCGCGCACCAACGCCGGGGTCGACCATGTCGGCACCTTCCGCAAGTTGAGCGTGTTTGAAAATCCGGGCGACCGCGTGATCACCTTGATGACCGCCGGTAATCTGTCGATTTCGCAATCCGTGCGCCAACTGGTGGCCGATCATGTCTGCAAAGATGGCATGACGATCTGGAACGCGCCCAATATGTATGAAGCGGCGCGTATTGTCGGCGAAGCGGTGCGCATCGTCCATACCCGCGACTCGCTCAGGCTGGCGGAGTTCGGCGTCGATTTCAATATTGCGATCATTCTGGCCGGACAGATCCGCGGCGAGCGCTGCCGCCTGTTTCTCATCTACTCGGCGGGCAACTTTATCGAGTCGCACGATGAAAACACCTATTTCCAGATCGGCGAAGCCAAATACGGCAAGCCCATCATCGACCGTGTCGTCACGCCGCTGACCTCGCTCGACGACGCCGCCAAGTGCGCACTCATCTCCATGGATTCCACGCTGCGCTCGAATATTTCGGTGGGCTTGCCGCTGGACTTGCTGGTGTACGAAGATGGCAGCCTGGCTGTGACGCGCTTTGTCACGATCGACGAACGCAATCAGTATTTCCAGATGATCCGCAATAACTGGGGCCATCAACTCAAGGCCGTGTTCGAAGGAATCGATGCGCCCGTATGGGATGCGGCGCCGGAGGCGACCGAGAACGTGCTGTCGTCGACCAATATGCACAGCAAACCTGTACGGGTGGCATTGCCAACCGAGATGGGGCGGGTCGAACCACCTGCACCCTTGCAGTCACTGGCCGAGCAGCCCGCCGGAAACGGGCAGTCCTGAAAGTTGCTACGCCTGGTTGACCGCCGGCGTGCTCTGGTCGCGCGCAATGCCGCGGCTGATGCTCTCGCCGTCGGTGGCGCGCAGGCGCCAGAAGGTCACTGACGACAAGATGGTCATTGCCGAGAGCGCATAAAATGCATGGTGCAGCGCATCGGTCACCATCGGCTGGTTGGTCTGCGGCACCTTGCCCAGGTACCAGGCGGCCACGATGGAACCTGCCGCTAGGCCAAAGCTCATCGACAATTGCTGGAACGAGCTAGACATGGTGCTGGCCATACTGGAATCGGCATCATCGATGTCGGCGTACGCCAGCGAATTCATGCTGGAAAACTGCATCGAGTTGAAGAAACCTTGCATCGCTGAAATCAGCACGATGAGTGCCAGCGGCGTACCCGGCCCGACGAAGGAATACAGGCCGATGGTAGCGCCAATGCACAAGGTATTGACGGTCAGAATCCTGCGGTAGCCAAAGCGTTTGAGCAAGCGCTGCGACACCAGTTTCATGCTCATGGCGGCGAATGCGGCCGGCATCATCAGCAAGCCGGACTTCCAGGCCGGCAATCCGAGGCCGAGCTGATACAGCAGCGGCAGCAGGAAAGGCAGGCCGCCAATGCCCAGCCGCGTGATAAAGCCGCCCGCCACGGAAATGCGGAAGGTGCGCACCCGAAACAGCGCCAGGCGCAGCAGGGGAAATTCCATGCCCCGCTCATGTAGCGCGTAAGCGATCAGCAGGCCGACCGACAGCGCAAACAGGCCGCCCATTGCGCTTGGGGACAGCGTGTGCTCGCCAAAAATTTCCAGCAGCCAGGACATGATCGCCGTCCCCGAACTGAACAGCACCAGGCCGACCACGTCCAGCGGGCGGCGGATGTCGGCCTTGTAGTCGGGCATGTAGCGGTAGACAAGGTACAAGGCCAGCATGCCCACCGGAACATTGACGAAAAAGATGACCCGCCACGACGTCCAGTGCACGATCAGGCCGCCCACGGTCGGGCCCAGCAGCGGGCCGATGAGGGCGGGAATGATGACAAAATTCATGGCGCCGAGCAGCTCGGCCTTGGGAAAGGTGCGGATGATGGTGAGGCGCCCGACCGGCATCATCATCGCGCCGCCCAGGCCCTGCAGCAGGCGCGCGGCGATCAGCATCGGCGTATTCAAGGCCAGGCCGCACAGGACCGAGGCCAGCGTAAAGACCGTGATGGCGACCGCGAACACGCGCTTGGTGCCAAAGCGGTCGGCCATCCAGCCGCTGACGGGAATGCCCACCGCCAGGCTGAGGATGTAGCTCGAGACGATGGACTTCAGGCTCAGCGGCGTGACCTGGAGGTTGGCGGCAATCGCGGGAATCGCCGTATTGACGACGGTGGCGTCGAGCTGTTCCATGAACAAGGCAGCGGCGACCACCCAGGGCAAATACGTTTTGACGGATGCAGTAGACAGGGGCGCCTCGAACTGGTGGTGGAACAGGACAGGATAGTCCAGCTGCCATTATCCTGCTGACGAGCTGTCCATCTGTACTGCAATTCACACTGGCGGCAGTTTGCTAGGCCTGCACCCGCTGCAAGCTGAGCACGAAGCTGACGCCGTCCGCATGGTTCAGCACACTGATAGTGCCGCCCATCTTTGCCATGTAGATCTTGGCCACAAACAAGCCCTGACCGCGGTTGCCTTCCGCGCCCGAGTCCGGCTGGTCCGAGACGCCATACTCGAACACCCGGCTGATCAGCTCGTCGCCGATGGCCGGTCCCTGGTTAAAGATGGTAATCGTGGCCCCGGTTTCAACGGCGGCAAGCGTGAGCGTGATGGGACTGCCGTCGAGCCGGTAACGGGCGGCATTGCGCAGCACGTGGGTGACCACATCTTCGAGGCAATATTCATCCGCGCGCGCGAGGACGGCTTGGCCGCCGCCAATGAAGCACACGTTATCGATGCCGGCGCACGGGGCATTGGCCGCCACGTGTTCGAGAAAGGCCGACAAGTCCAGTTCACCGACCTGCACCACGCTGGCCTGGAACGCTTCGCTGGGCGAGGCGGAGCCATACAACACGCGGATTGCCTGTTGCATGCGCGCGAGATAGCGCCTGCTCTGGCCGTCGGCGTCGGCATGCAAGGCCAGCAGCGATTGCAGCGGCGACATGATTTCATGACCCACCGCGTGCCACATGTCGCGCTCCTGCTCTGCGCGGATCGTGTCGCGCTCGACATCTTCGCGCACCCGGCGCAGCAAGTCGTGCAGGCAACTGGCGAGCACGCCCAACTCATCTTCGCCGCGCAAGTCCGACAGGTCGAATTCGTCGGCCGCACCGGTGCCCTTGACCGTCTTGGCGACCGAATCGGCACGCCGGATCAGCACGCGGATGCGGCTGATGACGCCGATCTCAATCACCAGCCACGCCAGCAACAGGGCCAGCAGCATACCGCCCACGTACCACGACAGGCGCCTGGCCACCACGCTCAGGTTCTTGCTGACGCTGCGCACGTCGCCGCCGAGCGTGACCTGGTAGCGGCCGGACGGGATGGAAATGGTTTCCGTGGCCGTCAGCGGCGCGTCGTAGGCGTCGACCGGCAAGCGGCGGATCAGGCTGGTGAGCAAGCGCCACGTCGGCTCTGCCTGCAGGTCGGCGCCAGTCAGCGCGATCAGTGGCGGCCCGCCGGCCTTTTGGATGCTTAATGTTTCACCGGGCAGCAGCGCGGCCTTGAGGTCGGTCAGGGAAAACGGCCGCACGGTGCTGTCGCTGGCGCTGTCCAACAGTGCAGGACCGGTGCCGGGCGCCAGCACCTTGACGCTGACGGCAATGTGGTCCAGGTCGGCCGGCGGCCAGACCGGGCGCTTGCCATCGAACAGGGCGTCGCGCAGCAAGCCGACTGGCAGGCGCAGCGAGAAAAATGCATTGTGCAGACAGGCGCCGTTCGCTTGTGCCGGGGCGCCGGGGTTGCAGTCGGCGCTTTGCCAGATCCAGCCGCGGAAATCCTTTACCGGGTTCATTTTGCGGTAGCCGTGGTCGCTTGCCCGAAAGCCGGTCAGGCGCCCGCGCATGCCGGTTTCGCTGCGGCGCGCAGCGTTCTCCGGCGACTCTTCAAAGGGCGCGATCCAGTCGTATTGCTGGCCGCGCATCTTGACGCTGACCAGCACCCGGTGCGACTGGTTCAGAATTTCGTCGCCGGTCTTGTGGGACACCAGCGCCGTGCCGTCAAAGCTGCCGGCCACATAGATAAAGCCGCCGGCCCAGGCATTGGTGCCCACGCCCACGCACAAGTTGCCGCTGCTGCCGTACTGGACCAGGCAGCCGGAGAGCGCGATCGCTTGCTGCACCTTGTTCTGGTCGTCGAAGTCGAGCGAGCCGAAGGGCAGCAGCACCGGATGCAAGGCGGTGGCGGGGGCGTCGCTGCGGAGCGGATTGAGCAGCGCGAGTTGCCCGGTCGGGTGGCGCAGCGTGGCGGCAATGTGCTGCGCATTTTTTTGAAAGCCTGCGGCGTAGCTGTTGTAGCTGAGCTGCTTTTCCTGCTGCAGTACCGATACCGCCAGGCCCAGCGTGGCCAGTGCGAGCAGCAAGAATGCGGCCCGCAGCAAGATGCGCAGGCGGTAGGGAACGACGCGCATGAAACGCACGCTCATGCCTGGCGCGCCACCCAGCGAAAGCCGCGCATGGGCACGTTTTCGACGCCTTCGAAAGTGGGGTCGATTTCGCGAAAGGCGTCGCGGATGGTGCTCACGTGCTTGCGGATATTGTCGCGGTTGCGCCCGCTCTTGACGACCTCGTACAGCTCGTCGTACGAGACTACCTCGCCCTTGCGCGCGAACAGTGCGGCCAGGATGCGCTGGGCCGTCAGCGGCAGGTTGATGCGCTGGCCGCGCCAGGTCGGATTGCGCTGGCGCAGCGGGTCAATCTCCAGTTCCTTGCCAGGCGCTTTTTTCTCGCTGGCGATGGCGGCCCGTTCTTTCACGGCGCGCAAAATTTCCAGGAAAGTATCGATGAAGTCCGATTCCTCGAACGTGGCCTTTTGCAAGTAATCCCAGGCATCAAGCGCTTTCATGATGCTGCGGTAAATCGTGGCCGGCATGGCCGACACCACCAGCACCGGCGTCGCATATTTTTTATTGATGGCGTTGATGATCGCCACGCCCGCATGGCGCTCGCGCCCCAGTTCAATGTCGAGCACGATCAAGTCGTAGCGCTCGCGCGCGATGGCGCTTTCCGCCTCGTCGCGGCTGAACCACTGGTCGACCGTGATGCCGGGACTGGCCGACGCGATCCATGCCGCGAGCTGGTTGCTTGTCGGCAGGTCGTCTTCAATGACAGCCACTCTGGCCATGGTGGTTCTCTCCTGATGGGAAGACCCGAGTATCCACGTTTTCCCGGCAAAAGTCATACAACTGCTGTGAGCATTTACTCACGCGCGGGTGGGTTCTGCCCCGGCCCGGCCATTGTTACTTCCGCATCGGTGGCGCCACCATGCAGTACCGGGAGACGCACTTCATGCCGAACCGGCCCCACTTACAAGGTGAATCACATGTCGCAGCGGATCAAGATCATGGTGCAAGCTGTACGTTCCTCGCTGGCGCGCGGCGCCGGCAGGGTGGCCGCGACGTTTCGCAGCGGCGCCCAAGGGGCCGGCAAGTTGCGGCTGGGACGCATCGGCCTGTTGCTGGGCGTGGTGGGCGGGGCCGGCTACCTGATGTTCGCCCACCCGCCGGTGCATACCGTGGCGCCAGGCTATATCGGCGTGCGCGTCAACCAGTTGACCGGATCGAGCAGCACGGTGCGCGAAGGCGCGCTGTGGGTGCTACCCGGCGTGCACAGCCTGCGCGAGCTGACGCTGTTCGACCAGGTGTACCGCCCGGCAAGCAAGGATGACGCGCCGTTCCAGTCGATGGAAGGGCTGGCGCTGGGGGTGGACTTGTCGGTGCGCTACGCGCTCGATCCGGCGCGCATGGCGGCGATCGCCAAAACGCTGCCGCCTGACATCAACGGCAGCGTCGTCGAGCCGGCGGTGCAGGGCGTGATCTACAAGGTGTTCACCCGCTATACGGTGCGCGAAATTTTTTCTTCCAAGCGCGCCGAGATCCAGCAATTGATTGAAGCCGAACTCAAACCCAAGCTGGCCGGCGACGGCATCCTGTTGCGCGGTGTGACGATCGGCAAGATCAGCTTGCCGCAGGAATACAAGGCAGGCATGGAAAAACTGCTGGCCGAGGAACTGGAAACCCAGAAAATGCGCTACACGCTGGAATTGAAGGAGAAAATGGTCAAGCAGAGCGAACTGGAAGCGGACGCCGCCAAGATCACCCGCGAAAAGGCGGCGGAAGCGGCGGGCAACGAGCAGATCATCGCCGCCCGCGCCCAGGAACAAGCCATGAAGCATGTGCTCCCGTTCAAGGAAAAGCAGATTGCGCAGCGCCAGCTGGAAGCGGAGGCCGACAAGGTCTCGCGCATCAGGATGTCCGAAGGCGCGGCCCAGGCGCGCGTGATTGAGGCCGCCGGCGAAGCCGACTCGCGCCGCAAGCTGGCGGACGCCGAGGCCTATCGCCAGGACTTGATCGGCAAGGTCACCACCACGCAAATGGCGCGTGAAGGCGCGCTGCTCTCGCAACACCCCTTGCTGATCCAGAAAACCATGGCCGATAAATTGTCGGACAAGGTGTCGGTGATCATCGCGCCGGCGCCGACCGATGGCGGATTCATTGGGGCCGCCTTGCTTGGGACGCAAAAAATTGCCGCAGTGGCTCCCGTGGAAGTCGTTGCAGCGAAGGAAGAATAATCATGCCAGGCACATTATTGGTGGCAGCGGCAATCGCCTCGATGGCGATCGTGACCCAGGACCAGGCGTCGCTGCGCGCCGCGCCCAAGGATGCGGCGCAACAGCAGGCGGTGGTGTGGCAAGGGGACAGCCTTGAAATTCGCGGCGAAATGATGGATTACCTGCAAGTGTACGATCACGTGCGCGAACGTGCCGGATACATTCGCGCCTCGCAGGTGCGCAAAATATCGCTGCAGCCCGGTGAGGCCGGCGAACTATTGGCGGTGGTGCGCTTTCTAAAGGATACGCCGGGTGCCGAAGCGCTGGGCATTGCCTACACGGCGGCGTTCCTGAAGGCAGCGCCGGCCAATGCCATTGGTCCGGAAGCGTTCGACGCGCTGGGCGGCATGGCCGAGCGGCTCGCCAGGCGCGCCTCGGCCAAGCAGGGAAAGCAGGGTATGCAGGACGTGGCGCTGGCGGCGCACATGGAAGTGGTAAAGAACTACGGCGTGGTGCTGCGCGGCTATGAGAGCGATGGCCGCATCCAGCTGTGCTACAACGGTGACGCTTACCGGCGCGTGCTGGCGCTAAAGGCCGAGCCGCGCCAGCAGGCCAAGGCGGCGCTGGGGCTGACGCGCCAGGAATGCCTGGATCCGGCCCAGCGCCCGGGCGAGCGCGACGCTGCCGACCAGTGGCGCGCCGATGTGCTGGACAAGGTCGCGCTGCAAGATTTGCCGCCGCACATCAAAAATCGCGTGTATATGCGGCGCGCGGCGGTCTGGTCGAGTGTGGCTTTTGAGCGGGCGCGCAGGCATCAGCCGTCGCAAGAGGCCGCTATTCGCGCGCTTGATGCGCTCGGCAGCGTCAGCAAGATCGACCTGGCAGACGAGGACGCTTCAGCGTATGCCGACGCAGGCGTGCGCGCGGGCAGTGTGCGCTGGGCAGCGGAAAGCTCGGTGGCGCCTGGTGCGCTCTTGTCGGTGCAGGTCCGGCCCGGGCAGCCGGGAGAAAGCTGTGTTTCCTTGCATGCAAAAGCGGGCGCCCCTGCCTTGGCGACGCGCTGTACCTACGGCATTGTTTGGCCTGCATCGGCACGCAGCAATGCACAGGGAACGGCGCTGGCGCTGGCAGTCCAGCCGATGGCCGCGTGGCGCGAGTTGTGGGTGTTCCACAAGGTGGCGACCGGGTGGGCGATTGATGTGTTGCCGCCGGCGGCGGTCGATCCCGACATCGGCTATGCGGAGTTTGCCGGTTGGGTGCCGGGCGCGGCCAAAATGCTGGTGGTGCGCGAGGCGCGCGTGGAAGGGCGGTTCAAGCGCAGTTTCGAGGTTGTGAACCTGGAAACGCTGGCGGTGGAAAATGGCGCAGACAAGCCCGGGTCGCTCAGCTTGTTTCACCGCTGGCAAGATCCGACGTGGAAACGCCAGACGCTGAGCCTGCGGTGAGGGCGGTCATGCGCACTGGTCCCCGGCGCGGGCGCAGCGTGCCTGAAACATTCTCGGCGCGCTTTGGGTGCCGGCGCAGCAAGGGGCAGCGAGCGTACCGAAGGCGGCGCGAGCTAAGGTGAACTGTTGGTGACCTGGTCCCAGTTCACGTCAAATCGCGCCAGGAACTTTTTCAGGCGATCCGCATCATTCGGTTTGCTCTTGGCATCGCGCGACACGCCGTACAGCTTGCGGCCGGCGTCCGAGAGCGACTTCGATTGCCGGCATACGGCGATCACGGCGCCAAGTTGCAGCGCATCGAACAGGTCGAGGCTTGCCACGGCTTCCTGGCCGATCACGTCGGCCAGGTCCATTCCGCCGCCATCTGACGGCAAATTGTGGTGGCGCCACAGACGCTGTAGGCGGGTGGTCTCGTCGGCGACGATCGATTCGGTAATGCCGCCCGCTTCGGCCAGCGTGGCCATGCGCGTGACCGAGGCCGACAGGTCGCGAAAGTTCCCCATCCATAGTGCTTGCGGCGACATCGCGAACCGCATGTAGTTTGCGCGCGCCTCCTTGTTAAAGCGCACCATCTGACCATTTTCTTCGCTGAAGCGCGCCAGCAAATAGGCCAGATTGGGCTCAATGTCTTCTGGCCGCTCGCGCAGGCCCGGCAGCGCGTAGGTCCACAAGTTGATGCGGGCATACAAGTCTTCGCGGAAACGGCCCGCCACCACTTCCCGGGCCAGGTCGAGATTGGTGCCGGCAATGAGCTGGAAGTCGCTTTGCACTTCGTTGTCGCTGCCGACGGGGAAAAAACGCTTTTCTTCGACCGCCTTGAGCAGCATGGCTTGCTCGTCCGGGCCGAGTTCGCCGATTTCATCGAGGAACAGCAGCCCCTTGTGCGCCGTGCGGAGCAAACCCGGCCGGTCCGACGCGGCGCCCGTGAATGATCCCTTGATGTGGCCAAACAGCGTTGAAGCAGCGCCATCGCCATGCAAAGTGGCGCAGTTGAGTTCGACAAACTTGCCGTCGAGCTGGTGGCGCGCCTTTTTCAGGTCGTAAATGCGGCGCGCCAGGAATGACTTGCCGGCGCCGGTCGGGCCCATCAGCAACATGGGCGCTTTTGACTTGATGGCAACGCGCTCGATTTCCTCGATCATGGTATTGAAGCGGTCGTTGCGCGTGGCGATGCCGGACTTGAGGAAATCCACGCCTTCGGCTTGCTCGCGCGAAAAGCGCTGGGCGATCTGGTCGTAGCGGGACAGGTCCAGGTCGATCAGTGCATACGTGCCGCTTTGGCCTTCGCCTTGCCGTTTCGGTGGCGAGGTCTGGACCAAGCGGCCCGGGAAAAAGCGCGCCTCGGTCATCAGGAACATGCAGATCTGCACCACGTGGGTACCAGTGGTGATGTGGATCCAGTAATCCTCGTTGTCCGGATCGAAAGGGTAGGACTTGGCGAAGTCAAACAAAGTGCCGTAGACGTCCTCGAAATCCCAGGCGTTGTCGATATGCAGCGCATGCGGAATCACGGACGTTTCCGGCGACACCGAGGCAATATCTTGGCTGACCTGCTGGATCAGGCTGTCAACACTGCCGTTATACAGCAGCTCGATGCGGTCGATGATGACGTCATCCTGCTGGGTCAGCGCGACAGTCGGCCGCCAGCGCTCCCAGCGGCCGCTGCCTTTGCCACTGTCGAGCTGGGTGCCGACGAAACCGATGACGACGATGCGTTTCTTTTTCATTTTGTATAAATGTTTATATTTAAAAATAATTATAGCGCAAGCATGCGCTTTTCCGTCCATGACCGCCATGGTGGGCATTTGGTCAACATAATCATAGTTATCAATGGCTTACGCCGTTGCGGATCTACTGTGGCGCGACCTGGCACACCACTTGCAATAGGAGTCATACAAACAGAATAAAAAGAGGAAAAGAAAATGGCAAATGCCCAGTTGTTCCAGTCAGTAATCGGCAAGTTCGTACCGGTCGCGGATACCGTCAACGCAGCGCAGGCCCCGGCCTACGCCATGTCGCCGCGCCACCAGCTGGCGCAGTACGCCGCCACTGGATGCCTGAACGCCACGTACTACGCGAATGCCGAGGCGCAACTGGCAAGCGTGTTGCAATTGTGCGAGCAAGTCGATGCAGCGTTTATCGCCCAGGCGGCCGTCTACTGCCGCGAACGTGGTTACATGAAGGACATGCCCGCCTTGCTGGCGGTGGTGCTTGCCGGCAAAGGCGCGGCTGAACTGGCGCCGGCCTTCCGCCGTGTCATCAACAATGGGAAGATGTTGCGCAACTTCGTGCAGATGACCCGTTCGGGGACGGTGGGCCGCAAGTCACTGGGCACGCGTCCAAAAAAGCTGGTGCAACAGTGGTTGAACAATGCAACGCAAGCGCAGTTGCTGTCAGCGTCGGTGGGGACCGCGCCATCGCTGGCGGACGTGGTGAAGATGGTGCACCCAAAACCCGCTGATGCTTGGCGAGCGGCATTTTTTGCCTGGTTGATCGGCAAGCCCTTCGATGCGGATGCATTGCCGCCGCAGTTGAGGGCGTTTGAAGCGTACAAGTCGGACCGCACGCAGCCTTTGCCGGACGTACCGTTTCAAATGTTGACATCGCTGGAGTTGTCCACTGGGGATTGGGCGCAAATTGCGCGGCAAGGAAGCTGGCAAATGGTGCGGATGAACCTGAACACTTTCGGACGGCATGGCGTGTACAGGGTTCCCGGCATGATTGGCCTGATCGCGGCAAAACTGCGCGATGCAGAAGTCATTGCAAAGGCGCACGTGTTTCCTTACCAGTTGATGGCAGCTTTTAAAGCGGCATCGGATGAGGTGCCGCGCAAAATTCGCAACGCATTGGAAGACGCGCTGGAGATTGCGCTGTCTAACGTGCCGGAGATTGAAGGCCGCGTGGTGGTTTGCCCGGATGTATCGGGTTCGATGGGTTCGCCCGTATCCGGCTATCGTGGTTCGGCAACGTCGGCCATGCGCTGTATCGACGTGGCGGCCCTGGTCGCTGCAGCGATGTTGCGCAAGAACCCGGGGGCGATGGTGATCCCATTTGCCGGCGATGTCGTGCGGTGCGATTTGAACCCGCGCGATACCGTGATGACCAATGCCCAGAAACTGGCGGCACTGGGCGGCGGCGCAACGAGCTGCAGCGCACCGCTGGCGCTGATGGTCAAGAACAAGGTCAAGGCAAACTTGGTGGTATTTGTGTCCGACAATGAATCGTGGATCGATGCCCCGCACGGCATGACCGCGACGATGCAGCGCTGGAATGAGTTCAAAGTCATCAATCCGCAGGCGCGCCTGGTGTGTGTCGATTGCACGCCGAACGCGACCAGCCAGGCGACTGAGCGTGAAGACGTGCTGAACATTGGTGGTTTTTCCGACGATGTTTTCAGAATCGTCGCCGCGTTCGCCGCCGGCCAGTTGGGCGCACAGCATTGGGTCGGGGAGATTGAAGCGGTCGACATGTAGTACGCCGTCCCTTGTCATTATATTTTTAGCAGTCCCGTTTTTGAGCCTGGCAGGAATGCCGGTGTGATTACACTCCAAAATTGTTCACATCACACCAATTTCTTGTCCTGCCGTGGCTCGAATTATTTCGATGAATGCCGGTGGAAATACATTGGTAGGAGAACGCCGGATGCAAGTCCGGCGCACCGGTTCGAATCCGGCACGCTCCATTTTTTCACCATTCTAGTCATCACCCTTATTGAGCAGAGAAAAACTACATGAAAAACGAAAACTACGACGTCATGAATATTGAAGGCGGCACCCACGTAAAAATGTGGACCCAGGGTGTGCCGGTGGAAGACGTCGCGAAAGCGCAACTGTCCAATACCGCCAAGATGCCATTTATCTACAAGCACATTGCGGTCATGCCTGACGTCCACTTGGGAAAAGGTTCGACCATCGGCAGCGTGGTGCCGACCCTGGGTGCGGTGATCCCGGCGGCGGTGGGCGTGGATATTGGATGCGGCATGATGGCGGCCAAAACCACGCTGTGCGCGAGCGACCTGCCAGATAGCCTGAGCAAGCTGCGTTCTGCCATCGAGCGCGCCATTCCGCACGGGATGTCGCCGAAAACGCGTGGTTTCCGCGGCCGCGATGAAGGGTCCTGGAACACGCCGCCGGCGCCGGTCGATGCGGCCTGGGCATTGTTGAAGGATGAATTTGATGCGATCTGCCTGAAGACGCCGAAGCTGAAAAACACGAACAACTATCGCCACCTGGGAACGCTGGGTGGCGGTAATCACTTCGTTGAAGTGTGCCTCGACGAAGTAGGCTTCGTGTGGTTCATGCTGCACTCCGGCTCGCGTGGCGTGGGTAATGCCATCGGTACCTACTTTATTGAACTGGCCAAGCAGGATATGCGCCGCCACTTCATTAATCTCCCCGACCAGGATCTGGCTTACCTGGCCGCAGGGACCGAGCATTACAACGATTATGTCGAAGCGGTGAGCTGGGCGCAGAAGTTTGCACGGATGAATCGTGAAGTCATGATGACGAATCTGATTGCCGCCGTCCGTACCGTCATTACCAAGCCGTTCGACACGCACGTCGAGGCGGTCAATTGCCACCACAATTATGTGCAGAAGGAGCACCACTTCGGCAAGGATGTACTGGTGACGCGTAAAGGCGCGGTATCGGCGCGTGCCGGTGAACTGGGCATCATTCCCGGTTCAATGGGTGCAAAAAGCTTTATTGTGCGTGGCAAAGGTAACGCAGACAGTTTTCACAGCTGCAGCCACGGCGCCGGACGTACCATGAGCCGCACCGAAGCCAAGCGCCGCTTCACGCTGGCCGACCAGATCAAGGCGACCGAGGGCGTGGAATGCCGCAAGGATGCAAATGTGATCGACGAGATTCCGATGGCGTACAAGGATATCGACGCCGTCATGCACGCACAGCGCGACCTGGTCGATGTGGTGCATATTTTGAAGCAGGTGGTGTGCGTCAAGGGATGACGCGTGCCACATTAAAACAACAAGAAAGAGAAGCAGTATGTTGATTGAACTCGATGGCGCCACCGGTGAAGGTGGCGGACAAATCTTGCGCAGTGCCCTGACTCTGTCGATGATTACAGGGAAGCCGTTTCGCATCACGCAGATTCGCGCCAACCGTTCCAAGCCGGGGCTGATGCGCCAGCATTTGGTGGCGGTGCAGTCGGCCGCGGCGATCAGCGATGCCGTAGTCACCGACGCCCAAGTCGGTTCCACCGAATTGACGTTTTCGCCCAAGCGCATCAAGGCGGGCGACTACCAGTTTGCCATTGGCACGGCCGGAAGCTGCACGCTGGTGTTGCAGACGCTGCTGCTGGCGCTGGTGCACGCGGACGGCCCGTCGACGGTGCGCATCAGCGGGGGCACGCATAACGGCATGGCGCCGCCGGCGCATTTTCTGCAGCGCGCGTACGTCCGCGTGTTAAAGGCGATGGGCGCATCGGTGGATATTGAACTGGTGCGCACCGGGTTCTATCCGGCGGGCGGCGGCGTGATGATCGCGACCGTTGCGCCGTGCGTGCAGTTGCAGCAGATATCGCTGATGGAACCCGGCAAGCGCGTTGCAGGTTTTGCCGAGGCGCTCATTGCTGGCGTTCCACTGAACGTCGCCACCCGCGAGCTGGAAGTAGTGGGCATGGGGATGGGCTGGGAAGAGTCGCAATTGCGGGTACGCGGCTTGCCGGGCGACCAGGGACCGGGCAACGCACTGATGATCACGCTGGAATCGGAATATGTTACCGACGTATTCACGGCGCTTGGCGAAAAAGCCGTGCGCGCCGAGAGCGTTGCCAAAAGCGTGCTGAACGAGGCGCGTCGCTATATTGCATCCGGCGCGGCGGTGGGCGAGCATCTGGCAGACCAGTTACTGCTTCCGATGGCGCTGGCGGGCGGCGGGCGTTTCACGGCCCAGACAATATCGCAGCATGCCATCACAAATGCCGAAGTGATCGCGCGCTTCCTGCCGGTCCACATCACTTTCGCAAGGGATGCTGATGGCGTGGGTCGCGCTGAACGGCACATTGTTACCGTCAGCGGCCGTGGTGAAAGTGGCGGGCAGTTTAAATAGGCCTTGCCGGGCGCGGGAGCCTTTGCTATAGTCTGCCTCCCGCTGAAAAGCAGCGTGTCTTTCACAAGGCGTGCAGGGTGTCTCAAACGAGGCAACGCAGTAAAATAGAGGTTGACGAAAAACGCGAAACGCTGCATAATCTCACCTCTCTGCTGCTTACGAACAAAACGCTTCGTAGGGCACGGAAGGCAGTACCGAATAGCTCTTTAAAAATTAACAGTCGATAAGTGTGGGCGTTTGATGAAGGTGCCAACGAGGCGTAAGCCGAGTTGAATACTTAAATTATCAAATGTTCACAAAGAAGAAATATAGGCGCTTCGCAAGAAGTGGCCTGTCAGTATTTTGAGTGAGCGATCTGTCCGCAAGGACATTAAACAGAGATTGAA
>NZ_JAFCWX010000049.1:0-22591 GCF_049897805.1 Massilia sp. TWP1-3-3
TGCCGGTTCCGTAATGCCTGATGGGTGTTCTGCTGCTGGTGTCATGTTCAATTCCATATGTGTGCCAACTTCCTTAATTAGACTGATGAAGTTGTCTCACAACAGTTTGACACAGGGGGGTCCCTCGAACTAAATTGACCATGAAATTTGTCGTGACCATCCAGGCGCTACTTTCTTTGGCGTTAAGTCGACGAGCAACGGCAAACCCGACGATGGCCATGACACCCATTCCGATAGCCTGCCATTCGAACCCATCGAAAACATCTGGTTCGCCGATGCGCGCGACCGTCTTGCCAAAAATTACCCACGCGAGCATAGGCAGGGCCAGGCCGAATAAAAATTGAAGCAGGACATCCAGGAACCGTTTCATAGTCCATTTTCCTATATATTAGGACCGCGGCACAGCAGCCAGGCGCTGACCAAGGGCTTCGAGCTCGCCCCCCATACGGCCAACCTCGAAACCCTTTGCAACACCGATGCCGGACAGGTGCGGATAGGCGAACAACTGGTGTCAATTTCCGGCATTAAGGCGCCACCCATTTCCGGCGTAATGGCGCCACTTTGACCACCAATTTTAGGGGCTCAAACTGGGTTGCAAGAATGCTCGATTTCGAGCGTTTTGGCAACATCGTTTTTGACGGAAATGGGAGTTTTTAGGCTGTCAATTTGTTGCCCGGAATGCCGCTCAGGCCCTCGGCGAGACCGGCGCGAGGTGCCGCGAAGGCCGCTGGGAGGTTCTTCCCAGTGGCAGCCCATGGCAGTGCGGGGTCTGGGGCAGAGTCCCAGCGTGGATGAATTCGCGCCATTTTGACCAGACTGGACGCCGGTCAAAGTAGAAAGGGGGAACTCACGCCGGGGATGGCCCAGAACGAATTCCCCCTCGCGTCGCTTCCTTATATAAACGATTTATATCGTTAATGCCAACTCATTTCGGCGACGCCTTCCGTCCCTTCTCGATTGGTGGTTTGGACACTTCCGATGCTGGCGGCAGAGCGCGCATCTTGTTCGCGGCGAAGGCCGCACCCCATTCGTCGGAGTGGAGATTCGACGTCAGGATCGTGGCCGTTCTCTCGTAGCGCTCAGCAATCAGATCGTGGAAGTCCTCGTCCTCGGGCGGACGGAGCGGTTTCAGCCCAAAGTCATCAATGATCAGCAGCGCCACCTTGCTGAGGTATTGCAGGCGCCGTTCGTACGTGCCCATCGCTTGCGCGGTGCGCAGGCTGGCCATCAGCTGGGTCTGGGTGATGAAGGCTGCATTGCAAGGCAATAGCGGGCAATCAGTCCTGCATCAATTGCATCATTTTTGTTGCGTATATTCTCGCTTTTCCCGAACCCCTTAATACAGGCTGGGTTGACACACTGACCCGGATGCCAGCGGCATGCAGGGCTATAGCGAGCGGGAGTTCCCCCATTACGACACGGCCCCAGCCGTAACGGGCCTCTACGGACCAGTTCGTGTCGTAATGGGGGAACTGACCCCGGGGGTGATTTTTAGTATGATGGCGGGATAGAGCTGTGCCTGCTGGCACTTTTTCAATGTTGAGGATGAATGCGATGATGTCACGTCTGTTGATCATGGGTGCTGCAGTGTTGCCCGTTGTGCTGGGTGCGAATGCTGCGATGGCGGCGCCGCGCGGCTTTGCCGTCGAGGATCTGGTGCGGCTCGAACGCGTTGGCAGCCCGGCCCTTTCGCCCGATGCTTCGCGCGTGGTGTACACGGTGCGCAGCACGAATATGGAGAAGAACAAGGGCAACACGCAATTGTGGATGCTCGACCTGCGCAAGCCGAACGCGGCGCCGGTGCGTCTGACCCAGGGCGAGGCCAGCAGCACCGATCCCGAATGGTCGCCCACAGGCGACGCCGTCTATTTCCTGTCTTCCCGCTCCGGCTCGTCCCAGGTCTGGCGCCAGCCGGCAGGCGGGGGCGACGCCTTGAAAGTGACGGACTTGCCGCTCGATGTCGATAACTTCCGCCTCTCGCCAACGGGCGAGCGCATCGCCCTCGGCCTGGCCGTGTTTCGTGATTGCGCCGACCTCCCATGCAGCAAGAAGCGCATCGATGAAATGGAAAACAGCAAGCAACACGGCAAGGTCTATGACCGCCTCTTCGTACGCCATTGGGATACCTGGGCCGACGGGCGCAATGCGGTGCTGTTCTCGGCCCCGCTCGACGCCGCCGGCCGCATCAAAGGCGCACCGGTCAGCCTGTCAGGCGCGCTCGACGGTGACGTGCCGTCCAAGCCTTTCGGCGACCGCGACGAATACCGCTTCAGCCCGGACGGCAAATCGGTCATCTTTTCGGTGCGCATCGCCGGCAAGACGGAAGCTTGGTCGACCAACTTCGACTTGTTCCAGGTGCCGGCCGAAGGCGGCGCCGCGCCGCGCAACCTGACGCCGGAAAATCCGGCCTGGGATACCAAGCCGACGTTCTCACCCGACGGCAAGACGCTCGCTTACCTGGCCATGAGCAAACCGGGCTTTGAAGCGGACCGCTTCCAGCTGATGATGCTGGACCTGGCCACCGGCAAAAAGCGCAAGGTTGCCGCCAGTTGGGACCGCTCGATCGCCGATTTCCGCTTTACGCCCGACGGCAGCGCCGTGCTCGCCACTGCGGACGACGTGGGGCAGCATCGCCTGTTTTCGATCAACGTTGCCAGCGGCAAGGTCACGCCGCTCAGCGACAAGGGTTACGTCAGCGCCTTTGACGTGCGCGGCGACACGATCGTGATGGCGCAAGCAAACCTCAGTTCCCCGGCGCAGTTGTTCAAGACCACGCTGGGCGCCACCGCTCCCGTCGAACTGGCCCAGCTTACCCAGCTCAACGCAGAGGCGCTCAAGGACGTGCGCTTTGGCCAGGCCGAGCAGTTCTCGTTTCAGGGCGCCAATGGCGACACGGTCTACGGTCACGTCATGAAGCCGTGGAACGCGGTTGCGGGCGTCAAGTATCCGATCGCCTTTCTGGTCCACGGCGGCCCGCAAGGCAGCTTCGGCAATGCGTGGAGCTATCGCTGGAACCCGCAAACCTATGCCGGCGCCGGCTACGCGACGGTTTTCATCGACTTTCACGGTTCAACCGGCTACGGCCAGCAATTTACCGATGCGATCAGCAATGACTGGGGTGGAAAACCGCTGGTTGACCTGAAAAAAGGCCTGGATGCAGCGGTCAAGAAGTTTCCATGGCTGGACCGCAACCGTAGCTGCGCGCTGGGCGCGTCCTATGGCGGCTACATGATGAATTGGATCGCCGGCAACTGGTCCGATGGCTTTCGCTGCCTGGTCAACCATGACGGTGTCTTCGATACGCGCGGCATGGCGTACTCGACTGAGGAACTGTGGTTCACGGAATGGGAAAATGGCGGCACCTATTTTGACAAGCCGGCAAGCTACGAGAAATTTAACCCGGTCCATTTCGTCAAGAATTGGAAGACGCCGATGCTGGTCATCCAGGGCGACCTCGACTTCCGCATCCCGACTTCGCAGGGCCTGGGGACCTTCAGCGCGCTGCAGCGCCGCGGTATCGAAAGCAAGCTGGTCGTGTTCCCGGATGAAAACCATTGGGTGCTCAAGCCGGCCAATTCCGTGCAGTGGCATCACACTGTGAACGCATGGTTGGACAAGCACTTGCAACCCGCGAAGTAAATTGTTCAAGCCAAGCTGAAAAGGCCCGCCGCGCGCGGGCTTTTTCATGTCTGCCGTACTGCTCGCACTAGGTTAATGTTGCCGCACGGAAAAACAATTCTCGGCAAATTGGTTTATTGGTACAATGACATCAAGAAGCGCCGACCTGCATTTGCAGCCGGGCGACCAACCGGAGATTGACCTTGCGTACACCATTTTTGAAATTGACTGCCATTTGCGCCCTTCTGATTGCAGCCGGTTGCCAAACGACCGGCACCTCCACCAGCGGCAACGCACAGCAGGAAACGCCACCGCCGAAAAACCCGGCCTTTGCCACCGAGATGAGCAAGTTCGATGCGCAATTCCCTAGCGCCAAGGCGAGCAAATACGAAAACGAATCCCTCGCTTTCAACAATGCCCAAAAGCTCGATGAAAAAGGCAATTGCCATGGCAAGTCGATGTATCCAGTGACCATTGTCCTGGTCCTCGACCCTTCCGGCCGCGTGGCCAGCAGCACTACCGACGTTGAAAACGGAAAAGCTGCCTGCTTCCGCGCCGCGTACGCCGGCGTGCAATTTCCCAAGCCGCCAATGGCCGGCTACCGCAAGCCAATTTTGCTGAAGTGATAAAAGCGGCCCGCCATGGGCCGCTGTGTGACCGGCCGTCGCCGCGCGCCTCAGGAAGGCGACTGGCGCCGGATCGCAATGGCCAGCGCGCTCAGCCCGGCCAGCAGTAACACTTCCGACGCAGGTTCCGTGACATCTTTGACGGCCGCGCCTGGCTGTGCCAGCGTCGACTGCACACGCAAAACTTCGGCCCTACCGCCATTCCCATCCAGGTAATGAAACGCGTTGGGCAAGTTCACATAGCTCAGCAAATGATTGATTGTCAGTTCATCCCTGCCGTCAGTTCGCATCACTGCGACAGGATTTGCGACTGTGGAAGGAAGCGGGAACGCACGAGCGTCCTGGAAGACAACAGAAGCGCCGGCCGCAGATGCCAGCACCGGACGCTGCGCGGTGGCGGATGCCGCGTGAGCCCCCTGCACAAGCGCGCTTGAAAACAATAAACCAACGACGAATTTATAATTCTTCATGGCATCATCTCTTGTCGAAATTGTACTTCCATTAGAACATAATTCCTGTCGAAAAAACACTGCACGTTTGCATCCGGGACAGAATTACAACGAGTTACTGATGAGCATTTATTCCCGGCGATTCCCGATCATGTCGGATCGCCGCTGAGTAGTCATTTGGACCCGGCGAACAAAGCGTGGTTCACTGCTGATGGCATCAGACGAAAAAAAACCGCTATCGCTAGCGGTTTTGTTCAGCGCGACAGCACTGTCTATCCGTTAAATCCCTTGCCCTCGGCGGCGAGCCTGACCATCAGCGGCGCCGGTTTCCAGGCGTCGCCGTGGCGAGCCGCCGCGTACTTTTCCATCGCGATCAGCACGTTCGACAAGCCAACCGTATCGGCGTAGAACATCGGCCCACCGCGAAACACGGGGAAGCCATAGCCGGTCAGGTACACCATGTCGATGTCCGAAGCGCGCATCGCGATGCCCTCGTCCAGGATCTGCGCGCCCTCGTTTACCAAGGAATAGACAAGCCGTTCGACGATCTCCTGGTCGCTGATCTTGCGCCGCTCCACACCAATGTCAGCCGAGTGCTTGACAATCATGTCGTTCACTTCCTGCGACGGGTAAGCCTTGCGGTCGCCCGCCTTGTAGTCGTACCAGCCAGCGCCGGTCTTCTGGCCGTAGCGGTTCATTTCGCACAGCAGGTCAGCGGTTTGGGAGTAGGTGATTTCCGGCGACTCGACATAACGACGCTTGCGGATGTACCAGCCGATATCGTTGCCGGCCAGGTCGCCCATGCGAAACGGTCCCATCGCAAAGCCGAATTTTTCGACTGCCTTGTCAACCTGTTCCGGCAAACAGCCTTCTTCAAGCAGGAATCCGGCTTGGCGGCTGTATTGCTCGATCATGCGGTTGCCGATGAAGCCGTCGCATACGCCCGACACCACGCCCGTTTTGCGCAGCTTTTTCGACAGCGCCAGCGTAGTAGCCAGCACGTCCTTGCCGGTGTGCTTGCCGCGCACGATTTCCAGCAACTTCATCACGTTGGCCGGGCTGAAAAAGTGGGTGCCGACCACATCTTGCGGGCGACCGGTAAAGCCGGCAATCTTGTCCAGGTCGAGCGTGGAAGTGTTCGACGCGAGGATGGCGCCGCTCTTCATTACCGCATCCAACTGCTTGAACACGGCTTCCTTCACGCCCATGTCCTCGAACACCGCTTCGACCACGATGTCGGCGTCGGCGATGTCGGCGTACGCCAGCGTGCCGCTGATCAGCGCCACGCGCTGTTCAAATTTCTCGGGCGTGAGCTTGCCCTTTTTCATCGTGTTTTCGTAGTTCTTGCGGATCGTGGCGATGCCCTTGTCCAGCGCTTCCTGCTTGGTTTCCAGCAGCACGACGGGAATGCCGGCGTTGACGAAGTTCATCGCGATGCCCCCGCCCATGGTGCCAGCGCCGATAATGGCGGCTTTTTTGATCTCGCGCGTCGGTGTATCGGCCGGCACGTCGGGGACCTTGCTGGCGATCCGTTCAGCAAAGAACGCATGGCGCAGCGCCTTCGATTCCGGGGTCTGGATCAGATGCAGGAAACGCTCGCGCTCGAATTTCAGGCCATCGTCGAATTTTTTCGTGACCGACGCGGCCACGGTTTCAACGCACTCGAGCGGTGCGGGGAAAGCACCGGCCATGGCCTTGACGGTATTGCGCGTAAATTGCAGGAAGGCTTCGTGGTTCGGATAGTCAACCTTGCGGTCGCGCACGCGCGGCAAGGGGCGCACGTCAGCGACCTTGTTGGCAAAGGCGATGGCTGCGTCAAGCAGGTTGGCTTCTGGCGCGAACACTTCGTCAAACAGGGCGGTCTTGGCCAGCCGTTCGGAGGCAATCGCGGTACCGGAGACCACCATGTTCAATGCCATCTCCAGGCCCAGCAAGCGCGGCAGGCGCTGGGTGCCGCCGGCACCTGGCAGCAAGCCAAGCTTGACTTCAGGCAGGGCGATCTGGGCGCCGGGCATGGCGACGCGGTAGTTGCAGCCGAGCGCAAGCTCAAGGCCGCCGCCCATGCAAACGCTGTGGATGGCCGCGACAACCGGCTTGGTGGAGCCTTCGGCAACGTTGATCAAGGTATGCAGCGTCGGTTCCGCCAGCGCCTTGGGGGAATTGAATTCCTTGATGTCGGCGCCGCCTGAAAAGGCCTTGCCGGCGCCGGTGATGACGATTGCCGTGACGGCTGCGTCAAGCTGCGCGCGGCGGATGCCGGCCACGGCGGCGGTGCGCGTTTCAAGGCCCAGTCCGTTGACTGGCGGGTTGTTGAGTGTGATGACAGCGACGCTGCCATGAACTTGATATTCGGCGCTCATGTCTCTTCCTTTATTGGTTGAATCAATCTACCAACTATACATGATAATAGAACGGTCGTATTATTTTTTTGAGAGTCCCAACAGCGTCGCCACGTCGTGCCGACGCAAGGAGTTTCCGCAAATTGATTGGTACCGCGTAGGTCGGAAAAGCGCAGCGCATTCCGACACTGCCGGCGTTACGATAACGCATGCAATGTCTACACTGTGTGCCTACACCTCCAGCCACTCCTTGCGCACCACCGCATCGGCGCGCAGCGCCGCCGGCGTGCCCTCAAACACAATCGCCCCATGCCCCATCACATACACGCGCTGCGAAATCTCCAGCGCAATGGCCAGCTTTTGCTCCACCAGCAGCACCGAAATCCCCTTCTCCTTCAACGCCAGCAGATACTGCGCCACCAGCGCCACGATCTTGGGCGCCAGGCCTTCGGTCGGCTCGTCGATCATGATTAAATCCGGGTCGCCCATCAAGCTGCGGCACAAAGTCAGCATCTGCTGCTCCCCGCCCGACAAGAATCCCGCCGCCACCGTCCGCCGTTCCTCCAGCCGCGGGAACATGCGGTACATGTCGGCCAGCGACCAGCGTCCCGGCTTGCCGGTCTTCTTCTGCCCTAAAATCAGGTTCTGCTCCACCGTCAGCGTGGGGAAAATATCGCGGTTCTCCGGCACGTACGCCAGGCCCTTGTGCGCGATCTGGAACGCCTTCAGTCCCAGCATCTGTTCGCCCTTGAACAGCACCGAACCGGTGGCGCTGACCTGCCCCATCACCGCCTTGACCAGCGTCGAACGCCCCACGCCGTTGCGCCCCAACAGGCTCACAATCTCGCCCCGGCCAACCGTCAGGTCCACGCCATGCAAAATATGACCCTTGCCGTAGTACGCGTGCAGCCCTTTGACTTCGAGAATCGCGTTCATGCGTGCTCCTCGCTCGCGTCATGCCCAAGATAGGCCGACTGCACCGCCGCGTTGGCGCGGATATTGGCGGGCGTGTCGCAGGCGATCACTTCGCCGTAGACCAGCACCGCAATCTTGTCGGCCAGGCCGAACACCACGCTCATGTCGTGCTCCACCATCACCAGCGACTTGCCCACCGTGACCTTGCGGATCAACTCCACTGCCGCATCGGACTCGGAACGGCTCATGCCGGCCGTCGGCTCGTCGAGCAAAATGACGTCGGCGCCGCCGGCAATCGTGATGCCGATTTCCAGCGCGCGCTGTTCGGCGTAAGTCAGCACCCCGGCCAGCATCTTGCGCTGGCGCTGCATGCCGATCTGTTCCAGCACCTGCTCGGCGCGTTCGTGCGCGTCGCGCAGGCCGTTCAGGCGCTGCCAGAACGAGTACTTGTAACCGAGCGACCAAAGCACCGCGCAGCGCAGGTTTTCGTACACCGAAAGATTGACGAACAGATTACTGATCTGGAAACTGCGCGCCAGACCGAGCCGGTTGATCTCGAAGGGCTTGCGGTTTCTGATGCTGCTGCCATTTAAAAAAATATCTCCGTCGCTGATGCCAAAGCGGCCAGACACCAGGTTGAACAAGGTTGACTTGCCCGCCCCGTTCGGTCCGATCACGGCCACCCGTTCGCCCTTGGCCACGGTCAGGTTGGCGCCGCGGATAATTTCGGACTTGCCGAAGCTTTTTCTGACATCCTTCAGTTCAAGCGCGTAACTCATGTAGTCATCCCCGAGCGCTGTTTGGCCACGATGTCGGCATGTATTTCACTCCACAAGGCGTCGTAATGCGGCTGCACTTTCCGGTACAGCAGCAGCGCGCCGCCCACCAGCACGGCCACCACCACCCAGGGCGCGGCGCCCTTGGTGTCGATCTGGTGCCCCAGGCGCGTCATGATGGCGCCGTTGGCGCCTTCCAGCGTGATGTGGTACAGCATTTCGATCCCCATCACCACGCCGAGCAAGCCGACCAACCCCACCGCGCACACGGCCAGCAGCGGCTTACAGATGCGGCCGAACTGGCCATGGTTTGCCACCCGCAGCAGCATCAGGATCAAGCTTGCCAGCCCGGCCGGCGCATAGCGCACCAGCAGGATGAAGAACAGGCCCAGGTACAGCTGCCAGGCCGGCGTATAGTCCGACAGCATTACCGAAAAGAAAACGCCGACGATGGCGCCCAGCAGCGGCCCGAAAAAGAACGAGATCCCGCCGATGAACACGAACAGCAGTACCGCGCCCGAACGGATGGCGCTGACGTTTTCGGCGCTGACGATCTCGAAGTTGATCGCCCCCAGGGCGCCCGAAATGCCGGCGAAAAAAGCCGACAGGATCAGCGTCAGGTAGCGCACCGACTGCGTGTCGTAACCGATGAATTCAACCCGCTCCGGATTGTCGCGCACTGCGTTGACCATGCGCCCCAGCGGCGTTTGCGTGAACGCGAACATGGCAATGGTGCTGATAAAGAGCCAGAACGCGATCAGGTAGTACACCTGGATCTGCGGCCCGTAGCTGATGCCGAACAGTGCCTCGCCGCGCACCCGGTTGGTCGTGATGCCGCCCTCGCCGCCAAAAAAGCCCGGGAACATGAGCGAACTGGCGAACACCAGTTCCACCAGGCCGAGCGTGATCATGGCGAACGTGGTGCCCGATTTTTTGGTCGTTACGTAGCCGAACAACACGCCAAAGAACATCCCGGCCAGGCCACCGGCCAGCGGAATGAGCGTGGTGGGAATATGCGCGCCGACGCCGGTGCTGTTCATCATGTGGATGGCAAAAAACGCGCCCAGGCCCGAATACACCGCGTGCCCGAACGAGAGCATGCCGCCCTGCCCCAGCAGCATGTTGTACGACAGCGCAAAGATCATGACGGTGCCGATCTGCGACAGGATCGACAGCGCCGCGCCCTTAGTAAACACGAGGGGCGCCGCCAGGAGGACCAGCGCAAAGCCGCCCCACACCAGGTAGCGCGCCGCGTTCACGGGTGTGTAGGTGAGCCTCATTCGCGTGTCCCCATCAAGCCCTTGGGGCGGAAAATCAAAATCAGCACCAGCAGCAGGTACGGCAGGATCGCCGCGCTTTGCGAGATCGACAGCTTGAGCAGGTCGTAGCCTGGCGTGGCGTCCGTGATGTTGGCGCCCATGCCGTTAAACACCGACATCAACGAGTAGTCGAGCGCCACGGCGAAGGTTTGCAGCACGCCGATCAGGATCGAAGCGACAAAGGCGCCGGCCAGCGACCCCATGCCGCCGACGACGACCACCACGAAGATGATGCTGCCCACGGTCGCGGCCATCCCCGGCTCGGTGACAAAGGCGTTGCCGCCGATGACGCCGGCCAGAGCCGCCAGCGCGCAGCCGCCGCCAAACACCCACATGAAAATGCGCGGCACATTGTGGCCCAGTGCTTCGGCGGCGTCAGGATGGGTCAGCGCGGCCTGGATCACGAGGCCCACGCGGGTGCGCGTGAGCACCAGGTAGATTGCCGCGAGCATCAGCAGCGCGACTAACATCATGAAGCCGCGGTACATGGGAAAGCTGGTTGAAAACAGGGTAAATAGCGCTCCGTCGAGCGAAGGCGGGATCGGGTACGCCACTGCGGCGCGGCCCCAGATCAGCTGAACCAGTTCAACGATCAGGTAGGACAGGCCAAAGGTAAACAGCAGTTCGGGAATATGGCCGTATTTGTGCAGCGGGCGCAGGCCATAGCGTTCGACCAGCGCCCCGATCAGGCCCACGGCGAGAGGCGCGAGCACCAGCGCGGGCCAGAAGCCCACCACGGAACTGATGGTGTAGGCCATGTAGGCCCCCAGCATGTAGAAACTGGCGTGCGCAAAGTTGAGCACGCCCATCATACTGAAGATGAGCGTCAGGCCGGACGAGAGCATGAACAGCAGCAGTCCGTAGCTGACGCCGTTCAGCAGGGTGAACAGCGTAAATTCCATGGAAACAATCGCAAAAGAAGAGGAAAACGTAGGGCAGAAAAGCGCAAGCGCATTCCGCCAATGCCTGCGTCTCGTTGACGCAAACATGGCGCAATGCGCGCAAAAAAAGCGCTTTTGCGCCCTACGAAGGCAATTACATCGCCGGGCGCTTCATCTGGCAAGACGTCGGCTGCGTCGCATAATACGCATCGATCTTCTTGTCCATTTTCCAGCCATAACCAGTATTTTCCTGGTCAAATTTGACAGCCTTGCCGTCAACCTTGCTCCAGGTGCCGATGTACAGCGGCTGCTGCAGCTGGTGGTCAGCCTTGTTCATCATCACGCCGCCGTTCAGGCTCTGGAACTTGGCGCCTTCCATCGCAAACGCGACCTTTTTCGGGTCGGTCGACTTGGACTGTTTGATCGCCTGCGACAGCAGGCCGATGCTCGAGTGCGTCTGCGCGGTGTAAAAATCGTCGTTGTACTTCTTTTTGTAGCCTTCGACGATCTCCTTGCCGCTCGCCACGTCGCCATTGATCAGCCAATTACCCACGATCTTGACCCGGTCCGCACCCGCCGCGCCCATCGCCGTCGGCACGCCGGTGGTCACCGCGTAATAGGTGTAGAAATTGGCCTTCAAGTCGGCATCCTTGGCAGCGCGGATCAACAGCGCCAGGTCGGCGCCCCAGTTGCCGGTAATGACGGTGTCCGCCCCCGACGCCTTGATCTTGGCAATGTAGGGCGAAAAATCCTTGACCTGCGCAATCGGGTGCAAGTCGTCGCCAACGATCTTGATGTCCGGGCGCTTGCGCTTGAGGTATTCCTTGGCGGCCCGGCTGACGGCCTGGCCGAACGCGTAGTTCTGGCCGATGATGTAGACGTTCTTGATGTCCTTGTTCGGCGCCATGTACGACGTCAGCGCTTCCATTTTCATGTCGGAATTGGCGTCAAAGCGGAAGTGCCAAAAGCTGCACTTGCTGTTGGTCATGTCGGGATCGATGGCGGCGTAGTTCAGGTAAACCACTTCCTTGCCCGGATTGCGCTCGTTATGCTTGTTGATCGCGTCCAGCAGCGCCAGGCCCACGCCGGAGCCATTGCCCTGCGTGATGTAGCGGTAGCCCTGGTCGATAACGGCCTTGAGCTGGGTGAGCGACTCTTGCGGGCTGCCCTTGTTGTCGAAGCCGACCACCTGGATCTGGTGTTCGCCCGCCCATTTTTGCGCGTTGGCCAGTTCGGCGATGGTCTGGAAACTCTTGAGCTGGTTTTGTCCGACCGGGGCGAACGGGCCCGACAGCGGGTCGATAAAGGCGATTTTGACCGTTTCGGCCTGGGCCGCAACGCTCAGCAATGCAAGTGATACAGCCAGGGTCAGCGGGCGAATAGTCTTGATCATGTGTCTCCATCCTTCTTGTAGTTGGGTCTGTGCCCATTTGCAGCAAAGCGCTGCCCATCGTCGAACTTGCCGTCGTCAAACTGGTCATGCAGTGGGCAGCAAATGCCCCTTGTACTGGTCGCGCAGCTTGTTTTTCTGGATCTTGCCGGTGGCGCCAGTGGGCAGCGCCTCGACAAAGATGACGTCGTCCGGCATCCAGAACCTGGCGATCTTGCCGTCGAAATAGTGCAGCAAGTCTTCGCGCGTCACGTCCTGCCCTGGTCGTTTGATCACCAGCAGCAGCGGCCGTTCATCCCACTTGGGGTGGGCAATGCCGATGCAGGCCGCCTGCAGCACGGCCGGATGCGCCATTGCGATATTTTCCAGGTCGATGGTGCCGATCCACTCGCCGCCGGACTTGATAACATCTTTGCTGCGGTCGGTGATCTGCATGTAGCCGTCGGCGTCGATGGTGGCCACGTCGCCGGTAGGAAACCACCCGTCCTGCAATACGTCGCCTCCCTCGTTCTTGAAGTAGCTGCTGATGATCCACGGTCCCTTGACCAGCAAGTGGCCATAGGTGGCGCCGTCCCACGGCAACTCCTTGCCGTCGTCGTCGACAATTTTCATGTCCACGCCATACACGGCGTGACCTTGCTTTTGCAAGATCTTGCGCTGCGCTGCCTTGGGCAGACTCAGGTGCTTCGATTGCAGGCCCCCGGCCGTGCCCAGCGGCGACATTTCGGTCATGCCCCAGGCGTGGATGACCTGCACGTCGAGCTGGTCGATCAGCGTATCCATCATCGCCGGCGGGCAGGCCGAGCCGCCAATCACGGTGCGGCGGAACGTGCTGAAGCGCAGCTTGTTTTCAAGCGCGTAATTGACCAGGCCCAGCCATACGGTGGGCACGCCCGCCGAAAACGTCACGCCTTCGGCCTCGAACAGCTCGTACAGCGACTTGCCGTCGAGCGCGGCGCCCGGATACACCATCTTCGCGCCCGACAGCAGCACCGAATACGGCAGCCCCCAGGCATTCACATGGAACATGGGCACCACCGGCAGCACGGTATCCGTGGCCGAGACGTTCAGCGCGTTGGGCATGGCCGAACCATAGGCATGCAGCACGGTCGAGCGGTGCGAGTACAGCGCGCCCTTGGGGTTGCCCGTGGTGCCCGAGGTGTAGCACAGCGAAGCGGCCGAGTTTTCGTCAAACAGCGGCCATTGGTAGTCGTCGGAGCTGCTTGCCATCAAGTCTTCATAGCACAGCAGATTGGCAATTTTTGTGTCCGTCGGCATCCGCTCGCGCCCGGCCATCAGCACAAAGGCCTTGACGCTCTTGCAGTGGGAGGCGACCGCTTCGATCAGCGGCAGGAAAGTCAGGTCGAAAAACAGGTACTGGTCTTCGGCATGGTTGGCGATGTAGGCGATCTGTTCCGGATGCAGGCGGGGATTGATGGTGTGCAGCACCGCGCCCGAACCGGAAACAGCGTAATACAGCTCCATGTGGCGGTAGCCGTTCCACGCCAGCGTTGCCACCCGGTCGCCCATGGTCACGCCCAGGCTGGTGAGCGCATTGGCCATCTTGCGCGCACGCACGTGGCAATCGCGGTAGGTGTAGCGATGCATATCGCCTTCCACGCGGCGCGAGACGATTTCTGTGGTGGGATAGTGTTTTGCTGCGTAGTCGAGAATGCTGGAAATGAGCAAGGGCTGGCTCATCATTTGGCCCATTAACGGACTCATCGGGTATGACGACATCGACACTCCTCTTAGTAGGAATCCTCAGTTTCGTACGACCGTGCTATTCCCGTCAATGTATTTCGATGGTGCGATGCAGCATGACGAAAACACGGCCAAGTTGTCTATGTGAGCGCCTTGTTGGTTCAAGGCGCGCGCGGCTTGAATTTGCCTATTACGGTAAAATTCTGGCACGACACAGAGCTACACCGAACACTACCTTACTGCGACTGGAATTGCCATTAACGCTGCCGATCTTCCACTTAAAAATGCCTTTGCCGAGTTGCCGAGTGCGTTTTACACCCGCCTTATGCCAACACCCTTGCCTGCGCCCTACTTTGTCGCGGCCAGTAGCAGCGCCGCCGCGCTGGTCGGGCTTGACGTTGCCGCGCTCGCGCAAGACGATTTCGTGGCCGCGTTTACCGGCAATGCCGTGCCGGCGCGCGCCAAACCCTTGTCGGCCGTCTACTCCGGGCACCAGTTTGGCGTCTGGGCCGGCCAGTTGGGCGACGGGCGCGCCATTTTGCTCGGCCAGCTGGACACACCTGCCGGGCCGATGGAGTTGCAGCTCAAGGGCGCCGGCCTGACGCCGTATTCGCGCATGGGCGACGGGCGCGCCGTGCTGCGCTCGTCGATCCGGGAGTTTCTCTGTTCCGAAGCCATGGCCGCCCTGAACATTCCCACCACGCGCGCCTTGATGATCACCGGGTCCGACCAGGGTGTGATGCGCGAGACGGTCGAGTCGTCGGCGGTCGCCACGCGCATGGCGCCCAGCTTTGTGCGCTTCGGCTCCTTCGAGCACTGGTATGCGCGCCAGCGTCCCGATGAACTGCGCATCCTGGCCGATTACGTGATCGCCGCTTTTTACCCTGAGCTGGCAGGCGAGTCCAACCCGTACAAGGCGCTGCTGGCCGAGGTGACGCGCCGCACCGCGCACATGATCGCCCACTGGCAGGCGGTCGGCTTCATGCACGGTGTGATGAATACCGACAATATGTCGATCCTCGGCCTGACGCTCGACTACGGTCCCTTCGGCTTCATGGAAGCGTTCGATTCCCAGCATATTTGCAACCATACCGACCAGCAAGGCCGCTACTCGTACGCCAACCAGCCCGATGTGGGGCACTGGAATTGTCACAAGCTGGGCCAGGCCCTGCTGCCGCTGATCGGCAATGTCGAGGACGCCCAGGAAGCGCTGGACGTCTACCAGGGCGCGTTTGCCGCCAAGATTGACGAACTGCTGCATGCCAAGCTGGGGCTGGACGTGGCGCTGCCGGAAGATGGCCAGCTGTTCGCCGCCATGTTCGCCCTGCTGGACCGCCACCATGTCGACTTTACCCAGTTTTTCCGCAAGCTGGGCATGCTGCAACTTGAGCTGCCGACGCTGGACGCACCCGTGCGCGACCTGTTCATCGAACGCGACGCTTTCGACGCTTGGGCCGTGACTTACCGCGCGCGCCTGCGCCACGAGCACCGCACCGACAGCGAACGGCGGCGCGCCATGGACGCCGTCAATCCCAAGTATGTGCTGCGCAATTACCTGGCCCAGGTAGCCATCGACAAGGCCAACAACAAGGATTTTTCCGAAGTGGCCACATTGCTCGCCGTGCTCGAGCACCCGTTCGACGAACAGCATGACAACGAAGCCTATGCCGCACTGCCGCCAGACTGGGCCAGCCATCTTGAAGTAAGCTGCTCTTCTTAAAGTAAGCTGCTCCTCTTAAGTAAGCTGTTCCTCTTGACCCCACAGAAAGACTTGCCATGACCGACGAAGCGAACGAGATGAAAAAGACCGTGACCAAGACCGACGAGCAATGGCGCGCCATGCTCGATCCGATGCAATACCAGGTTACGCGCCACGCGGCCACGGAACGCGCCTTTACGGGCGAGTTCTGGGACCACCACGAGCACGGCATCTACACTTGCGTGTGCTGCAACACGCCGCTGTTCGCGTCGGACGCCAAGTTTGACTCCGGCTGCGGCTGGCCAAGCTATTTCAAGGCGCTCGATCCGGCCAATGTGATTGAAAAAGTCGACCGCGCCCATGGTATGCTGCGCACCGAGATCATTTGCGCGGTCTGCGACGCCCACCTGGGTCATGTTTTCCCCGACGGCCCGCCGCCAACGGGCCTGCGTTATTGCATCAATTCCGCGTCACTGCGGTTCGACCCAACCTGACCGTTACCACATGAAACTTCTGTTCGACTTTTTCCCGATCCTGCTGTTTTTCGTCACGTTCAAAGTTGCTGGTCTGTACGAGCAGGCCTCGTTCAAGCTTGCCTCCAAGCTGATCGGCGGCTTTGTCTCGGGCGACGGCATTGCACCCGACCAGGGCCCGATCATGCTGGCCACCATCGTGGCCATTGTCGCGGCCGTGGTGCAGGTCTGCTACGTCAAGCTGCGCGGGAAAAAGGTCGACCTGATGCTGTGGATTTCAGTGTCCGTCATCACGATTTTCGGCGGCCTAACGATCTACTTCCACAATGCAAAATTCCTGATGTGGAAGCCGACCATCATTTACTGGCTGCAAGCGGCTGCCTTCCTGATTGCGCTGTTCGGCTTCAAGAAAAACCTGATCCGCGAAGTCATGCAGGCGCAAATCAAGCTGCCCGATCCCGTGTGGACCCGCCTGTGCCTGGCGTGGATCGTGTTTTTCATCGGCATCGGCTTGCTGAACCTGCTCGCCGCCTTCGTCATTTTCGCCGGCAATACCGACGCCTGGGTCAACTTCAAGACCTTTGGCATGACCGGCCTGCTGTTCGCCTTTATCGTCGGCCAGACCTTTTATCTGTCCAAGTATATTGAAGAGGAAAAAGTATGAGCGCGCTCACCCGTCCCGAGCGCATCCGCGCGCAGCTGTCCGCCGCACTCGCGCCTTCGCAGCTCGAACTGACGGACGAATCGGCACTGCACGCGGGCCACGCCGGCGCTGCCTCCGGCGGCGGCCACTACCGCTTGCGGATCGTCTCGGAGCGTTTTGAAGGGCTCAGACTCGTCATGCGACATCGACTCGTGTATGATTCCGTGCACGATATGATGCACACCGAAATTCACGCTCTCGCCATCACCGCTTTGGCTCCGTCCGAAGTGTGATTGTCATCGCGTGATTCAGTGTTCCTTAAGTAATCTGTCGGACAATTGACTTGCTAAGTAAAAAAATTAATCTTGTCCAAGCAACCTTCCCAATTCAGGAATTTCATAATGACTTTTAAGCCAGCCCGTTTGCTGTTAGCACTGATCGCCGTAGTCGCCATGCCTGCCTTCGCGCAAAACGTCGCCGTCGTGAACGGCAAAGCCATTCCCATGTCGCGCGTCGAAGCAACCGTCAAGCAGGTCGAGGCCCAAGGCCAGCAAAAGGATTCCCCTGAACTGCGCGACATGATCAAGAAAGACTTGATCGCCCGCGAAGTGATGATGCAAGAAGCCCTCAAGCAAGGTTACGACAAGAACGAAATCGTCAAGCAGCAACTCGATGGCGAGCGTCAGCGCCTAGTCGTCAGCGCCATGATGCGCGACTACGCCGACAAGCACAAAGTGACGGACGCCGAGATCAAGACCGAATATGACCGGATCAAGGCGCAGGCCGGCGACAAGGAATACCATATCCGCCATATCGTCGCCGAGACCGATGCTGAAGCGAAGGCAATCATTGGCAAGCTCAAGGGCGGCGCCAAGTTTGAAGACCTGGCCAAGACCTCCAAGGACGCAGGCAGCGCGGCCACCGGTGGCGACCTGGACTGGGTAACGCCGTCGGAGTCCTTCCCTAAGGAATTTAGCGAAGCCTTCACCGCACTGCAAAAAGGCGCCGTCACGCAAGCGCCGGTGCAGACCCCGATCGGCTTTCACGTGATCAAGCTGGACGACACGCGTGCGCTGAAATTCCCGTCGCTGGAAGAAGCCAAGCCGCAGATCGCCGAGGGACTGACCCGGAAAAAAGTGCAAGCCTATCAGGAACAACTGGCCAAGAAAGCCACGATCTCCATTAAGTAATTTCAATAGATTGAGTCCGCGCATCAGCAGTATGTGCGGCGCCCGCCATTTTTAGAGGAACCGAACAATGATTTTGAAGCCTGCCCGCCTGATGATTGCCCTGCTTGCCCTGGTTGCCGCACCTGTGTTCGCACAGAACGCCGCCACCGTGAATGGCAAGCCAATCACGAACGCGAAGATCGACCTGATGGTCAAGCAAGTGGTTGCCCAAGGCAAGCAAACCGATTCTCCGCAATTGCGCGAAGCAATCAAGCGCCAACTGATCGGCCTCGAAGTGCTGATCCAGGAAGCGGACAAGCAAGGTTTCGGCACGCGTCCGGAAGTCAAAGCTGCGCTCGAGAACGCCCGTCAGAGCATCATCATCAATGCCATGCTGGCCGATCAGGTCAAGAAGAATCCGATCAAGGAAGCCGACATCAAGGCCGAGTACGACAAGTACAAGGCACAGCAGGGCGACAAGGAATACCACGTTCGCCACATCGTCGTGCCAACCGAAGAAGAAGCCAAGGGCGTGATCGCCAAGCTCAAGACCGGCAGCAAGTTCGAAGACCTGGCCAAGGCGCAGTCGAAGGACGGCGCGGCAGCCAATGGCGGCGATCTCGACTGGATTACCCCGGCCGCGTACGTGCCTGAGTTCTCGACCGCAATGGTCGCACTGAAAAAAGGCGCCGTAAGCGACGTCCCGGTCAAGACCCAGTTCGGCTTCCATGTCATCAAGCTCGAAGACACGCGTCCATTCAAGATGCCACCGTTTGAAGAAGTAAAGCAGCAGTTTGCCGAGTCGATGCAGCAGAAGAAGCTGCAAGCGTTCCGCGAACAGCTGATGAGCAAGGCAACCATCAAGTAAGTACGCAAGTTCGTACGCAAGCAAGCACTGAAAGGTGCAGGAACAAGCCGCCACGGTTAGCCCTGGCGGCTTTTTTTTCGCCACCCGCTCGCCTTGCGGCGCGCGTTAAGCGAACGGCGAGGAATATTGATATCATGAGCCCATGTCCCGCGCCGTCCGCCATCTGTTCGCCTGCCTGCTCCTCGTGCTCCTGCCCTGTCAAGCACTGGCCGCGAGCTTCGCCATGGCCAAGGCTCCCTTGGTCACCTGCGCCGACCAGATGATGGAAGGCATGGATTGCTGCGACCAGGATAGCGGCACTTGCCCCGATGCCAGCAATTGCGCGCTGCACCTGGCTGCAATCGCCCTGCCCGTCCAGACTGCCGCCGCGCCGGCATTGGGCGGCTGCGGCGCCGCCGTGGCGCCCATAGCCACTCTGCACGACTCCTTCATTCCCGACGGCCCGCAACGCCCGCCCCAAGCCCTCCCCTGACCTGACTTTGCCCGGCTTATCTGCTCGCATTCTGCGCGCAACCGGCATGCTCAACCAGAGGATAACAATGACAACTTCAATGGCAAGGTCATGGACCTGTGCCGCCCTGCTCGCGGCCGCCCTGCCTGCCGCGGCCGCCCCCATGGGCTTCCAGGGCTCGACAATGGCGATGGGCGACTTTGGCGCCAACTGGCGCGAGCAATACGTCAACTACGCGCTCACGCCGCGTGACGCCATCGGCGTGAGCGCCACGTGGATGCGTTCGGATGACCGCCACCTAACGCGCGAGGTTGACGAACTGACTTACACGCGGCTTGTGAAACGCTGGAACAGCAAGCATGCGCAGGCCAACGTCTGGTTCTTGGGCGGCATTGGTCTCTTGCATCGTGACGGACGCAACCGGGCCATGGCGACGCCGGGCGTGCAGGTCGACTACGAAACCACCCGCGTCTACCTGGGCGCCACCGGAAGGCTGTATCGCGCTTCCGGCGTCAACCATGACTTCGCTTCAGCGCGCGCCGGTTTTTCTTTTTACGCGGCTGAATACGAGCAAACGCAACCCTGGCTGATCGTCGAAGCACGACGCATGCGCGGCCTCAGTGAACGCACCGAAGTCACGCCCATGCTTCGCTTCATTAACAAGAACTATTTCGTCGAAGCCGGCGTCAACAACATGCGCCAGGCCCGCTTTAATTACATGTACATCTTTTAGGAGTGACCATCATGAAATCTATTATCGCCATCGCACTGCTGGCAGCCTCGTTTTCCGCGCAGGCGGCGCAATCCTTGAAGGCCGAAGTCAACGGCATGGTCTGCGCTTTCTGCGCCCAGGGCATCGAAAAGAAATTGCGCGCGCTGTCGCAAGCGCAAGATGTCTACGTCAATCTCAAGGACCGCGTGGTGGTCGTTGAACTGCGAGAAGGCCAGACCATCGCGCCGCAGGTATTCAAGGACCTAGTCAAGGATGCCGGCTACGATGTGGTCTCGGTGGAGACGGTGGCCCAGTCCGCCAAGCAGATCAAGGCTGGCGTCAAATGAGCCGTCATGCCTCCATGCTGTCGCTGTTTACCAGCGGCAGCACCTTGATTTGCTGCGCGCTGCCGGCGCTGCTGGTATCGATCGGGGCCGGCGCGGCCTTGTCGTCGCTGGTGTCCGCGGTGCCGCAGCTGGTCTGGTTTTCGCTCCACAAGGGTCCCGTGTTTGGCGTTGCGGGGATCATGTTGCTGGCGTCCGGCCTGTTGCAATGGCGCGCCCGCAACCTACCCTGCCCGCTAGATCCTGCGCTGGCCGCTTTGTGCACCTCGACGCGCCTAGCCTCGCTGCGGCTGTACTGGCTGTCGGTGGGCATCTTTGCGATCGGCGCGTTTTTTGCGTTCATTGCTCCGCTGCTGTGAGCTGCGCGCGGGCGGCGGTGCGCGATACGAGATGGCCATTGCGGCTGGCGCGCAGCAAAAGCAAGACGGTAAAGAGCGCGATCATCACCAGCGTCACGGCCGACGCTTCCACGCCGTAGGCGCCGCCGGCAAGCAAGTCCGGCCCGGATAACTGCCCCTGCAACAAGCCGCGCGCCGGGTGCCCGGAGGTTGGGATGCCGAAGACGCCATCGGAGACAAAATTCCAGGCAAAGTGCATCCCCACAGTCAGCCACAGGCGGCGGGTAATCAGATACGCGGCGCCAAAGAGCAGGCCTGCGAGCGCCGTGTTGGCGACAGCGAGCGCCGTGATGCCATCGTTGGGCAAGTGCGCGACGGCAAAAATGACCGCCGACAGCACCAACGCCACCCGGCTGCCGAGCGAGCGCTCCATCAAGCGCAACAGCACGCCCCGAAACACCAGTTCCTCGATCAGGGCGACAAACAGCATCTCGACCAAGGACGTGGCTACCGGGGACCAGTTGCCGGTGCCCGTTACGTGAAAGCTTCCAACGGCGGCCAACAGGCCGATGACCGTTAAAAATAGTAGCGTGCCGAGCAGCAGGCCGGCACCGAATTCGACGCCGGCTCCCGTGCTGCTTAATTCGGTTGCAGGCCGGTGCTCCACTTTGCGTACGTAAAAAAGATAGCCGCTAATGCCGACCAGCGCGGCCAGCAGCGGGGGCCAGAACGCGCGCAGCGATTTGTCGGGTATTTGATTGGACAGTATCAGGACCAGTGCCACGGGCAGGCATACCGCGACGATGCCGAGCACGATGCGAATAAGAGTGAAGCGGGTAAGTGAGTTGGAGAGGGGAGCGGCGTGTACGGGTGCAGTAAGTGGAGCATTCATGGTCTCAATTCCTTGGCAATTTCGAGTATTGAACAAGCCCATTGTATAAGGGCTTATATAACTAGGCAAGCGAACTTTGGACAAGTCAACAGACGCCAGGAACCCGGCACGCTCAGCGGATGGGGCAGTTGCAGTGGAACGGTTACCCTTACGAATGACCGTTTGCGCCCACGCCCCCAAAGCCGCCCTTCGAGCCGACTCGACGGTTGATGACACAGCTGATTCAACTTTATTGATGGCTTTTGACCGTCCTCATGTGCCGCGCTTGGATAATCGCCTGCCAGTAAGCTAAATCGTATCCAGTGAGGTTCAAGGAGGCAACTTCGACCAGCTCCCCCTGTGTCAGACTACTTGTCGGGTGTGTTTTTTGAACAAATTATGTCCTGATCTTGCTTGTGGTGGTGGAATTTAGGGTTCGTTCTTGTGCTTTATTTCTAACATCGTTTCCGGGAGCGGGGGACGGGTGTTACGGGTGGAGCGCAGCGGAACCCGTTCCCTCAAGAGGTCAGGTTTTTGATTTTTGTTCTAGCAGGACGAACTCCTATGCTTGGCCCACGGGTCGGCGACGGAACTAGTTATCGCCTCTAATTTTCAATCTATAGAGGCACCAATGTCATCAAAATATCCCGAAGCATTTATCGAACAAGCCCTGGTCAAAGTGTATTCACGAGGCCATCGGTCGGTCAAGTCGATCGCCGAAGACCTGAATGTGAATCACCACACGTTAAAATATTGGATGAAGAATAAAGTTGTGACCAATAAGGACGCGCCGGCGGCGCGCGAGAAGCGCCCTCAGGACTGGACTGCCGCGGAGCAGTTTGCAGCATTGCGGGCAACCCATGGCTTGTCCGACGAGGCTTTGCAGGCGTGGTGCCGCGAGCACGGCATATTCCCCCATCACCTGACCAGCTGGGAAGCTGCTTTCTGCGTGGAGGTAAAAGAGCCGGCAACGGGAGTGCGCGAAATGCGCACTTTGAAGGACAAG
>NZ_JAFCWX010000050.1:0-21467 GCF_049897805.1 Massilia sp. TWP1-3-3
GCGCCAATTCCCCTTGCTATTTGGTATACTTATCCACAGCTGCTAGCATCAAACGCAGCGCCCGCCCCTGGGTCAAATTTCAATCAGCAGGGTGGGTCAATATTCGATCAGCGTCAACAATCAAGACCATGAAAAGCATCGCGACCCATGAACGCGCCCGGCTGGAGAACTCGTCCGCGAGCGTGGACATGAAGACGGCCGAAACGGAAGCGTATTCCTCCGGAAACAGCGAAGCTTGGCGATCGCCCTCGGCTGAGGACCTGGCTTGCGCGAACGAGGAGCGGGATTTCGCGCGGCGAATAGTGCGCGCAGCAGAAATTATTCTGGAGGCCACAGACACTCGTGCGTCTGCCGTGCTTGGCGCGATGTTGCAAGAGCTCGCGCCGAGCGAAGTCAGCGCATCGATGGGGATCGATCTCGCGGATTACTACGCGGCGAAGAAAAGGGTCTTGCGAAGGCTGGCCGCGTCGGCCACACTGTGATGCCCGCCGGCGCGAGAGCGATCTGCGCTCGCGAATCACTTCATGGGAGATTCCATGGCAAAACGAAACCACAAAGAAAGGTCCGGGCGCGTGAGCGCTGCGGAGACGGCCCGGATCGCGGCGTTGGACGCATTCCTTCTAGCCACCGAGGGCATCGGGCCTGAAGACGTCGATCGGATCAATGCCGAATGGGGCCTCCCAGCCGGAGCGACTCCAAGCGACATGCGCTTGGAGCCCGAACGCGTCGCCAGGTCTGCACGATTGCGAGGCGCGACTGAGAAAGACCAGCCTCCGACTATGGAGTCCGGCGACCTCCGCGAATGGGCCACTACAGACGGCAAGCTTGGCGACGAAAGAACGGCGCCGACGGGCAGCGTATTTCAAGTAATTGCCATAGGGGGTTCGATGATCGGCGCCGGCATCGCGGCCGGATCTCGCCTTGATGCCCGTGCTGCATCCGCAGCGCTCGACGGAGACATAGTATTGGCGAGGGTAGCCGGCAGCGGCTGGCTCCTGCGCCGCTGGGCGACCATTGGCGGCGCCACGGTGCTCTGCGCCGAGAATCCGCAAATCCTCGGCGTCGCGATCGACGACGCAAACCCGCCGGAAATTTTCGGCATCGTCCAGGGCGTCGACGACGGCACGCCCCAGCGCTGAGGTCAGGGCCTGCATATAAGCGCGCCGAACCACAGGACACGTGCGAGCGGAGCGGACGCGAAGATCCGGGCCCGTCCACTGCCCATTTAAAATCCGCCGGCAGCCGGCAAGCGATCCCTACGTCAAACAAAGGCGAACATTCTTATAACCTGCGTGACTGGCCGGCTGCAGACCGGCTCGCTTCGCGTTTGGCTACTGCCTTAATTCGAGCGCATGCTTCTCGCGCCGTGGCCGCCGAAATCTCTTTCGGGATTTGCGGCCAATGGGTGGTCCTCGTCGGCATTCTTATTGGACCAGGTTGGCGTTACCAGCGCGCTCCGAAATATTTTGCGTAAACGGTATTGAACCTATTGACAATGGGTTCGATCCTTGAGAACAGGTAAACCCGAAGGGCGCCCGCCCTCGCTAACCGATGGACAAGACGAAGCGAGATGACAATGACGCGAAAGCCAACCCTACACGACGGCGAATACTTGGCTCCTGAAGACGATTGGGACTTGCCTGTGGCCGAGCAATTGGCCGCTGCGGCCGAGCGCCATCAAAGCGACACTGCGCGCCGCACTGGACTAGATGCGTTCCCGGCACAGGCGCCCACGGTTCAGCCGCCCTCCCCGGCCCAACGATCCGCGACTTCTTTAGTTCCGCATGCGCGCGTTGCGCAGCGGCCATCGAATATATCGACTCCCACCGCCGACGATCTGTTCCCCAAGGCGATCCCCGTCGTTCTGCCCTTCCGCGACAAGCTGGACTATTTTCCGGCTTTGGCGTCGCGCACAGGTTTGTTTCAAGCAGGTCGATTCGGAGTTGAGCGCGATCAGGCGACGGTCCACTCGCCCGAGTCCTACGACCTTGCTTTCGCAGGCGAGGCCCTGACGATGAGAGACAAGGCGATTTGGGAAGCATGCATCCAGATCGCAAAAGGCGCCGACGACGCTGCGGCCGAGATCGAGGTGTCCCTTTTGGGCATCGGCAGACGCATTGGAGCCCACAATGACGGCGGGCGCGCGCTGGATTCGATATGGAGCAGCCTCAAAAGGCTCGCGGGCGCGCATGTGTCCGTCACGCTGGGGAGCTTTGGACGCGTGTCGGGATGCCTTCTCGCAGAAGCGCGACGCGAGAATGGCGGATGCTGGATAAGGCTCGACCATGTTTTCACCGCGCGGATTCTGTCGGAGGACACGCAGTTCAAAATGGACTCCGCTCGCCGGACCGCACTGAAAACTCTCGTGGGCCAATGGATGCACGACTATTTGTCGACCCATGGGAAGACCTATAAGGATGGCCTCGACATGCTGTATTTGCGCTCGCTTTGCGGCCATCCATGCCCATCGAGACGGTTTCCATCGATCATGAAATATGCGTTGGCCGATCTGGCGCTCGGTGCGCCGCAACTGGTCCAAGCATTTGACATTCAAAAGGGAACGCTCAAAGGGGATGAGTGGAAAATCCATATAGTTCGGGGCGCCGAAATGCCGGTCTTCGAACAGCCCCGCCGGCACGCCCCGGCACCGACGGCAAAAAAATCACGCCGAGGAGGCGTCTCGCTATAACCTGGCCCATGCAATAGACAGGGCCGATAGCCGAACTCCATTGTCGAGGCGCCGACTGGCGCAGGAGAGGGCCCCAGCGCGAAGGCATCGGCATATATGTTGTGCCTCATTGGAAAGCATCATTCTGCACGAGCGACCGTGCCATTCTGTCGGGCGAATTAGGACGAATTCAAGAGTGCACCGGAGGGCGAAAATACGCATACATGTTTACCGTTCTCCGTGCTTGAAGTGGAAGTTAAATTTTCGCTCCTATGAAAACGAAGATTGCTCGCTTTGGTCGAAACCACGCGTCTCACTGGCGCGGAGCGGCGTCATACGAGCAAGCGCGCTCTCGACAACGACGAAGCGCGCCAACGGTCACCGAGACTTGCTGACAGGCTCCGCTAGCTCGGCCAGAACACGCCGAAACGTGCATGGCTGGCGCATGATCAAACCCCCGATGAGTCAGCGGAGCGAGGAGCGTCCGTGCTCGAAAAGGCCCGCAGCCGTAACTGAACGGGATCGTTGGCCGTTTTTTGCAGGCAATTCCCTCCTGAAGCCCCGTGCTCCGTGCTTGGAGTGGACGGTTTCCGTGACTGAAATGGACGGCGACCGAGGTTTGCCGTGCTTGGAGTGGCGGGTATCCGTCTTTGAAGTGGACGCGAGCGTCACATCTATAGATCTTATAGATTAAAAAAACATAGATGCTAGCTCGGCGGCCGCCCCGTCCCGGGCGGCGCCGGCCTAGCCTCGACAAAATCTACGTCGCGGACAGGTCCGCGCCCGCGGCGCCGCTTGGCGCCCGCGAAAATTCGAAACGGGCTCCGCCCTGTCGTCGGCGCGGCGCTCCCACGAGCGCCAAGGCCCCATTGAGGCGTGCCAGAGCCCCCTGGCGCCGCTACAATGCGGCGCGCGGACAAAGCCCCATCCATCACGGTTTCTACTGCCATAAGCCGCGCTGTGAGAAGGCTTCGTAGCCGGGCCCGCAGCAGCCCGTATAATCGACAAGTTCTTCGATCTCCGCCCAGACAAGGCGAGGGCCCCTCTGCGGAGGAGCCCTCGCGAAACGAGTCCGTTAGCGCGGACCCGCTTCATCCATAAGAGATGAACGGCATTTCGGAGATGTTCATGAAGCTCAAACTTCTTGCTTGGCTCAAAGCCTGGTGGATCCGCCTTGTCCTGCTCGCGGCGTTGCTGCTTGCCAGTGGCCCGTGCGGCTAAGCTTGCTTTAGGCCAGTTGGGCGCGGTGTCAGCCGCGCCCTTTTTTTATATTCGCCGGCGATCGTCGTGTCAACGGCTGACTCGCGCGTAATCGCCGATCGAAGAGGCCGCGCTTCGACACGATTGCAAAACTGCAGCTCACACGCCACTATTGACGAGAATTACGCTGCTTCCCCTTGATCCCCATGGCGGCGAACGCCTCTTCGACCAATTTCTTCGCTTGATTGCCCCCTGGGGAAGCACGAGCAGGCTTCGGCTTACAGACTTCATCGAAACCGCCAGCGTCGATGGGCCAACGTCCGGCCTCCGCTGGAAAGTGCATCTCCGACGTCGAGCAATACCAATGGGCCAAATCGCATACGGTGACCATAGGCGATCCGTTGATCATGCGATACGGGATGAAAAACTTTCCCTGTCTAATGTAGTTCCATATCGTCGTGGGAGAACATCCCAAGATCCGCGCCAGCTTTGGCACGCCAACGAACGCAGCCTCCAAATTGTATTGGGCCACCAGCATCGCGCGCGCCGCGGAAAATTTGTGGTCGAGAGCCTTCGGATCAAGGGCGAGCGACGGCAGTGAAGTCGAATTGTCGGGTTGATGACAGCAGGGCAATGAATCCATGAGACCTCCGAATGATGTTTGGACCAAATCGGCCAAGACATACTCATGCCGGCCATCAAGGGCGACTGGCCGCGCTGAATCCGTGGCGCTAATCGCGAGCGCGCGGCCGGAGTCGATCGGCTTTGGAAAACGTCGGCCCAGCACTTGAGTTTCACTTTTTGTCGATGTAAAACAAAGGCAGTCCAGCCTGGCCAGGAGGGATGCCTTCGATTCAAGGGATTGATGATGGAAGCGATTTGTCTTGTCCCATTCGTGCTGGAAAAAGCAGCCGTCGATGCGCCGTCTGTCGGCTGCACTTCTCGAGTTGTCCGCTGCAACTCCGCCACACGTTTGCTCCAGATGCGTCGCCCGTTTCGCGCTTCCGGTCATTTTGAGCAGCCACAAGAGCGCGTTATGTATTCGCATAACCCTGATTTACTGTGGTTTCAGCAGGATTGCGACTCCGGGCCAGGGCACCAGTTAAAAAAAGACGGCCAGGCCGCCGGGCCGGGAGCCCTTGCCAGCGCTGGCTCCGCTGCGGTTAGATTCCCTGGCGATGCCGCCGCTGCAAATCCGCTGCAAATCGGCGACACGCGCTTCGATAAAAATCGACCGTTCAAGACGGCCAGTTCGTCCGTTCGTCGGCATATATTGAGGCCCTCCTCGCTTCCCGCACAAGGAAATTTCATGGCCACAATCAACGAAAGAACGCGCACCAACCGCCCTAACGCATGGCAAGTAAGCATCAGGGTCAAAGGCGAAAAGCCCATCATTGGAACTTTCGAGTCCAAGGCTTTGGCCGAGGAGTTCGTGCGCCGAGTGGAGCCGCCGTTGCGCAAAAAGCAGGCGAAGCTCGCCGCGTCGCTCAAAATGTCCGAGGGCAAGCCCGCCCCCCGCGTCGATTTCTACGCAGAAGACCTTGAAGAAGTCCTGACCAAGTTTGCAGAAAGCAGCGCGTGCACGCTCCGCCATCGCAAGACACTTCCGACAGTGATCAAGAGCGTTGGGCGGGTGCGAATCTGCGACGCGCGAACACCGTGGGTAAGAAGCTACGTTCAGAGGATGTCAAAATGTGTGACTCGTCGCAAGACAACCTTTAGCTACGAGACTCTAAAAGTCCACCTTGCGGTGATGAAGGCCGCGTGCGTCTGGCATGCCGAAAACCTTGGCGTCGACGACCCTTCGCTCCACTTCCACGGGAGGAAATGCTTCCCGAAGGGTTGGGACAAAGGCCGGGATCGAAGGCTGGAAGCGGGCGAAGAAGCCGCGCTCATGGGCGCCATCCGTTCAATTCGGAAGCCATCCCGATACCATTGGCGCCTTCTGTTCCGGCTCGCGCTAGCGACCGGCGCCCGGCTGCAAGAGTTGGTGCTGAGCGAATGGAGGGAAATGGTATTGGACGATCAAGTCTGGACAATTCCAGCCGAGCACTCGAAGACAGACGAAGCCCGAAGCGTCACCTTGTCGACAGCTGCGAGGAGAATCGTTCGACTCCTTCGCGCCCTGGCCAGCGCAGGGTCGGAGCGCATTTTCCATACTCTTGGAAAGCCGGATTCCGTGTCAGCTTGTTTCCACAAGCTGACGCTCAAAGCGGGGGTCCAAGACTTTAGATTCCACGACTTGCGCCATGAATCGATTACCAGAATGGTTTTGTATTCCGAGGCGAAATTCCGAGTGATCATGGCCATGGTTGGGCACAAGAGGGAATCAATGACGATGCGCTACACCAACTTGCGGCCGCACGAACTGGTCGGAGTCCTTGGCTAAATCGTCCACAAAGCCGCATGCATCCAGTGCGGCACCTCGCAGCGCAGCCAGCCTCCACCAATCCACAAGGACCGAAAATGACAGCTAAATCACGCATCGTGCTGAGCAAGACCGAGGCGCGAAGCCCCTTGTCGAGCTTTGAGGTGTCAATCCTCAAAGCCCGGCTTTCGATCGCCCAGCCCGCTCGGGCCGAACACTGGGACCTCCTGATCGACATGAAACTCCAAACGAACGCTCGACCGAACGAATTGCTCGGAGCGCTTTGGGAGGAGTTCGACGAGGCCAAAAAAATATGGCACCTGCCGGCCTCGCGCGGCAAATGTGGCGCGCGCGATATCGACTTGTCGGCCAAGGCGATCAAAACGCTCCGCAGATTGCGGTCGCTCGCCAAGCCAGGAGACGACCGCGTGTTCGCCTGCTTCGAAAGCGTTGTGAGCGTGGGCCGCGCTTATTCCGCGCAGGCGCTCAAAGCCGGCCTCGGGAGGAGATTTTTCCACGGGCTCAGGGGCCCCAAGCCGCTTGGTCCCACTCCATCAACCCTGCGCCTGGTTTCGCAGGCGGCGGCCTATCTCGGTCGTTCGCCGGCATAGGCATTGCTGGGCGGCGCTCGCGCTCGAAAGTTGAGGAGGCTCCAATGCTATCGATCGCGAAGATCAACAGCGCTACCAACCAGGCCAAGAAGAGCCCGCGCGGGAAAAGCTACTTGGCGTATTTGGGAGGCCCGACCAGCACCACGCGCCAGCGCGGCGACTTCGACGACTATGCCCGCGCCAAGAAAGGGGCCTCGGGTCCCGCCCCTTTCTGGGCATGCGAGGGGGCGGCGTTGTTGGGCCTGGGCGGCGACGCGGAGGCCCAACACGTCGAACGATTGGCCAAGGGCTTCCACCCGATCACCGGCGAGGCGTTGGTCAAGGGGGCCGGAGACGGGCACGTGATGGGCCTCGACATGACATTCTCGGCGCCCAAAGATGTGTCGGCCATCTTCGCCGGCGCCGACCAAGCGACCCGCGACGCCATCGTGGAATGCCTTCACGGATCGGCGAAGGCCGCCCTCGCCGACGCGGAAGCCAACACCGTCACGCGCCATGGACACGCCGGCAGGACCAAGCAGGCGGCCGAAGCGACGGTCGCGGCCTGCTACACCCATTTCAGTTCCCGGGCGGTCGGCGCGCCGGTCGGCGATCCGCAGCTGCACGTCCACGCGTTTCTCTTCAATGTCGCGATGCGGACAGGCTCCGCGCAATGGAGCGCGACCGAGCCGAGAGTCCAGTTCGAGCGCAAAATGGCGACCGGCGCGCTATTCCGCGTGGAGCTCGCCAGCCGGATGCGCGCGTTGGGATTCGGCGTCGAACCGTCCGGGCCCTATTTCACGATCCGGGGAATCGACGAAAAGCAGCGCGAGGCGCTGTCGCGCCGGTCGAAACAAATCGCCGACTATCTGCGCGAGTCCGGCATGCCCGGCGCCGAGAGGGCTGCCGCGCATTCGGTCGCCGCGCTAAACACGAGGGAGGCCAAGGCCGAGCCGCCGCTGCCGGAGCTGCTCGTCGAGTTCGAGCGGATGGCTGCGGCTCTGGGCATCACGCCCGCCTCCGTCGCCGAGATGCGGCTTCCTCCCCCTGCCCCGGCGGCGCCCAACGTGGCTCCCTTCGCCATCGACCGCGAGGAGCTTCTCGCGGCCCTCATGGAGAAGCAGTCGTGCGCGACTGCCCAGGAAGCCCTCGCAATGATCTGCGAGCGAGCCATGGGCCGATGGAACGCCGCCGAATGCCTTCTCGAACTGGACGCGTTCCTAGAAAGCGGCAACGTGGTGAGCTTGGGTAAGACCGAGCACCTGACGCGCATCTTCACCTCGCGCGCGACGATGGACATGGAGGCTCGGGTCAGCGACGCGGTGGCCGCCGGGGCTGCCGATCTCTCGCACCGCATCCCGGAAGCGCTGGTGGACGCCGAGTTCGACCGGATGGAGGCGGACCTGAGGGCCAAGCTTGGCGTCCCGGTGTCGCTTGGCCAGCAGCGGGACGCGGCGCTCCATGTGGCTTCCCATACGGGACGCCACGCCTTTGTGGAAGGCTGGGCGGGAACGGGCAAGACTACAATGATGCGGGCCTTGGGGGCGGCTTACAGAGCCGCAGGCTTCGAGGTGGTCGGATGCTGCCAATCCGCCGCCGCGAGCCTGAATCTGGCGCGCGAGACCGGCATCCCTTCGCGGACAGTCGCGAGCCTCTTGCTGGCGGTCCGCAACGGGAAGGCGCGCCTCGGCCCCGGGACGATCCTAGCCCTCGACGAGGCGGGCATGGTGGGGTCGCGCGAGTTCGCCCTGCTGCAAGGAGCAGCCCTGGCCGCCGGCGCCAAGCTCGTGGCCATCGGCGACCCCAAGCAATTGCAGCCCATCGAAGCGGGCGGCATCTTCAGGTCGCTCATCGACCGGCACGGGAAAGCGGAGATCTCAGCCATTCAGCGGCAACGGACAGACGCAGAGCCGTTACTGGCGTGGCTCGAAGAGCGCGGAAGCCTGTCGCGGGCCAAAGCCGCGGCGTTGCGGCAGGCGCCGGAGGATGCCCGGCTGCCCGCCATCGAAACCTTATGCGCGGAGGACGCCAAGCTCGCGCGTGGCTTCGATCGTTGGCGCGCGCGCTTCGACCACAAGTGGATGAGGGAGGCTGTCGAGATGTTCGCCATCGGGAAGGCGTCGGAAGCCTTGGCGATGCTCGACGAGCGCGGCCGCCTGCGGCTCGTCGCTGGGCACTCCGCCACCGTCGACGCCCTGATGGCCGACTGGGCCGCGGACAAGACGCCAACCGCGAACAAGACGATGATCGCGGGCACTCGCGCCGAGGTCCGGGAACTGAACGCGAGGGCGAGGGCTGGCCTCGTCGCCCAAGGGCTGGTCGATGACGCGCGGGGAATCGACGTGGAGATCGTCCATCGCGACGAATCGACCGACATGAGGCGCTTCGCTCCAGGCGACCGGATCGTCTTCACGAAGAACGACAAGGCAGTTGGCGTGTCCAACGGGGTGGCGGGGACGGTTGCGGGCATCGAGCGCCGCGAGTTCGCCACCCTGCTGGTCGTCGAACTCGACGAGCCCAACGGCCGCGGCGAGACGACGGCGAGGGTTCCAACGTCTCTTGGCCGCTTCGACCACGCGTGGTGCTTGACCAACCACAAGAGCCAGGGCCGCACCTTCGACGCGGCCTACGTCTTGGCCAACCCGGCGATGGCCGACAGGGAATGGACCTATGTTGCCGCGAGCCGCTCGCGCTTCGCGACGACCATTTACGCCAACACCGCCATGATGACCCCAGTGGATCCGGAGCGCCACGGACCGCTGGCGGAGCCTCTGCCGACGCGCCAAGCTGTCGTCGACACCCTCGCTTCCTCCATGTCGCGCACCAGGGCCAAGGGGACGACCTTGGATGATCGCTACGCGGCGGCGGTGGCAGTCGCCAAGTCGGCCCAGAGCGCGAATAAGCAGCTGGTCGAAGAGCTTTCACGCGGAGGCCCTTGATGAAAAGGCTCCCTCTCGAAGCGGGGAGCGAGTCGTCGGCGGCGATCACTGCGGCCGATCAAACTTGGACGCGGCCAGGGGTGACAGTTCGGCTCTCGGACGGTCGGCGGGCGCTATTGCGTGCCCTCGTCAAAGAATGCTCCCCGCCACCGTCTCCGACGGTCGCGATTGACCGCGCCATCGATCTGGCGACACAAGCCTCGCAGCGAGAAACGGAAGATGGCAATCGGGGCGACCTCGCCATCAAACTCGAAGATCTGTCATCCTTGGTGAAACGAGGCGCAATCGAACAGACGCTCGCATTGGCGAAAATCGAGGTCGGCATGAGGAGCCTCGGCGAGTCGCTGGCCACGGCGCTTGCCGAGGGTAGCCGCGAACGCGATCATTCGCGCCAAGACCTGCCATCCATTCGCTCTTGGGCTGAGCAAGAGGCTAAACGCCTTCCAAGGCCATCTTTTTTGGCCAAAGCGCGCTGGCAAGCCACTCAGCGTATCGACCATGGCCACGTGGCCGTCGATCTGCTTGTAGAACGCGTGGCCGCGGCCGATCTGCGAGGCCCGGCAGCTCGCGGCGCGCCGGCGTTAGTTCGAATGGACTCCCTCGCGAACGACACCCCATTCGCGCGATGCGATCCCGTCAACTCGTTCTACCTCATGTTCCAAGCGGCCAATGGATCAGAAGCTTGGAGCATGAGCCTGCATTCCCTCGACGACGGAGGCCGGTTGAGCCCGGCGACTTTCACGTCGGCGATTTGACTGAAGGACGAAATGCGCCGCGCGAGGCGACGAAAAATCTCACAACTGATCCAAGGGGCCGGGCGATTCCCAAGGTCGTTTGTTGCCGGCATGCATGCTAAGATTTACGCGGCACTTCCCGCCACGACGAAAGCAAACCAAAATGAAATCCTCGGAACTGTTGCGGCACCTCGAGAAAAAGATGAACAAGGACAGAGAGCAGAACCTTTCGGAGGTCGAACTCTCCGGGATCCTTGGAATTCCGCTTCCCACTCTCAGCCACTGGCGCAAGGACACGACGATACTCACAGCGCTGCAGGCGGCGAACGTGATCACTAGGGCACAGCGCACGGCGAGGCACCACGTTCACGCCCATGCCGTGAAGGCCATCGTCGAGTTTTTTCCCATTGACGCGGTTCCCGTCGGCCGCGACGAGAATAGGCTGGATGTCTTCGACACGAGCGCGGACGCGGGAAAACATCTGCTTGGACTGAGGGACATTTTGTGCGCCGCGAAATCGGGCCTATACATTTTCTATGACACCCGAGGCAAAGCGCTCTACGCTGGCCAGACGAAGAAGCAGGATATCTGGAAGGAGATGAATCTCGCGTTCAATCGAGATAGGAGCGCGCAGGTCATGACGTTGGTGCGCCATCCTTGGACAGACGTGAACTTCAAGCCGGCGCATATCCAAGTTCGCCAACCGAAGGACCAGCAACTGAAGCTTTACGATCTTGCCGCGTATTTCAGCGCCTACGAGGTTATACCGGAGATGGTGGACGATCTCGAAGCGCTGCTCATCCGCGCCTTCCCGAACGATCTCCTCAATTACAAGATGGAGAAATTCGGAAAGGCCGCGCGCAAGGCCGCCAAAACGAAGGCGGCCAACGCCGCAGCGAAGCGGGCGAAGTAGATTCAACACCCACGCGCACTGCGCTCGCTGCGATGGCAGCGCGAGTCGCGCGGAGCCCAGATCAAGCCCTCCCGACGCGCACCGCGTTTGCACCGCACCCTGGTGCGTTAGGTATATCCCTCCAAAAGGCATGAATAAAGCCGGCTTGGAATAAGAACGCGGTCAATGGGCCGGGGTCCACCGACGGCATGCGTTGGAAGTATCGCGGCGGGCGCGCCTTCGCGAGAAATGATCATCAAGAGCGGCGCACCGCATTGCGGCCGACTGCCTTCGCCTCGAAGAGAGCGCGGTCGGCCCCTCTATCATATGGACCGCCGGCATGCCGTTCATTGGGACAAGCGAGGCCACCCCAAACGACATCGTCACGGACATCCGCACGTCGGAGCGGTCTACCGACGTGGCGAGGTTTTCGACGTCGCGCCGGCAGCTGTCCGCGACTAAGACTCCCTGCCTACCCCCCGACCCCGACCAGTTCCCAGCCCTTGTTTCCCTTCTTGAAGCGGCCGGTCTGAGCGCCGGCGCCGGCGGTGAACTCGCACTTGAAACCTCCCAAGTCCGCTTTCGCGCAGTTGCCGACTTTGATTTTCGCAAGCTCCTCCTTCTGGCTTTCGGCGCCGGCCCTCCCGCTGACCTGTTCGATCTGCTTGGACATCGCCTCGCGCACGTCCCCGTCGCCCGGCGGCGACTCGCCGCAGCCAGCCAATCCGGCGACCACGCATGCCACCGATATCCGAATCCATATTTTTCTTGCCATGCCGTTCTCCTTGTCTATGAGGTGATCGAGGCGCCCGAAGCCGGCGTCTCGTTGATCTGCTGCCGCAGCAATTCCATCCAGCGGGCCCGCGCCATGCGATCCTTCATCGCCACGCGCCACTCCGGACGCTCCACATCCTTGACCGTCACAAAGAGGCCCGTGTTAGCCGCCGCCTCCCGGGAGGCTCGAACGTTGTGGGCGGCCCCTTGCACCGTTCCGACGACGACGCCCGTGGGCCGCTCCTCCCGGTCCACCCACGAGCGAAGCTGCTCGTAGCCGTAGGTCTTGAAGCCTCCGTCGCCGACGAGCGCGACGGCCCTCGACTTGACGTTGATCGCTATGCCCGTGCCATCCTCCGAGTGGTCGAAGCCCGCCCCCTTCGCGACGCCGAGAGATTCCAGCGCCGCGTCGTGCAGCTTCTCGCGACGAAGCGCCCGGCCGATCACGAACCACGCGAGCAGGACGGCCGGCCCCCAGGCGAGCGCGGCGGTGCCGAGCTTGCCGTCGAAGCCGGTGGCGAACTTGATGCCGAACGACCAAAACGTTCCCCATAAAACGGTTATGACTGCGAGAAATCCCATGACGCTCTCCTTTCCATTGATCAAAGCGCGAAAGCCGCGCGGCGCGTGGACGAATAATAAACCATTTAGGTTGTGATTCAACCTTTTGAGTCCTTCAAACTATTCGGTTGCCTTGCGACTATCCGGGTTGAATGGGAGATAGCGCGAATGGACGACGCTGGGCGCAACAAGAAGGAAGAGGCTAGGCATGCGAAAGTGGCCAGGGAAGTCGGCGCCCTAATCGCCAAGCGCAGGGCGGACTCGGGCATGAGCCAAGAGGATGTGGCCGAGCGCTTGGGGATCGGGAACGAGGCGGTGTCGCGGCTCGAGCGGGGCGTCGTTTCGCCCTCGATCCCCCGGCTGTTCGAATTCGCCGACATTTTCGATTGCAGGGTCGAGGATCTGCTCGTCCCGGCCAGCGACCGCCAGCAAGATCAATCCTCGGAAATAGCGCGCAGGATCATGCGGCTCGATCCTCTGGATCGGCGTTTCGTGTCCGACATTGTCGACCGGATGGCCGACTTCCTTGGCGGCAGAGCCATGGCTCCGGGAAGAAAGAAGCGCTCGGACGTCTGACGACCGGCGCGCAGCCCGGAGGACGGTTGTCCTCTCGGAGCGGCTGAAAAATATATATCAAAATCGCCACTTGCATAACAGGTTCATAGCCACCATGTTCACAACACAATGAAATTTCCTCATTGCAATATCCACATGGAGACACGATGGCTGTTCACTTCATCACCGGCTCGCCCAACGCCCTGTTGAAAAAATTCAACGACGCGATCGACCAAGACGAGCCGAAGGGCAAGATCACGACATGGCAAAAGCACGCGCAAGGCGGCACGACCTACTACACGCACGTAGCTCCGCAATGGCACAAGAAGGCATTCTTCCGAGCCAAGTCCGCGGAAGGGAAGCTCACCTTCAACATCATCAAGCCTGAAGGCAGCAACGTGACCACGGATGTCTACGCGTATTACCACGGCCATCTCATCGAAACGTTCCTGCGGCATTTCGACGATTCATTCACGGAAGGCAAAGCGACGGCCGGAGTCGAATCTCCCGACAAGGTCAGCTGACCTCCCGAGATCCGAATCATTTGACGACGGGGACCGCCGCGCCGTCGCGCTTGTTCTTTTCCTCGAGCAGGCGCCACTTCTCGGCCACCTCCGGCTGGAACAACGGGACGAAGACATCCCACGAATGATCGTATTTTTTGTTGACCGACCGCTTGCAAACAACCTCGACGCCCGGCTGGTCGTATTCGACCGACTTGCGCGCCCAGCGCGCCTTCAACGGGACGAGGCACCGGGGAACGACGATCCTGATGTCCGGATCCATGGGCTCATAGGCCACCTTCCTCCCGACGCTCTCGCGGGTCAGGAAAGTCCTAGCGGCCTCGCGGATGTCATAGAGGCTATGCACCTGGGCATTGCCGCGGTATCGCAAAAGCGGATCGCGGTGGAAATCCGGCTCCGCCGCTCCGGCGGTGGAAAAAATCAGCATGAGCCCCGCCGCCGCCGTGGCGGCTTTGCTATTCAATCGTGACAGTGCCCACATATTTGCCCTCCTTGTCCAGCCTGTTCTTGATCAAATAAGCGTAGAGCGCGTTCCACATTGGCAGCTCATACATCGTGACGCATCCCTCGGAGAGATTGCCGACATGGACGAAGTTGCTGTTGAGCGTCGCCGCGTATTCGATCGGGAACCACACCGTATGGTATTTCAAATCCGGATATCCGCCCGGAGCCGTGACGTAGAAACCGGTGAACTTCGTCCCCTTGGGATTTTGCGGGGCCAAAATCCGGTATGTGCCCTTCGGCAACGGCTTGGAATGCTTGACCTTTTTGTAATCGGGACTGGCGACATTGGTCTCCGGGTAATCGACATCCGAATCCAAGCTGATCGTCGCGCTCTTGCCGTCGAACGAGAGCGTGGCGAGAAGCTGGTTGTGCCCGTCCCCTCCCCGGGGCTGGGAAACGAGCCACTTCCTGCCCAGGGTCTTCGCGACGATCTTCGCGCCAGGTCCCCGGGGCCCGGCGACGAGGCACTTCGCGGCGTTGTCCTTGCCCAAGCTGGCCTTGAGTCCCTTGTTGGTTCCTTCGAGGATCAGGAAATGCGTCCTGTCGCCCTCCTCCGAGACGGCCACCTTGACGAACTCGCACAGGTAGCCGCTCTCCCCGGACGGCTCCAGCTTCACCCGGAGCCAACCGGTCGAGTCGGGGGACTTCGTGTATCGGATCTTCACGTCGACCGGATGGACGCTTCCCGGCCTCGGATTGGTCGGGGCTATTGCGATGGGTTGGCTCATGCTTCGCGATGCCCCAAATAGACTTCGATCGGATGCGCGCCGTCGGTGGCGTAGCGCTTGGTGCGGCCCTCCGCATCGGTGACGCCCTTTTCATAGGCTCCCGACTGCAGCTTGACCGTGTAGGGGATGTCGGGCATGGGCTGCTTCTCGTCGTCGAGGAGCACGAACTGCTCGTCGAATGTCGCGTCCTTCGCCGGCGAGGCCGCCTTGGACAACGCGCTCGCGGCCGAGCCGGCGGCGGCGGCGGCTTCGGCCCCCGCAAGAGCCTTCACGGCGTTGGCCGGGGACGACGCGCCTGATCCGCCCGAGCTCCACTCCACGGTGTCGGTGAACTGCGTGGCGACCAACGTCGCGCCGCACGCCGTCTTCATGCCGGCGACGGCGACCCCTTTGCCATAGAACGTTGTCGTGAGGACGCCCTCGATGATGGGGAAAGCGCCCCTGCACTTGGGGCATTGGACCTTGTGGCCGATGTAGGCGATGGGCTGCCCCATGCAGATGTCCGTCAAGGATCCCTCCAAGACGGTGCCGCCGTGGCTCGTCGGATCGCCCTTCCTGATGATTTCGCCGGCCATGTCCGCCTCATGTTTTGATTTGGAAAGATTGTAATCGATATAACGCTTTCCCGCTAAAAAATGTCGCCGTCGTCGCTTTGCGGGCGGCGACGACAAGCCGCCGCTGTCGAGATTTGGACCTTTTCATCCGTTGCTCCGCCCCGACCGAGCCTCGGCCGCGAGCCCGCAACAAATCATCGATCTTCGCCGAACAAAGCGCGCCGCTTGCGACTAGAACCATTTGACGATCAAGGACTGGCGCCTTCTGGTCGGAAAAGTCGCCGCAGCGCGCTCGGAGTCCATTGTCGCGCCCTGCGCGCCGGTTGCCTTAAGATACGGCGAGCAAAGGTGGTTTGGGGATTGGCGTGGGAGAAGGAGGCGGCCGCCTAAGGAGAGTCCCATAAAACTCTTCCACCCACCGCGGCTCACTTTCGGAGCCTAGAAATGGGGACGGCCAATCAAAAGATCGGCCGTCTGAACGTCGCATACCGGAATTCGCAAACGCCGGTGCTGTAATATTTTTGTGACTTTGCATCTATGACGCAAGCCCCAATGACTGCTAATATACGCCACTTTCCATCACCTGTCAATCGTGCCCATGCCCCTCAACTACGCGTCAGTGGTGTCAAATTTCTCCGGCTCGCGCCTGGACACTTACAAGCTGCGCTTAAATTGCGGCGACGAGGCTCAGACGGTGGAAATGTTTTTTTTGTTTCAAGACATTTGCTCACATTTGTTCACCCCTTTGCAGATGCTCGAAGTTACTCTGAGGAATGGCATCCACGCTGCGGCCCGGGCCAAGCGAAGGCAAATCGATTGGTATGCTCACATCGCTTTGACGCCGGAATCCCAACGCCATCTGGCGGCGGCCCAAACGTCGGCCACCAGAGACTTGCAAAACATTCGAATCCCTACGACAGACGATATCATATGCCGGCTACCCTTCGGATTTTGGGTATACATGCTGTCGCAGACCTACCGCGACACCAAGCCGGCTACCAATCTTTGGAACCAGTTCAATCAAAAAACGTTGTTCCCCCATGCGCACGGAATGACCATGAAGGCAATTTTCAGTCGGTTGGAGATCGTAAATAATCTCCGGAATCGGCTGTTTCATCATGAGCCCATTTGGAGCGGCTACGGCGTTTCGGATATTGACCAAGCCCTGAAAAAGATCAAGGAGAAGCATCAGTTGGTGACCGAAACGTTGGGCTGGATTTCGGCCGAACAGAGGGACTTGTTGTCGGCTTGGGGATTTGAAGGGCGATTCAACTTGGCGTGCGACGCCTCTCGCTTCAATCGGAGAATGTGGTGACGCCGTCCAGCCACGATTGGGGCGCGCAGGTTCAAAGCCGACCAGGCGAGCGCTGAGAATTTTCGAAGCGAACAATGCCCGCTTCTCGCGAGGCTGTCGCGTCGCGCACCCGCTGCGCGGCCGGAAAAGGGCGCGAAAAGCATGGCCGATCGCGCTCCTCAATGAATTGCAGACGTTGGATGCCGCTTTATCAAAGGCGGTTATATTCCGGTCCTGTAGTCGTTGCTTGTTGTTGAAAAATGCAAAAGGTCGGTGAACATGTCCCCGACCATTGGCGGGCGTCCAGCCCTAGTGGCGGCCGGGGCTAGGCCCCGCCGTCCAAAGCGCGCCGCAGCGTCGGCTGGACGAGTCCGATCCTTTTGACGGGACCTATTTCTCGGGAAATGACGACGTGCCCGCTCCTGGCGAGCATTTCCATCGCATGTTCGGCCAATGGCAGTGGTTGGCCAATGGCCTCCGCAATGGCGTCGCCGCGTTGATGTCCGCCATTCAGAATAGCCAACCCGGCCTCGCGCACGAGACTGGCCTCCCTCTCCCCCAGCACCGCAGACACGCCCCTGGGAAGAATGCCGCACGGTTTGAAGCCTCTGCCGATCGCTTTGAGGGAGTCCGCATAGCCAAGATGCTCCAAGATCGCGAGAGACTCGGCCGTCATTCCCGGCTCCACGCCTTCCTTCCTCATCGCATCCAGCACGGCCTCGGGGTTTCCCATGCTCAGCCCGATCGCCAAGAATTGTTCATACAAGACGGAGAGCAAAAGGCTGTCGGCGGTGGAGAGTCCCGCGATCGATGCCACTGCGTGGGCCAGATACGGAGCAGGCTCGCCAACGGGCGGCTTGCGAGAATGGCCGAAAATGGCGTCGACGACCCGGTCCAGACAGGCAGAGAAGTCGCTCGGGTCAGGAACGCCTTGCCACACAGTGGACTTCAAGGAGGTGGGGACCTCGCAACGGTCGAGGACGATCGGGATGAGCTTCGTGCCCTCCTCGATCCTCTTGACCACCGCCAAGTTCAATTCTTGGCGCACCCATGGCTTGGCGACGCTCGCTTCGGAGAGCACGATGATCACGACCGATGCTTGGGCGATCCCGTCCTCGAAAATCTTGTCGACCAAGCTGTCCCCCGGCGCCATTTCCCACTGGTCCAGCCAAGCGTCGACGCCGCGCTGGCGCAAGGCCTCGGCAAAAGGGACTACGAAACGCTCCTTGTCTTCGCTTGCATGGCTGACAAATACTCGCGGGGCTGTCATGGCTTCTCCAAATTCTTCAAGGGGATTGTCGTTCGAGTCCGGGAAATCCCGCAGCCCAGAACGGTGAAAATTTAAACGCGCCGAGACGACTGTTGCGAACCGAGCTCGCGCTGGCTTTGACATTCGAGAAAAGCGTTGCCTGTGGCGTGCCCGGCCCTCGCGCTATCACTCATTGATTCGGACCTCAATCAAATCGCGAGCGACGCATACGCCGTCCTTGACAATGTAGGCTTCGACGAAATGATCTCCGTGGAAATCGGTGCTCTCGTATTTCTGCTTCTTGCCGCCGTCGGGCTCGATCTGCCCGCGGATCATCTTGCGCCGCTCCGCTTCGGCGCCGACGTTGCGAACCTTCCACATGACATCGTAGGGCAACGGAACGTTGCAGTGCTCGACGTAAAAGCGGAGCGACCTAGCCTTGGGAAGCCAAATGAACGCCTCGGCCATTCGCCGCAGCTTGCTCGCCGCGGCGCCGTCCCCGGTCACCTCGCTGTCGATGTCCAAGTCATATCGGATGTCGACTGGATAAACGTCCTCGATGTATTGCTCGGTCGTGTAGCGCGAGAAGTCCTGCGCCATGGCCTCGGACTTGATGACCGTCGGCACCTCGGCGGGAAAGCTGCGGCCGAAGACTTCCCGGTAGAGCTTGATCATCATCTTGTCGGTGTCGGCGTTCAACGCCTCTTGGCATTTGGCAGCCGCCTTCTTTGCCTTCTTCTGGAACTTCCCGCTACTGTGGACCCGCTGCCCGCTGCCGGGCGCCGCCCAGTAATCCTGATGGGCCAAGCCGCCGAGATAGGTGAACAATGAAACGAAAAGCTTACCGTAAGACTTGTAGGTGGCGGCGTCATAATCGTCGGTCTGGCCGAAGAAATTGTAGACGAGAGTATCGACCAATAGTCCGCCCATGTTGACGCCGTGCTGATTTTTCCAGGCCCGGATCATCTTGCACGCATGCTTCAAGTTGCGGTTGGTCACGTCGTTGCGCGCGTCGACCGCAGCGATCTCCTTGATCGGCTTGCAGATCTTCCAAGTTCCCCCGTCGTGCGTGTCGCCGAACCGGTAACCATCGCAGTCCTTGTCCCAGAACGCGGGAAGCACCTCGACGACAAATTTGTTGAATTCGACCACCACGACTTGCCCGTCCCCCTTGATTTCGGTGTTGGGGTAGCGCGTCTTCAACGAGCCGCGCACGGCCTGCAGCAATTGGGAAGGCCCGTTCCCTTGGTAGTCGCGGTATTTCTCATACGTGGACCATGGAAGCTCGAATACCATGTCCAAGTCGCTGATCCCATGGATGGCCGTCCCCCTCCCGTAGGAGCCGACTTGCCGCCGATGCGCGACATTCGACTCGAGGTCCCAAAAATCTTTGTTCAGCCTGGTGGTAATGTTCGAATAGGCGGTCGAGATGTCGCCGGCGTTCCGGACCACCAAGTTGGCGCGAAATTGTTCGAATAGTGGGGCGCTCATTTATTTCCAGCAGATGGCGAATGGGGCATGCGATGCCAGGAAGACGGATGCGGCGACAAGTGCCCAAACTGAGAGCGCGGCTAGGCAAAGAATCAATCCCAAGGGCATTTTGTCGCGCCAAAATTTGAATCGCAGCTGCTCGTCCATCCAGCCGGTCTGCGCCTGCCAAAAGAACTTGTAGTGCGCATACCAATCGCTAAGGAAAATCTGCTTTGGAATGCCGAACGCCAGCGCCTCTGCCTGAATCCGATCATGCGTGGTGGCGAAGGCGGACATGTCGGCCGTGTCGGGCTCCGCCTTGACGTGCTGATACAGCGCCCGAAGCTCGTGGAACTTCCCCGTCAAGCTGTCGCCCGCCTTCGCGTATTTGTCCTTGTCCTGCATGTAGAAATTGATGAAGAGCGACGCGACGCCTAAGACCAGAAACGTCGCCGAGACGAACTTCTGCTCCAATTGGGGGATGAACAGGGCCCCGATGCCCGCGGCGATGGACAGCAGGGCGAGCCACCCCGGCACTTTTTCAACGATGTCAAAAGTCGCCAGATGCTTTTTCGCGGCGTAGCCGACGTTGTATCCACTCTCGGCGATCATTTTTAACAGCCCATCCTTTGTCATTTTTTTAACTTTCTTGGTCGAGTGTCGAGGCAAAGTGCCACTGGTCGGCAAGGAGAACCGTGGTTCGAAGTTTTCCTCAAACCAGACAAATGGAGGTCGATATCATCTTTACAAGAGGAAACCACTCTTGTTATTAAAATAATTTGATGCGCGATAGTGGCGCAGGCTGCGACCGAGCTGTTGGCCTACGGGGCGGACCCCAACGCGCTCGACGATGATGACAAGACCGCTCTCATGCTGGCGGCCACCAACGGCAGGCGCGAATCCGCGATGCTCCTCCTTCCTGTGTCTGATCTCAACGCTAGAGACAATGAAGGGCAGATCGCGGCAGCGCTGGCGCGAGAGAACTGGCCAGATCTCGCCGCCGAATTGGACTCGTTCGGCCGTGCCCAATCGGAGCGAGGACTTCTAGAAGAAAGCCTTCAACCGATGTGCACCGGAAAAGGTGGCGGTAAGACATTGTGACGCACAGGATCGAAGGAGCAGAAAAGCTGGACTCGCCCCCGGTCAATTCTTCTTGAGCCGCACATGCAAATGGGTGCTTCCGCCCTCGATGGGCGCGGACTCGCGAATTTCCAAGAATTTTTGCAGACGCATTAGTTCGCCGAGCTTTTGGCAGCCGTAATTGCGAGGGTCGAAGGAAGGATTCGTCTTGAGAAGGAACGAACCCACCAACGACAGCGAGGCCCATCCGTCGTCACGAGCGGCCGCGGTCACCGCTTGGCTGACCATCGGCCTTAATGCGGGCGCCGGCGGCTGAGCCTCTTCAAGACGCGGCTTGGCTTCCTCGACTGCCGGGGGGCGCAAAATCTCGGTGTAGACGAAGCGGTCGCAAGCGGCGACGAATGCTTCGGGCGTCTTCTTCTCGCCAAAGCCGTAGACGGCCAGTCCAGCTTCCCAGATCCGGTTCGCCAAGCGCGTGAAGTCGCTGTCGGAGGAGACCAAACAGAATCCGTCGAGCTTGCCGCCGTGAAGCAGGTCCATTGCGTCGATGATGAGCGAGGAATCGGTGGAGTTCTTCCCCGTCGTGTAGCTGAACTGTTGCATGGGCTGGATTGCCATGCGATGGAGCGTATCCTTCCACCCCTTCAAGTTGGTAGTCGTCCAATGTGAACGGCTTCGCAAAACCGCCTAAATCTGGCTTTGACCGGCGCATTCATTGCACTCCCACAAGCATGCCCTGTTTCCAGGAGCGCGCCGTCTGAGGTGTGTGTTGGTCGATGCGCC
>NZ_JAFCWX010000051.1:0-19935 GCF_049897805.1 Massilia sp. TWP1-3-3
GGGCTAAGCCAGCATGCACGCCTGGTCGCGCTGGCCAGCGCGCAGGACCGCGCCTTGCCTGAATCGCTGATGGCCGAAAAATTTAGCGGCCGCGAAGCGGTCAATGAATTGTTCGCCTTCGATGTCGATGCACTGAGCGTGTCGACCGATCTTGAGCTTGACCTGTTCATTGGCGACGAACTCACCATCTCCCTGCTGCAGCCAAACGGCAGCCGGCGCGCGTGGCACGGCCTGTGCACGCAGGCCTCATGGCTCGGCGCCGACGGCGGCGTGGCGCGCTATCGGCTGCGTCTGGAACCGGCCTTTTCGCTGCTGCGCCATCGCCGCGACAGCTATATTTTCCAGGACAAGAACGCGCAAGAGATCATCACCGAACTGCTGGCCGACTATCCGCAGGTCCGCTTTGAATTTGACGTCACGCAGGCTTTGGCGCAGCGGGAAATCTGCACCCAGTACCGTGAGAGCGACCTGGAATTCATCACGCGCCTGCTGGCCTCGGAGGGCTTGAACTGGCGCTTCGAGCATGACCAGGCAGGCGACGACGACGCGGCCGGCGACGGCCAAGCCAAGCACAAGCTGGTCATCTTCGACAGCAAGGCGAAAGCGCCGGCCACACCCGGCGGCGACACCATCCGCTTTCACGGCGTGCGCGCCACAGACACCGACGACGCAATCGACAAATTCAGCGCGCGGCGCCAAATGCAGGCCAATGCGGTCAGCATCAGCAGCTGGGATCCATTGCAGCTGGTGGCCCCCGCAGCGCAACAGCAGTCCAGCCTTGACGCTGGCGAACTGCCTGCGCTGGCGATCTATGACGGCAGTGGCGAGCGTATTGCCAGCGACAGCGGCGCGGCCGACCCGCACAGCGCCTTGATGCTGCAGGCCCTGGAACTGGAGAACAAGGTGTTCGAAGGCGCCGGTGCAGTGCGCCGCCTGGCTGCCGGCCACGCCTTTACGCTGAGCCAGCACGAGCGCTATCCGGACGCTGCGTTCACTGTCCTCTCGGTCCGCCATGAAGCGCGCAATAATTTTCAGTCGCAGGTAAAAGGTGCGGCCGATACGGGCGTCGAAGCGGGCACCTACCGCAATACCTTTGCCTGCGTGCGCGATGTGGTGGCGATCGTGCCGCGCATGATGGCAGACCCGCACACCAGCACCGCGCTCGGCCCCCAAACGGCGCTGGTGGTGGGACTGGGCGACGCCATTTCAACGACAGTGCGCGACCATCAGGTCCGGGTGCAGTTTGCCTGGCAGCGCGGCCAGGGCGCCAACGCCGGCGGCATGGGCCACAACACCGACAGCAAGGGCAATGCGCCGGGCGACGAAACGTCCGGCACCTGGGTGCGCGTGGCCGAAGCGCTGGCCGGCCCCAACTGGGGTTCGCAGTTCACCCCGCGCATCGGCACCGAAGTGCTGGTCGACTTTATTGAAGGCGCCATGGACCGCCCGCTGGTGGTGGCCCAACTTTATACCGGCGCGGACGCGCCGCCGTTCGCGGCCGGCGTCGATTCGGGCGCCAACCACGCGGGCGTGCTGTCTGGTATCCACAGCCATAATTTTGACGGCGCCGGGTTCAATCAGTGGCAGCTGGACGACACGCCGGGCCAGGTGCGCACGCGGCTGGCAACCAGCACGGCGGCGACCCAGCTCAATTTGGGTTACCTGATCGCCCAGCAGCCCTCCTCCGCCCAGCGCGGTGCGTACCGGGGCAGCGGCTTTGAGCTGCGCACCGACGCCTGGGGCGTAGTGCGCGGCGGCGAAGGCGTGCTGTTGTCGACCACGGCGCGCGCGCAGCAAGGCAGCGGCGTGACCTCGACCCAGCTCGATACCGAGCAGGCGCTGTCGCAGTTCCACAGCGCGCACGATCTGGGCAAACTGCTGGGCGACACCGCCAGCGAGCAGGCTGCCTTGTTCAGCAAGGAAGCGGCCAAGGCGCATGAAGCATTTATCGAACAGATTGATCCCAAGGCCAAGGGCAAGCATGAGGGCGCGGTTGGCGGGCAGGATGCTAGCAAGGCCAAGCCAGGCGAGCGCGAGCTCGATAGCGAGCTGCCGGTGGAAAAGTTCGGCAAGCCGATCGTGCTGATGGACGCGCCAGCCAGCATCAACTGGGCCACGCCGGCGTCGACAGTGGTGTATGCAGGCGAGCATTTGCAGTGGACGACCCGCTCGGACTTGCACATGACGGCCGCGCACACGGTGTCGGCGGTGGCGGCGAACGCGGTGAATTTATTCACGCACGCGGGCGGGATCCAGGCGATTGCCGGCAACGGGCCGGTGTCGATCGACGCGCAAAGCGATGCGTTGGAGATCCTGGCAGACAAGGCGATCACAATCATCTCCGTCAACGACTGCATCGAGATCAAGGCCAAGGAGAAGATTGTGCTTCAGGCCGGGCAGTCTTCGATCACGCTGGAAGGTGGCAACATCACCTTTTCTTGCCCGGGCAACTTCACGGTCAAGGGTGGCCAGCACCTGTTCGATGCGGGCGCCTCGAAAGCGGCCGTGTTGCCGGGTCAGATTACGCAACTCAAGTCGATCAAGCCCACGGAAGAGCTCAAAAAAGGTCCGCACGTGATCAGTGTACTGGCGCACAGTGCCGAGGGCGCCGTGCTGGCAGATGCGCTTGTTACTTATTTCGATCCCAAAGCCGGCACCGAGCTGGCCAAGCGGCCGGTGGCCGCCAGCGGCATCACGAGCGAATATGTGGCCGACCATAACCAGCCTTATCAGGCACTTGTTGGGTATGAGGGTTGGACAGCTCACTTTACCGAAATTAAGGATGCGGACGAGGAACCGGAACCATACGCGGACGCAGGCGAGCTGGTTGAAGATCGCGCAGCGGAAAATATTTAAGGAACAACAATGCAAACTCACAAAGTCAAGCCGACTGAAACCTTGTGGAGAATTGGTCGACGGTATGGCAGGACGGTCGATGAGCTCGCGCGTGCCAACCACCTCAAGGGCAAACAGGTACACTTGCTGAGGATCGGTCAGATCCTGGTTATCCCCGACAAGGGCGAAGCAGTCCCCGATACTTTCCTGGCAATCAAATTCGGTGGTCTCGACCACAAGGCGTTCACGCCGAAAAAAGTCAAGGTGGAACATGACGGCACTGTGGTTGACCATGTGCTTGACGAGCTGGGCATTCTCTCACTGACGATCAACGATCACGCGCAGGGCCTGAAGATCTGGATCGAGGACCTGACGAAAAAAATGGTCCCGGTCGTGGACCGTCCGACTCTCCCATTGGGCAAGTGGAACGTGGCCGTTGATTCGCGCACAGTCGCGATTAAGGGCAATTTGCAGCCGAAGGCAGGGCCGCCGGCGAGCACAACGGCAGCTGTGAAAACAGCAACCACCCACAATGCGCAGCAGACTGGCGGCACGATTGCCGTTGAACAGACGCGCGCGGAGGCAGGTAAGCCGATTCACGCCTTGGCTACCATATATACCGAACAAAACCTCCGCCTCTCCAGTGGCAACGAACCTTATCGCGCCCATATCATTGCCGCGGCAAAAAAACACGGACTAACCCCGCAAAGCCTGGCGGCGCTGATCAATGCCGAAGCGCGCTCCGTGCAAGGGACTTGGCAGGCAAACTCCAATGCGGGCCATCCTGACCGCGCCCAGGGCTTGTGTCAATTTTTTCCTGCCGCGTGGAAGGACGTATTTAAATGCAGCACGTCGCTAATTCATGCCGAGTGCCAAAGCCTTAGTCCCACCGACCTGCTGCGCAAGCGACTCGATGCGCGCTATGCGATCGATGCCGGAGCGACATTCGCGGCCGAAAATCTAAAGAACTTTGGAAAGGCGGTAGAACGCGATATCGATGGACTGCTCCCGGAAGATAAGGCGAAATTGGCGTACCTGCTGCACCACGATGGCCTGAAGGGCGTTGGACGCTTGGTGGGACTTCATCCAGCCCTGACGGAATCGCAAGCGCGATCCGTACTGGCACTTCAGCTCGGTGGAGACATGGACCGTGTGGACGCCTTGATCAAACGCTACGACGACAACGTACTGAATGCCTACAAAGGCTGGCTCTACGGCTACATAGACAGCAAGATTAATGTAGGTGCATTCCTGGTTCAAGACACGCAGAAATTCGCCAAGGCACCACGCGGGATCGAAGCAATCTTGTCGACCATTAACCAGCTCGCCGCAGTCCCAAAGCCGGCGCCGCGCACACGCGCACGGCATGCCACCGCACCGGCTGCACACGCCTCCCCGTCACATCCTGCCCCGGCCCAGGCGACACCGCCAGCCGTGGCCAAGCCGGCGCCAAAACCTGCTGCGGCGATACCGATTGCAACATCGGCGCCCGCCCCGACATCGACGGCGCCAGTAGCACCTGCACAGGCTGCGACTGTGGGTAACGACAGCATCTGGTTCGACCCCTTGGCCACTTGTACCATTCGCACCGTCGGTATGGCGACCATCAAGTCCGCCATGTTTAATGGCGAGCGCCACTACAAAGGAAAAACGAGTCACCACCAAGGCCTCGATTTGGTCGCCGAACCTGGCACGGACATCCGCGCCGTTGCCGACGGCAGGATCATTCACTGCGCAATGCCTGGCGGCGACTATGGTACGGCGATCATCCTGGAAGTCGGCATTCACGATCTGGCCCCGCACCAGTTCCAACAATGCCAACTCTTGAATCCGGGAGAACAAAAAATCGGCTGTTTTTACGCGCACTTGAGCGAAAGATCGGCTGCACACAACACGTTCGTTACTGCAGGTACGGTCATCGGGAAAACGGGCTGTACTGGCAATGCGTCGAGCATGAAGAAAGTCTCTAAAGGGGCACACCTTCACTTCGAAGTGCGTAAGAAACCGCAAGGAAAAGCGGGCAAAGGTCTGGGAAACCGGCTCGATCCACTTCCATTCCTTCACAACTGTACGAATGACTAGCTTACTGCCATGAAAAATATCACATCCTTGTTGCTTCTCTGCCTGTCAACCACAGCGTGCAACGCGACTGACGCTACCGCAATTGCCAAGGTGGCCAAGCCACAAGCAAGACCAAGTGCTGCGGCTGCGGAATGCGCCAGTGGCGACGCGTGCTCGAAAATTGGTTCTGAGGATACGCAAATGATCCTTGTCGAGCAAGACAGGGCGCGGCGCAAGGGCATTTCAGAAGCCGGCAGCGACCGCCAGCGATGGTCAACGCCGATTTATTCCGATTCCACACGCCCCGATGACCTGCAGGTAGCGCTTGTCAAAGCGTCGGGACTGGCCATGCGGTTGGCCCCCAAGCTGGGCATACTTTATTTTGAAAAACCGGGGAAGTCACATGGCTTCAAGATCGCCGCAGCGCCGGGCGAACCCGGCGCAATGTGTCCAAAATATAACTTCAGAGTGATTTCTGCGTCGGAACGCCATGCGCTCATCGGCATGAATTGCCCAGCCTTCGAGTACAAGGTCAATCGGTCCTCCATGTCGTCCGAGTATATTCTCTACGATGCGCAGACCGGCACGACAAAATCGATCTGGTTCGCGACAGCGGGCAAAGGCGAAAAGTTTCCCTATGCAGAGCCAATACCTGACGTAAAGGTCGAGAAAAATGGCTACAGCTTCCAGTGGACCGGCGTGTTTCCAGGCAGCCCGGCGGGTGTCAACACCACCATCAACAACAGCTATACGGTCGCGCACGATCCGAAATCGGGAAAGAATTATCTGCAATGCAGGGACCTCAGTTTGCCTAAGCAGGAGCAGGTGGACAGCGAGGCATGCCAAGGCTTGATTCTTTACGCGTTGCCAAACAACAAATAAGTTTCTTGCAGCGCCCGGGGAATCGGTAGCGATGCCGATGCTTCAACATGGCGGTCAGGCAGGCTCTCGGCGTGTTTGCGACGATGCAAAATCATCCGTTTGCCCCTACCTGCAATTAAAAGATAACGTGACAGCAGGGGTCATCAACAGCGCTCTGTGACCGCTGTCAGTTAATGCGCATGAGACGCTGACCGTGAATGCCCCATTTGCAATCGACACCATCCGAGGTGCCGCACAACACCCAGCCAGTACCGATCTTTTGCACGGTCACTGCCGATTTCAACTCGGCGGCGAGCTTTTCAGCCCACATGCTGGCCGATCCCTGGCCCTTGAAAAGTTCATTGCCTTCGAAAATCACGGTGGCGTCAAATACGGATGCGGTAAAAATTGTCATTGTTTCGGTCTGCTCGGGATAAGTAAGATGATTGCGTGTCGCCGGTCCTGTTCAAACGGTCCGGCAAGCACAGTTGGCGATCAGTGTCGTTTCAGCCCGTTGCGATACATTCCGGGCCTTATGCCCCGGAATTACGTATCACGTCGCTGACTATCCTGGACGAATCGTGAACCTGGAACACAAGGCAGGATTGTATCGTATGCTCGCGCCACCAACACCAAAAATGCCCCCCAGACCAACCACGCATACGATTATCGCGGCGCCTCGCTCAGGTGCAGGAAGTAATCAAGTATGTGAAAGTGATCTTCGTAAAACTGCTCCTCCATCCCTTTCAGCTCGGCGATTGGCACCCATTCCACCAATGCAGCGTCGTCCGCTGCTTCCACGCTCGGCAGCGAATCGCTCATCAGCTTGAAGTAATGCGCATGCGTGATCGTGCGCCCGCGCTGGCTGCGATCGGGGTGATCGAACACGCGTACGTCGACCAGCGCGCCCTCCAGCGTTGATTCAAGGACGGCCAACTTGGTTTCTTCGCCCAACTCGCGAATCGCCGACTGCAAGAGCCGTTCGCGCTGCTCGACAAAACCACCCGGAACGGCCCACTGCCCCTTTCCCGGAAAGCCACCGCGCTTAATCAAAAGCACATGGTCGGCGCACGTGACCACGGCATCCACCGTCGAAAATATGGGCGCATACGGGGCCTTGCTCCATGCCGCCTTGTATTTGCAGACAAAGCGGTGCTCCTCGGCCAACCCGGCGTAAAACGGCAATGACGACCAGGATTTCAGGTATTGCCGAATCGCGACCGGGACGACTTCGTCGAGTACGTTCAACGATACATCGAGGTCCTCGGCTTCAAAATAAACGCGCCGCACATCGGTCGCGTCGATCGTGCTGCTGGCCTCTCTGGTCACCATCTGCCATTGGGGAAAATGGTTCAGGTAATAGCTGGAAGCATCCTTGAAATGCCCCACCAAAGCCACCTGGGTGGAAGCGTTAGCCTGCGCATGCGCGGCAACTGCCTTGCGCACTTCCTCGGCCCAGCGATTATCGTCGTAATAATCGCGCACGGCGACAAAGGAAACGCGCTCGCGGTCCGCGTGACTCAGGCTAGCGCCTATCATCGATGCGCGTTCCTGCCACGTGAACGGATTTTTTGCATTGCGCGCGTGGAAGGACGAACCAAGAACGATCACAACTGTCGGCGCGGTTGCCAGCGCAGTTTGCAGCAATCCCGCATGGCCGCGGTGAAAAGGCTGGAAGCGCCCGATAAGAACTGCTACATCCATTGTCTAGCTCTCTTTCATGAGTACTTTGCCGCGATCGGCATTTGCCGGCCGCTGCCAAATGCGCGCGCACGCACGCGGATAATCGGTGGCGCCTGGCGCCGTTTATATTCGTTGCGCGAGACCATGCTCAGTATGCGCCGCAGCAGCGCCGCACCATTGCTGTCAGCGCCCAGCTGGTCGACAAATGCCCCGGCCGATTGCGCTTCCTTTGGCGGCAGGCGATGGCCTTCAATGTGCCACTTGAGGATCTCGTCAAGCACCTCGTACGGCGGCAGGCTGTCGGTATCTTGCTGTCCCGGCGCCAACTCGGCGGACGGCGGCTTGGTCAGCACCGCTTCAGGAATGATCTCGCGTCCTGCATGCTCATTGATATGGCGCGACAAGGCATACACTTCGGTCTTGTACAAGTCGCCGATCAATCCCAGCCCGCCGTTGGTGTCGCCGTACAAGGTGCAATAGCCGACCGATATTTCGCTCTTGTTGCCGGTCGTGAGCAATAAGGCGCCAGATGCATTCGAATACGCCATCAAAATCGTACCGCGTATGCGCGCCTGCAGGTTTTCCAGCGTCAGCCCTTTGAGTGGCGAATCGAAGGCGCTTTCAAAGCCGCTGCCGTATTCACCCACCAGGTCGACGATTGGATGCGTGTACAAGGCAATGCCAAGGTTCGCGCACAGCGCCACCGAATCGCTGACCGAGCCTTCACTGGAAAAAGCCGACGGCATGGTGATGGCGACGACATTGTCCTTGCCAAGCGCTTCGACCGCCAGCGCCAGCGTCAATGCCGAATCAATCCCGCCGGAAGAACCGACCACCGCCTTTTTAAAGCCGCAGCGCCGTGCATAGTCCTGCAGGCCGAGCACAATCTGGCGCCGCGTAAAATCGGCAACGCCCGCACTGTGCGCGACCGGCGCGGCGCCAACAATTTTACCGGCTTCAAAATCAATCACCTGAAAGTGTTCGACGAAAGCCGGTGCTTCAAAGGCCAGGCCCTGCGATGGCGACACGGCAAACGAGGCGCCGTCGAACACCAGCTGGTCTTGTCCGCCGACCTGGTTGACATAGACGATCGGCAGATTGTTCTGCACCGCCGCCGCGGCAAACAGTGCGTGGCGCTGTTCGCGCTTGCCGATATTGGACGGGCTGGCGTTAATACTGACGACAATATCGGGCGCCCCGGCGCGCAGCGCGGCAAACGGGTTGACGGTGTAATCGCGCCCGTCGTTGTTCCAGCCATCTTCGCATATCAAAAATCCCACCCGGTATCCGGCCACGCCGAGCATGCAAGCGCCTTCCGGCCCCGGCTCGAAATGGCGCCGCTCGTCGAAAATGCCATAGGTGGGCAGCAACTGCTTGTAATATTCGGCCACGATCTCGCCGTTGCGCAGCGCCAGCAAGGCATTGAACAGCGGCTTGCCCGGCCCCGTATTGCGGCGCACGGTGCCGACGATGGCGACCAGTTGCGGGAAGCGGCGCGTAGCGTCCAGCACCGCCGTCAAGGCACGCTCGGCCTGTAGCAGGAACATGTCGTCTTCAAGCAAATCCCCCGGATAGTAGCCGCACAGGGACAATTCGGTAAACACCACCAGGTCGGCCAGCGCGTCGGCCCCCTGTTGCATGGCGTCGACAATCGCCGCAGTATTGCCTTCAAAGTCGCCAACGGTGGGATTGAGCTGGGCCAGCGCAAGTTTTAGCATGACGCGCCCTCTTCCCGGCCCGACTCGTGATGGAATACCTGGCGCAAGTAGGCGAGAAAGGTCTCGTCCTTGCACAGCGTTTTGCCAGGAGAATCGGACAGCTTGGCGACCGGCTGGCCGTTACAGCTCATCAGCTTCATAACAATATTGAGCGGTTTGACGCCGACATCATTCGACAAATTGGTGCCGATGCCAAAGCCGGTCATGGTGCGGTCCGCAAAATGGCGGTACAGCGAAAAAGCCGTCGGCAAATCCAGGCCGTCCGAAAACACCAGGCGCCGCGTATGCGCGTCAAGGCGCAATTTGGCATAGTGCGCCAGCGCTTTCTCGCCCCAGATCACCGGGTCGCCCGAATCGTGGCGCAGGCCGTCAAAGAGCTTGGCGAAATACAAATCAAAATCGGCCAAAAAGGCATCCATGCCCACCACGTCCGTCAGCGCCGTACCCAGATCGCCGCGGTATTCCTGCACCCATTCTTCCAGCGCCGCTTTTTGAAAGTCGCGCAGGCGCACGCCAAAGGATTGGAAGCTTTGCAAATATTCATGCGCCATGGTCCCGATCGGCACCAGTTTGTATTTCATGGCCAGGTAGACGTTGGAGGTGCCCTTGAAATACTGCGGCACTTCGCGCGCCAGCGTGGCGACGACTTCTTCATGCCAGGCGCCCGAAAACCGGCGCCGTACGCCGAAATCGAAAAACTCGAAGGGATGGCGCGACGATGGTTCTTCGGAAAACGCGCGCAGCAGGTCAAGCTTGGCAGCGAGGCGCTTGCGGCCTTCGGCCAATGCGCTGGCCTGGTCAAAGCGCCGGAAATACAGCTCGTTGACGATATAGAGCACGTAAATTTCAAATCCCATCACGTGCACTTGCGGCCCGACTGCGCGAATGCGCAAGGTCTCGCCTTCGGTCTCGACGCTGACAAAGCGGCGCTGAAAACGGAACACCGTCAGGAAGTCGGCGAAGTCGCTTTTAATGAAGCGCAGCGAACGCAGGTAGCCGATTTCGTCGAGCGAAAAGGCCAGACTGCACAAATGATCGAGTTCGCGCTCGACATCGGCCTTTAGTTCCGACAGCGGATAGGCAGGTTCATTGCGGCACACAAAAGCATATTCGGCCTGCGCGGACGGATGCCCGTGCAGCAAGGCTTGCCACATCGTGAATTTATATAAGTCGGTTTCAAGCAGGCTGCGGACGATGGGGGTCATTGTGGTGTTTGTCATGTTGGATTAACGCTTGGCGTTTTCGATCAGTTCGGCCACCACATCGCTGGCCTGGGCGATCTGCACGCCCCGTTCGCGCATGGCGCGAATAAAACCTTGATACTGTTCGTCGAAACCGGTGACTGAACTCATGCAGTCGGTAACCAGCACCAGCTTGCCCAGTTGGGCTTGGTCCCAATTCTCGACAATATGCTCGGTGGTGGCCTTGACGCAGTGGCTGCCCGCTTCGCCGGTGATATACACCTGGTCGGCATCGCTGAGCATATCGATAAACTCGTAATTCATCTGGGTGCTGTCGTCGGCGGCGTCGGGCACTTCGGCCTGGATGGCCGAATAGTGTTCCGTGAACGGGTTGGTACCCTTGGAAATCTTGTTTACGATCCCGAGCGTACTTTCCTCCCAGCGGTTATAGGCGGCGCGCACGTCGGCGTGCACGTTATGCCCCCACGAACCCATTTCGCAGTGCGTGGGCCAGACCATCAGGTTGTAGCGGCCAGCGGACTCGAGCGCGTCGAGGTAGGCCATTACCCGCGGCAAGGCGGCGCCGTCACGCGGCGAGTATTTGCCTTGCACCACTTCAGCCTTGGTAATCTGGGTGAACGGATTGACCGGTCCCTTGGCCGAGTCCATCCAGAACGTGGGATGCGCGACGTCGATGCGGTGGTGCGAGTCGAGCGTGACGCTGATGCCCGACAAGCCCGCGCTGCCGCGGTTGATGACCTCGGCAAGCCGAAGCATGTCGGCGTGGGCGCCGGGTACCGGCAACGCGGGGGCCACGTTTCCCCCCGCCCCTGCGCTTGACGGCAAGTATTCCTTCGGCAAATCGCAGAAGTCGTTCTGCGGATCGATAATGAGGAGATGCAATTTGCGCTTCATGGCCTTGTCCTTTTAGAAACCGTAGGACAAGCATAAACCACTTATTTTGTTTTTGCAACTAAGTATGCGACAAAGTTTCAAAACAGGACCATGAAGCATGTTTGCCCGAGGGTCCCTGTGCACGAACGGAAAAATAAACGCTGCGTGGGAACCGCTCAACAAGTGAGCTTTTGCCGCAAGTTCATCGAGATGGACAGCTAGGACCGGTTGAGGAATGCCTTGAGGCCACGTGCGCGGATTGACCGGCGCACGCTTATTGTCTGAAAGTCGCTGTCAGCAACGCATGATCGCGCTGAAACGACGCCAATAAGGTCAGCGGCTGATGCGGCTAAAGTAGCTTGAGCTGGTGCTTTCGCGGGCATCCTTCATGCGGTAATCTTCCTCGGCACCAATGCCGGACCTGGCGTCGTCATTCTTGTGGCGCTCATCGCGCTCGCGCTCGACTTCGCGGTCCAGACGGGAGCTTGACGTGCTGCTAAACGTGCTGTGGGACGTGCTGTTGGACATTTTCATGGCAGTCCTCACGCAAGGTTCCTTGGCAACACACGTGTATGCATGGCCAAAGCGACATAGCTGCGGACTGTGGCGATGGCGACAACGACGACAACGAGGGATTTGGTGCAAAAAGTTTTCATGGCAAGTTCATTCAGTGTTCAATAGCATCAGTATGTCCAAAGAATTGATTACCGTATGTTCGGCCGACCACATATACGGCAGCGCCGAGCAACAGCTGGCGCACTTCGCCACTCCCCATCAGATCGACACTTGCATGCCGTGATCCACCTGCGCCACGGGGCCAGCGATCACTTTGGCAAGCACCTTTCCTGCTGCCACAGCACCGGCGAGATCGTCGACCAGCGTCGTCATCGCCGTGTCCGAAGCAATGGTTATCAGGCAAATCGCGAGGTTTCTTCCGCTCTCCTTGGCCATGTACATGGCCACGTCAGCTACCTTGAGCGCGTCTTGCCACGGTTGCCCCGGCAGCAAGGGATACGACACGCCACCCGCTGAGACCGTTACGGGGATCGACTTGCCCTCGGCCACGACCGGTGCGCTGCCGATGACCTGCAAAACGCGTTCCGCCAGCACCGCCATGCCTTCGGCCGATGTTCCCGGCAACACCAGTACAAATTCTTCGCCACCCCAACGCACCACCACGTCATGCTGGCGCACCAGCCCCAGCAGTCGCTGCGCGATCTCGACCAGCACCGCGTCGCCGGCAGCGTGCCCGAACGTATCGTTGATGTGCTTGAAATGATCGACGTCGAGCAGCATTAACCCCACCCCGGCGCTATAGTTGCGGTCGCGCGACTTGCTGGCCAGCAGCGCCTCATGCTGGCTCATCAAGGTCACACAGTGGCGCCGGTTAAAGGCGCCCGTGAGCGGATCATGCACCGACTGGTCGCTGAGCACTGCATTGCTGTCTTCCAACACACGGTTGCGCGCCCGGGAACGCTTGATCATCAACATCAGCAATGCGCCACCGAGCGCCAGCGCCAGCGCTGCCGTCGCCCACAGCCGCTGTTGCCAGACGCGCGCGTCGACCTCGGCCTGGCGACCGCGGCTTTCGAGCGACAGGCGCAAGATTTCATTGTCCTTGCGCTCGCCAGAAAATTTCTCCTGGGCTTCGGCGATGGCTTTTTCGCGCTCGCGCAGCGTTGCTTCGTCCTTCAGTTTGACGTAGGCGTGCAAGGTCGCCAGCGCGTCCTTATGCCTTCCGGCACGCTCGTAGCCGTCGGCCAAGCCTCGGGTGGCATCCATGACGTAACTCTTGGCGCCCGCCTTGTTCAGCAAGACCAGCGCGGTTTGCAAGGATTGCACGCCCTTGTCGCTCTCGCCAAGTTCGATCTGGGACTGCCCCAGCGAAATCATCACCACGCCTTTGGCCACCGGCTTGCCCTGCTGGTCGGCCAGGGCGATCGCTTGCGTGGCCAGCTGCACTGCCTGCTTGTACGATTTCTGCTCGTAGTGATACTCCGCCAAATTAACCAGCGCGACCAGCTCGGAGTCGCCCAGTCCGGGATGCTCGCGGGTAATTTTCAGCACATCGTTCAGCGCTTGCAACTGCTTCGCATGCTCGCCCTTGAGCGAATGGATCCAGGCGCCGTTGGCACGGATGTAAGCCATCATGTAGACGTATCCAATCCGTTCGGCCAGCGCGAAGGCTTCTTTCGACAGACTTTCCGCGCGCACCAGGTCGCGCCGGCCGATGTTGGCAAGCATGAGCACGTTGAGCGTACGAACCTGCTCGGCCGGGTTGGCCGTGCTCATGGCCAGTTGCGATGCGACCAAAGCTTCTTCGATGGCGCGCGCATGCAGCCCGACCGTGTCGTAGTGACCGGCACGCACGTAGTGCACTGCTTGCATCAGATTGGCATCTGCGCTCGCGATCGCTTCAAGCTTGCCCACCAGTGCTTGCGAGGCGGCCGTATCTTGCCCGCGGATAGCCTGTTGCGCCTGGCGGACCGTTTTGTACTGGCCGCAGGGCACGCACTTTTCATCCGTTGCCATCCGCTCCAGTTCATCGAGCTCGACCTTGACCAGCGCCGCATTTTCGGCCCCAATGTAGAGCAAGGCGAGCTGATTGTGATAGCGCATGCGCAGCTCAACTGGCGCGCCGGCAAGGTCGCCGCGCACCGCCGTGAGTGCCTCGACAGCCAAGCTCGGCGAAATAAAGCCGTGCTGGCGCTGTCGCTCCAATACCTCGTTGATGGCGTTGGGCGCAGCAATGGCGGGCACTGTTATGAAGAGCAAGGCAAACAACAGCGGGTTGAACTTTGTCATGGCGGCCCTGGTAGCGCAAAGCGGGTTGCCCGCGCAGGATGAACGAGCAGTATCCTTGCCGCATAATCTGGTGTCAATCAGCAACGTGACGTGCGTTGCATGCGCGACAACTCAGCAGCAGGCAAACGGCGTATTGTTGATTCTCTTGCCGAGCTGCGCATGCGGCGCCTACACCCCGAACACCTTGAGCACCGAATCGGTCAAGCCTTCCAGCCCCCGCCCAAATACGCCCTTCCTGGCATCGGCCGGCAGCGCTTCTTCGTACACGCAAAAGCCCACCTCGCCATCGAAACGGTCGTTCAGCAGCGGTGCGCGGCCGAGCAGGTACGGCAGGAAGGTCTGGCAGCGGCTGGTGGAATACGCGGTGCTGGTGCTAAACCCCAGCGTGGCCGCCTGGCTGATCACGCGGCCATGGTCCACCGCGTCCACCCGCACCCCGCGGCAACCCTTGACGATCAGCGTCACCGGCCCGCTGAAAACCAGGTAGCGCAGCTGCAGCGTGAGCCACGCGTGCAGGCTCCCGAGGCGCCAGTAGCGCTTCATGTGCAGCGGCTGGTCGAGCCGGTGGATGACGCCCACCAGCGCGCGCGGCTGGAACACCATCGACGAGCCTTCGGGCAAAGTGAGCAGCGCGATTTCCGCCAGCGGGTCGCGCGCGGGCGAAACCACGATCGCCGCCGGCTGCGTGCTGACGATGCGGGTCAGCGCGAACAGCCCCGCCGCCAGGCAGGTAAACGGGTTGGTCCAGTCCAGCATCCAGCGCGTGCTGGACGCCACCGTCACCGCGGCGCTCTGGATGCAGGCCGACTGGATCAGCATTTCGTCGCCCTCGCGCAGCGTAACGACGGCCGACGGCGCCGAGCTGTTGCCCAGGGCCGTGGCGCGCCTGCCTCCCGCTGCGTGGATCTCCAGCAGGCCGCTGGCGTGACGGTCCACGTAAAACGGCGCCAGGCGCTCGGCCAGCGGCGCCAGCAGGTAATAAAAGACGACCTTGATGGCAACCGGCACCAGCATCAGCGAGAGCAAAATCGCGCCGGCGGTGGGCGCCACTTCGCGCACCGACTCGGCCATTCTCCCCGCCCAGTTGTCACTGGCGTAAGCCTCGCCGACCGAGATCGCCCCGCGCAACTGGCCCATCGCCGCGTCCAGGCGCGCATCGTTGACAATGAATTGCAAGCTTGCCCTGGGCGCGCCGATGATGCTGAGCGCATTTTGCTGCAAGGCCACCGCGCTGGCGGCGGCGTTATTGGCGCGCACCAGTTCGGCCTCCTCCTGCACCAGCCGGTCGCGCATGCCAAACTCCACCGTGCCCGGCAGGTAGGAGCGCCACAGGCTGTTGACGCGGATCCGGCTTTGTGCGCGCAAGTTGTCGTTGAGCGCATCATAGGCGGCTACGTGGGCCGCGTGCAGCCGTGCCAGCGCTTGCATGGCTGCGTCCCGGTCCACGCCGGCGCGCGCTGCCGCGCGCAGCGCCACCAGGTAGTCGCGCTCCTGCGACAACAGTTCAATTTCCAGCATGCGGCGCGACTTGGCCACCAGGCCCTGCATCAGCTGGCCGCTGTCGGGCAGGCCGAACGATAGTGCTTGCGCCTCCGGCTTGGCCGAGAGCGCGGTAATCTGCTTGCCCAGCGCATCGATATGGGCGTCGAGCGCCTCGGCCGACGCCTGCCCGAGACGCTTGACGCGCGCCATCGATGCTAACTTGAGCTGTGTGCGCTCGCCGCCCAGGTGCTGTTCGCCGCCGGCTAGCAGCGCCAGGTCGCGCCGGGCCGCATCAAAGGCGCGCCACTCGCTGACGATGTAGCGGCCCGCCAGCAGCACCGTCACGATCAGGCAGAACGACAGGGCGCCGCGCACCAGGAAGCGCAGTGAGGTGCTCAGAACGCCGTTCACAGCGGCAGCGCTCTGGCCGGGCAGGTACTGTAAAAGATGGCAAAGCAAGTGCAGCGCGCCATGGGGGCGCACGGGAACGCGGCGCCCGGCGCTGCCCTGCGTCGTGGAGATCTCGGCTGCATCGCTGTCCTTTCAGGTTCGGTGCGCAATCGTAACGCATTTACTGCGTATCCTGTCGCGCCGCCGCCCTACAGCAGCCAGTCGATCGGCAGCAGCGACATCAGCTGCACGCTGCCGCGCTGCCACAGGGTGGCCCCGGGCTCGGTCTCGTGCCAGGTCTGGACCCCGGCGGAACTGCGCTCGAGCCAGCGCAGCTGGCCTTGGGGCGTGAGCTTGACCTCGTAGGCGAGTGCCAGGATCTGCTTGTCCAGCACTGCCGACATGCGCTGCGCCATCGCCGCACTGTCGATCACGAAGCCCATCTCGGTGTTCAGATCGGCCGAGCGCGGATCGAAATTGAACGAGCCGACGAACATGCGCGACTGGTCCACGGCAAAGGTCTTGGCGTGCAGGCTGGAGCCGGAACTGCCGCCCGGGCCGCCGCCGCGCTTGGGCTCACCCTTGCGCGGCCAGGTGCGTTTCAGTTCGAGCAGCGTGACGCCCGAGGCGACCAGCTGCTTGCGCCAGCGCGCATAGCCCGCGTGCACCGCCTTGACATCGGTCGCTTCCAGCGAGTTGGTCAGAATGCGCACCTTGACACCGTTTTGCGCCAGCAGCTCGAAGCGCGCCGCCCAGTTCGCACCCGGCACAAAGTACGGCGACACCAGGTCGACCTGGCGCGCCGGCTCGCCGAACTTGGCCGGCAGCTGGTAGGCCAAGCCCGCTTCGGGCGCGCCGCCCAGCACCTTTTCGGGGTCGTCGCTGACCAGTTCCACAGGCACCCATTCGAGCGGCAGCGTCTGCTGCGTCAGTTCGGCCGCAAAGGTGGACGCGCGCATCGCGTCGAGATAGGCGCGCGCGACCGGCTCGGCGGCGGCGCGCTCGTAGCGCGCGTGCAAAGCGGCCGCCGCTTCCGGCGCGACTGGCGTGAGCAAGGTGGCCGCGGGATAGGCCGAGCGGCTGTTCCAGTAGCGGTCGAAGTCCTTCTCCACCGCCGTCACCACCGCACCGACGGCCAGGATGTCGAGGTCGGCGAACAGCACCTGGCCGGTGGCGTCGAAGTATTCGTCGCCCACATTGCGCCCGCCCACGACGGTGGCCTGGCCGTCTGCCGTGAACGACTTGTTGTGCATGCGCTGGTTCAGGCGCTTGAAGTCGGCCAGCAGACCCAGCGTGCGCGCGCCGCGCAGCACGTAGGGATTGAACAGGCGCACTTCGATGTTCGGATGGGCGTCGAGCACGGCGAGCGCCGTGTCCAGGCCGGCGGTATTGTTATCGTCCAGCAGCAGGCGCACCCGCACCCCGCGCTCGGCGGCGGCGCGCAGTGCGCGCAGCATCAGCATGCCGGTCGTGTCGTTGCGCCAAATGTAATACTGGACGTCGAGGCTGCGCTCGGCCGCATCGGCCATCATGATGCGCGCCGCAAATGCGTCGCGCCCGTCGAGCAGCACATTCACACCGCTCAGAGCGCTGTGCCCGGCCGCGCGCGGGGCGATCGCGCGCCCGATGCGCGTGTTGTCGTCGTGCGCCAGCGCGCGCGAGGCCACGCGCCCATCGAGCGAGGGCAGCGCCGTACAGCCGGCCAGCACGGCGCAGCATCCGGCTGCGGCCATTGCCATGGCGGGGAGCCGGGCGCGGGATGTGGCCGGTCGCGTCGTCAAGCCATCTTCGTGTTGCTGATCCATTGCTCCGCCTACAAGTTGAACGCATTGTGCAAGCCTTGCCCGCCTTCTGCATGATTCAATAATATTAACAAATGACAACTGTTTATGTTAATGATTTATACCGCAAAAGCAAGTCTTTCGCTGCGAGGATAAACGCAAACTAAGGGCTGCGCATTGCCCCCACCAAAGTGCCCGGGCGATTGTTGGAAACGCGCCGGCATTGCCGTCGATGTCGCGCGCGTGAAGCGCTCTTCCCGCTGCCTCGTGTGCCGGCGCGCGCAGGTGTGGATGGAAAAAAATAACGTGTGGAAACAACCGCCTCCACTTGTGATTCAGATAATATCGTCTAAAATACTGCTCACATTGCGCCCCGGCTTGCTTGATCAGTCCTTGCGCTCCCTGCGCTTCTGCCGCCCCCCCCTTGCCCGCAACATACATGAAGCCAGCCCAGATCCTTGCCTCGCTCTCGCAGCTTGATCACCAAAAACGTCCGGTCACGCTGGTGGCGATCGTGTTCTTTTCGCTCGTCTGCCTCTCGCTCGGCGGCATGCAGGGCTGGAGCGTGTACAAGGCGCGCAAGGTCCAGCTCCAGGCTGCTACGCTTTCCGCGGCCAACATCACCCAAGCGCTGGGCGACCATGTCGGCCACGGCCTCGACTTGGCAGACGGCATCCTGAGCGACCTGGTGGAGCGCATGCACCTGCAGGCCGAGCTGAGCGATACGGAGTCACTCACGCGCTATCTGGCCGAACGCACCCGGCGCGCGCCCCTGCTGCAGGCGCTCGCGCTGTACGACGCCAAGGGCGCCCTCGTTCCAGGGTTGGCCAATCCAGGGTCGGCCAACCCAGACGCCACAGAAATCGTGCGCGAGCACCTCGCGCACCACGGCGCAATGGCTGACGACGCGCTGTTCATCGGGGCGCCGGCGCGCGCGCCCGGCAATGGCGCTTGGATATTGCCGCTGTCACGCCGCCTGACATTGCGTGACGGTAGCTTTGGCGGCATGGCGATGGCGACGATCCGGATCGCCTCGCTGCGCGACTTTCCCGGCCAAGTTGACATCGGCGCCCGGGGCAACATGCTGGTGGCGCTTGAATCGGGTCCAATGGTACTCTCGCGCCCCCAGAACGACCTGGACGTAGGCAAGGACATGCGCGCCAATCCCGCGTTCGTGCTGTGGCGCCAGCAAAAAGGCGAACCGGGCGACGCCATCCTGAGCGTGGGGGCCGCGGCGCAGGGCGGCGACATTATGTACAGCTATCGGCGCGTGGCCGGCTACCCGTTGATGGTGGCGCTCAGCCGCCCGACCGACGACGTACTGGCCAGCTGGTGGGACAGCGCCTACCTGTCCACGGCCGGCGTGTCGCTGCTGCTGCTCATTCAACTGTGGCTTGGCATCCGCTTGTACGGTCAGATCGCGCTGCGCGACCGCCTGGAAAAAGACAGGCGCAGCCTGCAAAAGCTGCTGGTCAAAAAGAGCCGCTCACTGCGGCGCCAAGCCTTCAAGGATGCGCTCACGGGCATTGCCAACCGGCGCCAGTTTGACGTGCGGCTCAACTGGGAATTCAATCGCGCGCTCGATGAAGGCGCGCCGCTGGCGCTGGTCATGCTGGACGTCGACCATTTTAAGAAGTACAACGACCGCTACGGACACCCGGCCGGCGATGAATGCCTCAAAGCCGTGGCCGGCTGCGTCAGCGGCGGTCGCCGCCGAAGCGACGACATGGCGGCGCGCCTGGGCGGCGAAGAGTTTGCGATCCTGCTGCCCAACACAGGGCTGCGCGGCGCGATTGCCGTGGCCGAAGCCATTCGCAAACGCGTGGCCACGCATCAGATGACGCATGTGGCCGGTTCCTCGCACTGCGTCACGGTCAGCTGCGGCGTCCATGCGCTGGTGCCGGTGGAGGGCATGACAGCCGCCGAACTGGTCGACGCCGCGGACCGCGCCCTGTACCTTGCCAAGACGAGTGGGCGCAACCGGATTCGCGCCGAAGGCACGATACCGCCAGCGGGCGGAAAGCGGCTGTCGCTGGTGGTGAACAAGTAAGGGCACGGGCAGCACCGGTAGTAGCAACACTGGTACTGCCAGCGCCGGCACTGCCACCGGCGTTAACGCCTGTTGCTAGTGTAGTGCGTCAAACAGATTGAAGCTTATTAAGTTTGGCACGAGCGCGCGTGACTTTGGCAAGAATGTCGGTCGCTTTCGCGGTCCATATATACGGTTTCGGTGCCATATTATGT
>NZ_JAFCWX010000052.1:0-17936 GCF_049897805.1 Massilia sp. TWP1-3-3
TGCACCTCAATCCGGAAAAAAGTGCCACGGAGACCCTCACCAAAAAGGAGAAAAATCCAGAACTCAAAAAAGCAGCGTAGAAACCGCTTTTAGGCGACAACTAGCTTGCAAATTACCGTGTTGATCGATGCGTACTGCGCCGAATCTGCTTTTCCGTCAAGGTGGCGAACCAACGGCGATCTGGTTTAGTCATGATTCTTTGCCAGACGGCCGGAACAATCTCGACCTAGCGCATGACCCTTGTCGCTACCGTTAGCAGAGACGATGCAGGCAAGGACTCTGACGTGGTGGTGTAGTGAGTGATTCCGTTCAGTCGCCGGACAGGGCAAGCTTAGTCGTGATGACATAATCAAGCAGAGCCGGGCTCTTACTGCTGGACAGTCTCATGATCAAGCTTAAAACGATCACCGATATGCATCTTGGAAATACTCGAGCTGGGGGATGATGGTCCAAGGTAAACGCTCCATAGACCCCAGACTTGCTGGCGAGGCCGCATTTCCGCACCCTTGCTGCTTCGATTTTATACCGGAGCAAGCATGGAAAACACGACTGAATTTTGGACGAAGCACGTTGCCGCGATTCGGCCCCAATGCACCGCCGCAGCGATGCTATTTGTACGAGAACGAAAACTTCTGCTTGATTCGTATGTTGGGCGAAATTCCTTGCGGCTTGTGATAACGCGCCAAGGTGCGCCGCCCAGTTTCCCGCATGTACTTCAACAAGCTGCTCTCGATCGCGCGTCGGTCCTCGAACTGGTTGTTCCAGCCATCGCGCACGCCGTGGCCCAGGGATCGCTCCGGCGCCTCCTGGGTGAATGTCACTTCACCCTCGCTCGGATTGAATTCCATATTGATTTCCCCGAATACATCGTACTTCAATGCTTCGGCGGGAAACTCGGTCTCGGCCATAATTGCCGAATACACGCCCACCATGTACACGCACGCCGCGTACTGCGCTGCAGGCATGCGTTCGAGCGCGTCATCGAAAGCAGGGCCTTCCTTTTCAGGATCAGCGGTCGGTATGCACATCGCAGGCAAAGAGCCGGGACGGTGCGCAGCCCACCACAAGGCGACTGCATTTTCCCTGCCGGCCACGGCGTACCCGGCGGCCAGGCGCGCCGTCGCCGAGAGGTTGCCGGCCGCGTCTGCAAGCTGATAAAAGCTGGCTGCCTTTTCCCAGTTTTTCTTCACGCACAGGCCCGTTTCATACATGGTGCCAGCCAGCAGTAAAACGTCGCGATGGCGCGCCTTGACATCTTCACTGAGCGCCTTCATGGCGCCGGGACAATCCTGGTTTGCCAGGTACACCGCTACGCGCCGCGTGGCATCCGGGTCAGCCTGGGCGAAATACTTTGGCGCGGCGTGCGCCGTTTGCACTGCGCCAAGCACCAGGCTAAAGAACAGCAACTGAAGCGGCGCCCGGGGACGCGTGACATGAAGTAATTGCATGAGGTTTGGCATTGGTGGGAACATCCTTGGCAGGGAAGCAATCGCGCCATCAATAGTGATGGCCGTCTGGTGGTTTAGAAGCGGGATTGAATACCAGCTTCGAGGTTACGCGCGTGGATCTTCATTTTAGGCTTGTTGCTGGCGCCGTAGTCAGTCAGTTCGAGCGTTTCTGAAAAGCGATCGGTGAAGCGAAATTCGGTCCCCACGCCAAATAGCGGCTTGGTGGTATGGGATGCGAACGTGGCGGCAGTTCCCGATGCGTCAGGGCGGTCCACATTCAGACCATGCCGTGCTACACCTACTTTCCCCGTCAACAGCCATTCTTCGCTCAGATTCATGCTGCATTTGTGTGCCCCGTCAAAGATGCCGAGCGCCGCCGTGGGAGGCGCATTCATGTGTACTCGCCAAAGAACGTGATACCCCCTTCGACCGTAAAGTTTGGGGGGGGAAGACATACCCAACGTAGCCGTTCAGCGGTACCGGGCTGTTGTTGCTGTCGATCGACGCAGAGCCGTTGCTTAGTGATAAGCTTCCGTTGCCTGGGGCGACGGAAAGGCCGATATAGGCGGACTGATCGGCGTATGCAGCAGAGGCCGCAGTCGCGGTGGCGATGAGTGTTACTGACAGGATTTTCTTCATTAGAACTTTCGGTAGTAAGTGATTCGCGGAAATTTAGCCTGCCGCGCTTACTTGCTACGGGAAGTTGGGAGTGCCGGTACAATTCTGAAAAATGGTAACATATAAAATGCTAATTTAACAAGTTCCCGATAGGGACTCCGAACCAGTTAATGATCGTGTCAAACGTTTTCGATTCCGCCAAGCGACTACGCTCGCTTGAGCTGATCGCGCAGGCCACGGCTAAGCCGAATGGCGCGCGACACCGGCGGCGCGGGGGCTGCAGGCCAGGACGTCGGCGCCACGGTGGCAGACTTCGACCTGAAGCGCCAGGCCGCTTCCAGCGCTGACCGCTCCAATGCTCGGCCGTAGCGGCGGGGAGTGACAGCACGGATGCCAATGCTTCAGCTGGGAAGTTAAATCGCCTGAGCGTGGTGCGCGACCTCGCTGGATAACACGTTGACGTGCAAGCGCTCAAGGTGGCACGCATGCATCATCATGCCAAACGGTGACGATGCAGCAGTTTGAACGGCTGCTCGACCGCAATTCTAAATTGCGAACGCGATGATATCGCGATGGGACTCGAACCGTCGGGTGGCTAGATGTACGAATTGCTTTGCGGGTCGATAGTTGTGGACTTGATGCAGAAGAGTACTATGAAGGCATTGAATGCATTGCGGCGAGGTGACGCGATGGCAACGCTGACAGTACGCAATCTTCCGGATGAAGTACATCGGGTGTTGTGCCAAGCTTGCCGTCACAGCAAAGGGCGCGGGGCGTGGCTTTCCAACACCGGACGGCTGCATCGCCGCGATCGCCGCCCCGTTCGGCCTCCAGTTGCGGGTTCTGGCCCGGGATGTCGCGCGTGAAGAGCCGCTTGGAAGCCGGCTTGACATGCTTTTCGTGAGCGAACACATCGGAACCAAAACGGTTCAGGTCGTAGAACAAGTCCAGCACCGGGCCGATCTTGCCGACGTCGGCATCCGGCGCCGCCATGACCAGCTGCAGCCCGAGCGAGCGCAGGAACAGTCCCGTCACATAGGTGTTCTGTGCGTCGAACCCGTGAAATGCCTCGTCGATCAGCATGATCGCCGCGCCGTCATGTTCGCAGCCCGCCTTCATGCCGTACGCGTTCGCCAGTGAGGCTCCTGCGATCACGTAGAACGGCACCAGGTGCTCGCCGTTTGAACCGACTCCCAGCCGCTTGCTCAACGAATCGACCCTGCTGCCGTCGACGTAGATGTCCAGGTCGAAATTGAACAGCAGCCGGTAGTCTTCCAGCGGGTTGGGTTCCTTCGAGTTTCCGCTTTCGCACGCGTTCAACAGCACGAGCAATTGCTCCTGCGTGCGGTCGCTCGTGCTTTCCAGGGGTAAGGCCGTCCCGTCGAGTAGAGCGCTTCCATCTCGCGGTGCTGGCGCGCCCACTGCCATGCCTTGCGCCAGTCGCTGCGCTCCTCGATCAGATTGATGGTGCGCGCATTGATGAATTCAAGGAAGTCTGCCCTGAGCGGCGCTTCGGCTTTCCCGATGCCGCGGTTGGCTGCCTCGCCCTTTCGCGCCAGGAGCTCGCCGGCGTCCGCCAGGGTAGCACTGCCCGCCGACTGCGTCGCCTAGGTATAGAGCGCGACCCCGAGCTCCTCGGAAAAGTCCCGATGGGCGCGCGCCGCGGCCAGCCGCTGCTCGCTGGCGGCCATCTGCCCGCGCGCGCGCGCGAGGCTGGTAACGGTCGCCGCCAGTTCGGCCGCGACCGAGCCTACGGTGGTGGACAGTTGCGCGTGCAGTTTCTCCGCTTCCGCCGCCTGCTGCTTCACCTTGCGCATTTTCTCGGCGAGGCCCTTCAAATGCTGCGGCAGGTCGGCCTCGGCCACGTCGCCGATGGCGTCCAGTTCGGCGCTGGCGGCGGCCAGCGCGGTCAGGGCGGCGTCGAACAGGTCGCCGGTCGCCTCACTCTTGACGCGCCGCACGGCCTCATCGGCAAGCCTGGACCGCCGCAGCTGCTGCTTGGCAGACTCCTCGGCGCGCATCAGCAGGACCATCTCTTCGCGCAGGAACACAATGTCGCCGCAGGCGGGCCTGGCGCCCATTGCCCAGTCGCCCTTGTCGGCCAGCGCGATGCGCTTGGTCCCGCCGTTCAGGCTCAGCATCGCGTCGCGTGAGAGCGAGCGATCGTATTTCTCCAGCTCTTGTTCGGTATCGACCTGGCGCAGGCGACCCAGGCAGCGCCGCAAAAACGCCAACGCTACCGGGTGCTCGCCGTCGATCAGCGACGCCACCGAGTGCGCCTCGGGCTTGCGCCCGATCATGTCGCGCAGATGTTCGGGCTGCACTACCGTCACGTTGTACAGGTGTCTGCCGGAGGTGCGCATGATACGCACCGCATCGCGCTCGCGGCCGGGGTCCACGACCAGCGCGGACCGGTTGCCGCTCAAAAACGCTTCGATGGCGGGCTGCCACTGTTCGTCCTTCACGCGCACCAGGCTGGCAACGGTGCTTCATCTGGTAGCACGGGCGGGAGCGGCCATTGCGTTGCTGCTCGGTCCAGGCCGGCACCGGTCCCGGGCCGTCGCTTAGCAAGCGGTAGGCGATGTTTTTATCCAGGGGCGCGTCGATCGTGACCCGGCGCAGTTGTACCGGTTCTGAATAATCGACCTGGGCCGCCTCCATCACATGGCCGGCGACTACGCGATGCTGGCCCACGATCGTGTATTCGATCTCGAGCGTGTCGCCCACGCGCACATCGCTGGTAACGATCTGGGCGGTGACACTGCCGTCATAGATGCCTTGCTCCAGGCTGCGTTCGCGCTGCAGGAAGCGGATGTCGGCCGTGGCGATTGTGTCGATCACCGATCAGATGGGCGACCAGACGCTGCGCGCTAAACCTGGCGATGTCCCGGTGCTTGGCGAGCAATTCGGACAAGGTCAGCCCATCGGCGGATACGATGCTGTTAAACCGCGCCAACACGGCTCCACGTGGCGGGACGTGATCTGGAAGCGAACGCGAGCGTCGAACACGGGGCGCTCGGCGGGTCTTTCCGATGCGTGGGCGCCGCTTGATGCTCGGTTGACAGGGAGTATTTCCCCTACTTTTGTTGATTGCGCCGTCGGATCAGAAGCAGGCTGAAAAGCGCGAGCATTACCAGCGCGAACGAAGCCGGCTCAGGTACCTGGGTTGGGGCATCGTCGGGCAGTTCAATACTTGGTGGCAGTGGAAAGGGGGACAAGGGCGGAGTGTGGTCCCAGACAATTGGCGGCACAGGGTGCTCGTTCTGGTGTATCGGTCGTTCCGGCGGCCGGGGGATCAACCCCTCGGTACCGGTTGTCGGAACGAAGTTTTCCGCATTAGTCGTTGGACCATTGAATGGCGCCGTATGTGAGCCGGCAATATTTGTTGGCGTAGGTGTGCGGTTGACGGGCGCGACACGGGGTGGGGCGATCACGACGTCGAATTCTTCCGGTGCCGGCTCCCTGTCAGATACCTTCGATTGGGGCGTATCGGCGATGCGGTTTCCGCAGCGCGTGCGGACAAACGATTTACCGTCGGTCAGCAGTGTCTCGCCCGTCTTCAACCGCAGCTCTTTTTTGGTCCAGTAAATCTCGTCGCCGATCCGGTATGACACATGCACTAAGCGAGGATCTTTCACATGCACGATATAAGCATGGGCTGCGTCGAAATTAGCATAATGGACTTTTGCGAAGCGGTCGTGCGCAAGTGCCGAGGTCAGCTCCAAAGAGTGACGCACGCCGCCAGGAATGACTGAATTGCGATAGAACAGAGCTGGCGGGGCTGAAATTATGCGGGCTTTTGCATTCAACAAATGCGCAGGCTTCACATCGGACCCGGGAGCAGGTACAGGGGCAGCCATTTGCGACGTGGTTTGGCTTAAAGCTACCAATGTAACAAGTAGCAGAACGACGAGCGCAAAAGCGCTCTTGGGGTAAGCCGACAGCCAGCGAACGCCTTCATTTTTCATGGCGGATGGTGTGCAAGTTCGTCAAAGCGAGCGTTTGGAAAGCGCGTGGCACCTTCACGGTTAGCAGTCGCGGCTACCGATTAAATGCAGGCAGGCAAGCACCGCAATTGAGTCTATGCAGAAATATAATTTCGGGATTGATTTAGATCAAATGACCGTGTCCCGGCAAGTGGTCTGTCGACATGGGAGGCGAGTACAACGAAGGGGCGAAACCCGTCTATGTTCCCGAAGCAGCTCATCCGCAACTACCCGATTAGGAACTTACTTCTGCGGACCGCCGCGGCCCTGCTGGACGCGATGTTCATGTCCGTGGGCAATACGCTTATCAATTTGGTCGGTCAGACGCCAGTCCCGTGCGGTTCCCTGGCCATGAGGCGTCGAGCTCAGCAACGCCTTGACGATGTCCAAGCCGCCAAACAGTGCGGCCATGCAAATGTCGCATGCCATCAATGCACTGCATGAACGGTCATTTCCGTGCGTCCGGCCAACGATGATGAGCTGTACCTTTCCCTGCGCATCGGCTGTCACCAGTGCGGGCAGTGCCCCGGTGACGGGATGGGGCCCGTGAGGTTCCAGCCCGGCTAGTCCAATTGCATGTTCCATGTCAGACAGCCGTCGTCGGGGGGCTACGCGAACTGAAGCACCTTGTGCAAGGGCTTGCGCGGTTTCTGTGGCCAGTTGCCATCGCTAACATAGCCCACTGTCACCAGCATCACCGGTATCTCGCACGGGGCCAGACCACACTCGCGCGACACGCCCAAGGCATCGAAACCGCCCATGGAGCCGGTAGACATGCCCATTCCTTGCGCGGCAAGCATGAGCGTCATCGCAGCGAGCGAAGCGGAGCGGATAGCTTCGTCGCGTTGCAGCTGGGGGTTGTCTGCATGCGCACGCCTGGCCTGGGATAGCCAGGCATCGAACACCGTCTGGACCATGACGCCGGCGTCGACCGACGGCTGCAGCGCGTCGGCCAAGCCTTCGTGCGCAGAGAGCGTGCCGCAAATGATGAACGTGACCGGCGCATCGGCAACCTGTTGCTGGCCAACCGATAGCGCCTGCAAGCGCCTTGGCCGCAGTCGTGCGCACCGCGTTGAACTTCCAGTTCTGAAAGTTTTAGGCGGTAGGCGCCAAGGTGGCCAAACGGATCAGCTCGGATGCTTCCTGGTCCGTTACCGGACGACTGGTGTCATAGTGGTTGACCGAAGTGCGCGCCTCGATGAGCTTCGTGATTGACGTCCTGGCAACGCTGAAGCGTTCCGGCTCGCCCTACAGAATGGCCCCCACGGCGCTGTTCTCCAGCCTGATGATTACTTCGGGCACGATGACGCACCGCCTGAAAGGGCTGGAAGCGCGCGGCCTGGTGCGGCGCGTGCCAAATGACGACGATGGGCGCAGCATTCTGGTGCAGCTGACAGCGAACGGGCAGGAGCTGATCGAGGGCGCGGTAACGGCGCACGTGGCCAATCAACATCGGATTCTGGCCTCGACCTGTGCGGCTGACCTGGCGGCCATCGACGCCACCCTGTCCCGTTTGCTGAACGTGCTGGAGCCGCGCGCGCAGCGCTAAGCTACCTGCAGCAGTCACGCGCGCCCGGCGCTGCAGCGGGCGGGGGCATGGAAAAATTGGTGCGCCAGCGCCGCGAGTGCCCTGCACCAGAATAAAAATAGACGGAAATGCACCGCGGTGACGCTGCGCCTTGCGCACGCATTGCCTATTTCTTCGGCGCCTTGCGCGCTGCCGCTGCCTGGGGACGTGCCAGGTTCAACTGGGCGAGGCGTTTCGCCCGCAAGTAAGTCACGCTCATGGGCTCCGGCGCCGCTGGCAGCTGCCCTGCCACAAGAAGCTGGTCGATGTGAGCGGCATAGCGAGGCTCGCAGGTCTCCTTCACCAAGGCCAGGTTGAGCGCGGCGAAGACCGGCACCCAGGTGTCGCCACCCGGACCGCGTCGGCGTACCGACAATGCGGGGCTGAACTGGTAGACGCCCGTTCTCAAGCGCTTGAACAGGCGCCGGTTGTAGGCATAGACGCGGTCGACCTCGTTGCGCGCCAGGACGCCCGAAATATAGGTGCGCTTCGTGCGTTCAGCCGCTACCACCTCGACCGGCAGGCGCTCGAAGGCGTCTTGCAACATGGCGCCATCCATACCGCCACGATCGGTCATTTCGGCCGTGCCGAAACACTGCCTGAACAACACCCACATGACCTGGAAGAACAGGTATTCGGACTGGTGGCGATCAATCCGGATCAGGCGCTCGCCGGCCATCACATCAATACAGGCTGGCGCCACCAGGCGGAACACCGCGCTGAACGACGTGGCGGCATAGGCGCGATCACGCAGGGCGGTGGCAATCGCCCAGTGCAAGGCGTTGCGGCCCAGGTGGTCAACGGCGGCGCTGTCGGCGCCCCGTGCCAACAAGGCTTCCAGCAGGGGCACATTGCCGGCGGCGGCCGCCGCCATCAGCGGGGTCTGGTTCATCACGGTGCGGTGTTCGACGCCAAACTTGTCGCACTGCCCCAAAATATCTTTGAAATTGCGCGCGAAATAGGGCAGATAGGCGCGCCTTCCTTGCGTTGCGGCGAGCCGCTGGAAGTTGCCGGCTTGCTCAAAGCCGACTTCCGCGGCCAGCATATCGGCCAGCACCGGCTCGTCATAGCAGGTCGCATAGTCGTACAACTGGCTTTTCGATTTGTTGCCGGGAGCTTGCTCAAGAAATACCTTGGAAAGCGTGTCGCGCAGCCGCGCTTCGTCGAACACGTTCCAGGGTGGTGCGCAGGTTTTCAGGATCAGGCGTTCGATCGCGTCGGCCTGTTCCTGCTTGCCCTGCAAGGCTAGCTTGCGCGCCTCCTTTTGCCAGTCCTGCACGCTTGAAGCGTGCGTGTCGCTGCTCGTCGCCATCCCGCCCGGCGCCAGCTTCAGCAGGCCAAGCAGCGCGTGACCGGTGTCCGATTCGATCAGGTAGACATTGTGGACCGCCCGCGTCAATGCCACGTACAGCGCATTCACATAGAACTTGTAGATCTCCAGTGATTTGTCCGCTTTGTCCTTTGCGCGGCTGTAATGCAGATCGTCGGCGGCGAGGTCGGCCGGCGCGACGCCGTCGGCAATCTCACTGAACTGGGCGCGCTGATCCGAAACAAAGCGGTACAGCACAATATTGTCGTATTCCAGCCCCTTCGCTTCGTGAATCGAAAACAGGAGCGGGGTGTCAAAGTGCTTGCGCGCCTCGGCTTTGTCTTCGTCGCGCAGGACCAGCACCGCGAATTGGGTCGAACGGCGCGTCTGTGCGTTCATTGCCGCCGCGCATTGGCATCGTCGGCCAGCAAGGTGACCGTGCCCGCATCCTGGTTCATCGGCGTGACCAGAAAGTTGCTTTCTCGATCGATGGAGCCGAAGCGCTTGTGCTTGATCTTGAGGAGGGTGTTGGCCACCTCCGTCACTTGCGCGCTGTTCCTGAAATTGTTGCGCAGGATGTGCAGTTGCTGGCGTTCCGCCAGCGCCGGGTCGCGCCAGAACAAGGACTTGATCTTGCTCCATGAGAAAAAATTCGGATGGACAATCTGGTTCGAATCGCCGCACAAGAGGAACTGGGCCGGGTTCTTCAGCGTGCGCAGCGCGAGCGCCAGTTGGACCACGGTCAGGTCCTGCACCTCGTCGACGACGATGAAATCGTAGCGCGCCGCCGCGTGCTGCATCCATTGGTAAGCGATCAGGTTCAGGTCGTACAGACCCGCTTCGCGCAGCCAGAGGCAATACTTGTCGAACAGCTCGTACAAGGACGCGCGTTGGTCCGCCGCAAAAATGGACTGGCGCGCGCCCAGTCCCAGATATTGATCGCGCGTCAAAGCGCCGCTGGCGTCGGCGGCGAGCACGCCACGGATTTCCTCATAGGCCTGGTGCGCATCGACCTGCTTGAATTGCTGGCGCATGCGGCCAAACCATGCCGAGAAGTCGCGCCAGCTCGCTTCGCGGCCTGCGGGAACCTTGATCGACTCGACAAACTCGCGAAACGACAGGAAGGTCGCTTCCTGGCCTGCGCGTTCAAATCCATCGGCGTAATACAGGTCGCGCGCCGACTGCGCCAGGTAGGCCGAATGGGTGACATACAGCACTTCGCCCGGCATTTGCTTGAGTTTCTCGAGCGTCAGCGCGGTCTTGCCGCTACCGGCGCTGCCCACGATGATCATCGGTGCAGCGTGCAGATACACCGCGTGCTGGGCGTCGTCGAAGGAAATGGCCTTGTCCAGCCAGTGCACGCGCAGCCGCTCGGGGTGCAGGAAGCGCACCGGCGCGGCGTCGGCTTGTGCCTCGGCCACAGTGGCGGGAACGATCTGCGCCTCGTCGACACTGGCGCCGCGCAGGAAGCGCGATTTGTGATAGGCGTGCTGGTGTATGACTTCCAGCATCAGGGCATAGGCTTGCCCCTGAAACTGGACGATAGAAAACAGCAGGCGGTCCGTATAGTCGAGCTTGGCGCGATAGAACTTGCCATGCGTCAGATTGGTGAGCTTCTTGACGTCAATTGCCTGGAAATCGTCGCGCTCGATTGCCTGCCGGATTTGCTGATACTTGGCCTTGTCACCGGGCGGGATGAATTCGGCGTATTCCAGGATTTTCATGGGTTTGGTCAATCGGCGGGAGCGGTTCGTTTGGCAGCAGGCGTCGTCTGCGGGCCGCCATTTTATCCGATGCGGGAAAACAGGGGACCGACCGTCCGCGCGACAATTCAAGTCGCAAATATTGTGCGCATGCTGGACCTGTGCCAGCTCAACGGGCTGGTCAACGTCGCCATGCACACGCGGGACTGAGGGATGCGCTTCTCCTCATTGACCAGCAAGGCGCGCCGGCCTTACCTCATCGCTTCGCTGCTGGCCCATGCCGGCCTGCTGGCGGCGGTGTTTTATGTGGGTCCGTACAGCATCCAGGCCGCTACGATCGAGCGGCACGTCAAAAATGCCGAACGCAGCGACATCAAGCGGCGCGTCGACGAGATCGACAGGATCAAGTCCCTGCTCGAGAAAAGCCGCCAGCCGGCCCCTGCGCCCTCGGACGGCACCGGCGCCGGCGCCGGGTCGGCGGCAAAGGCGGTCGCGCCCTCGACGGTGCCGCAACTGCTCGAGCAGGGGCGCCGCATGAGCGAAGAAATCGAGCAGATGGAGCGCGGCGACAAGGTCAAGGAGCTCGCGCGCCTGCTCAATATCCCGGAACAGCAGGCCAGGGCCAAGCTGGCGCCGCCCGCCGTGCCGGCGCCGCTCGCTTCACCCGCCAAACCGGCCAGCGCCCAGCAGGCGCTGGCCGAACTGCGGCGCCATCAGCAGCTGGCGCGCGACGCGCTGGTGCGGCGCGAGCAGCAGTTGTCCAGGGAGCGGGACGGCACCCGGGTTCGGCCAGAGAACGGCGCCCCCGGCCAGGGCGGCGCCGGCGTGCCCGGCGCGCTGGCCGGACTCGGTGATGGCGGCACGGGCAAGGTGGGCAAGGGCGGCGCCGGCAAGAACGGCCTGCAGGGCGAGGACGTGCCGAACGCGGCCCATATCGAGATCAGCGGCTATATTGCGCAGACCGGCATGGCGCAGGCCAAAGTGCCGCGCGGCGGTTCCTGGGATCTCTCGACGCCGAAGAACAAGGTCGAGCGCGGCTATGGGGCCGCGCTCTCGGCGCCTGGCGTCAAGGCTGAAGGCCTGCGCAAGATCAGCGCGCACGCGATCGGGAAAGGTGCGCCCTACGCGGACCGGATCTTCCTGAACCGCTGGCATATCATCGGTCCCTTCCCGGGGCAAGGTCCCGACGATTCGATCGATGTCGTCTACCCGCCCGAGATCGTGGTCGACCTGGACGCCGAGTATGCCGGCATTGGCGCGAGCACGCTGCGCTGGGAGTACCTGACCAACCCGGAATACCCGTCGGTAGCGCCCGTGCGCGCCCAGGACGCGGTCTACTACGCGTACACCGAGCTCGTGATGGACGAGGAGCGCGACCTGGTGCTTGCCCTTGGCAGCGACGATGATACCAAGCTGTGGTTCAACGAGCGCCTGGTCTGGCTGAGCGGCGATGGTTATAAGCCTTGGTACAGCAGTCCCGGCTATGTCGGACTGGGCAAGGAGATCGACGCGTGGAATCTGACGGAAGGCACGCGCAGGGTGCATTTCAGAAAAGGACGCAACACGCTGCTCTTGAAACTGTACAACGGTGCATCGCTGTCATTTTTCTCGGTGGTGGTGTTGGCCGATGTGCAGCAGTAGCAATAACAGGGTCGGCTGGGCAGGCGGCCACGGCGGCAGGACAAGGAGGGGGCGAACGACTTGCGCAAGGCACCTGTGAAGTTGCCTATGTACGGGCCAACCCGGGCAAGGCCGTCTTCAGGCAAGACCTGGAACGGCACAGGCCTTCCGACGACGTGGACGCGAACATCTTTGTGACCATTGGCGCCAGCCTGACCTTGGCCCTCCTGGCGGCGCCGCTGCTTGCCAGGTCTGGCCGGCGCCGGCGATAACCGGCCGGGATGTCAGCACTGTTGCACAAACGATAGCGGCAAGGCGGCACCCTGGGCCGCGGCGTCGGTCAGCAGGGCCACGAACTCGGCGGCCGGGACCGGACGGCCGAACAGGTAGCCTTGAAAATGCAGGCACCCGAGCTGTACCAGCAGAACGCGCTGGGAGTCGGTCTCGACGCCCTCGGCGATGACGTCGAGCCCCAGGCTGTGCGCAATTGAAATAATGGTCAGCACAATGGCCTCATCGCTCGCGCCATGGACCAGCTCGCGCACAAAAGACTGATCGATCTTCAATTGGTCCAGCGGCAAGCGTTTCAGGTATTGCAGGGACGAATAACCGGTCCCGAAGTCGTCCAGCGAAAAACGCACCCCCAGTTGCTTGAGTGCTTGCATGCTGGCGATGGTTTGTTCGATGTTATCGAGCAGCAAACTCTCGGTCAGTTCCAGCTTCAGCCGATCCGGCGCGACGCCGTGCTCGGCGAGGCTGTTGCATACTTGGGTGCCGAAGTCGGCCTGATGGAACTGGCGCGCGCTTACATTAATGGCCAACACCAGATCGCGCGTGAGCACGTCGTGCTGCCATGCACGCAATTGGCGGCAAGCCTCCTCCAGCACCCAATGCCCCAGCGGCAAAATCAGGCCCGTTTCTTCGGCCAGCGGAATGAATTCGGCTGGCGAGACGCAACTGCCGTCGTCCTGGCGCCAGCGCAGCAATGCTTCGGCGCCACGCGCGCGGCCATCCTGGTCGACCTGGACCTGGTAGTGGAGTTCGAACCGTTGCTGTTCAATCGCCAGGCGCATGCGCTCTTCCAAGCGGGCGCGCGCGGTAATGGTGTCCTGCATGCCCTGGTCAAAAAAGCGCATGCCATTGCGTCCGGCCTGCTTGGCCTGGTACATGGCGATGTCCGCCTGCATCAGCAATTCTTCCGGCTGAACCGGCAAGCCATCGTGGAACAGGGTCGCGCCGATGCTCGGCGTACTGCGGCAAAGGCGCGCGCCCAGCATGTACGGCGCGTTGAGCGTGTCGAGGATCTTGGTGGTCAGCGTTTCGGTCTGCCTGGCCGCGTCCACCGCTTGCCGGCTCAAGCCGTCCACCAGCACCACGAATTCATCGCCGCCCAGACGCGCCACCGTGTCGCCCTGGCGCAGGCAGCCTTCGAGCCGGTGCGCGACCTGTTGCAGCAGCAAGTCGCCCATGTTGTGGCCGAGCGTGTCGTTCAGGGTCTTGAAGTTGTCCAGGTCGATAAACATCAAGACGCTGTAGCGGCCACTGCCAACGCCTGCGGCCAGTACCTGCCGCAGGCGTTCGAGCAACAGACGCCGGTTCGGCAAGCGGGTGAGCGGATCGTAAAAGGCGAGATACTTGATTTCATCGCTCGCCGCCTTGCTGACCGTAATGTCGGTGAGCGAGGCGACGTAATGGGTGATTTCGCCGTGATGGCCTTTTACGGCCGCAATGCTCAGCCGCTGGGGATAGACCTCGCCATTCTTGCGCCGGTTCCAAATTTCCCCATCCCAGTTGCCGTGCGCATCGATGGTGCTCCACATGGCTTCGTAGAACTGCGCGTCATGGCGTCCGGAACTGAGCAAACTGGGACGCTGGCCGATCGCTTCCCCGGCGCTGTAACCGGTGATGGTGGTGAAAGCCTGGTTGACCTGCAAGATCGTGCCGCTGGCGTCGGTGATGAACATGCCCTCGGAGGACTCAAAGGCGATGGCGGCGATGCGCAGGTCCGCCTCCGCCAGGCGGCGCGCCGTGATATCGGTATGGGTGATGACGGCGCCATCCCAGCCGCCCTCAAGCGGGGTGACCAGCATGCTGAACCAGCGCAGCTCGGTCGGCGAATGGCAGGCATAGTCTTGCGCGAAGAGGGGCGCCTGGCCGGACAGGACGGCGGCGATGCCCTCGGCCGCGGCGCGCGCCTGCTCGTACGAAGGAGCGCGCGCGGCAGGAAACACGGCGCGGTAATCATGGTCGTTACCGGCCGCAGATTCGGCTTGCGCTTGGGCATCGGCGCTGTCGAAGTGACGCCATGAGGCGTTGACGGCGGCAATTGCCCCGTCTGCCGCCAGCACGGCGATTTGCTGCGGCAACGCGTCCAAAATCGCGCAGGCAAAGCTGTGACACCCGCCGTGGCATGGCGGCGGCACGGGCTTGGCCGTCGCGCAACCGCTCAGGCCGCTGGCGATGGCGTCGGGGTCGGCGCGATATGTGCACGGCGTCGGCAGCGTCGTGCGTCCCGGATGCTCGCACATCTGTCTGATCTGGTTCACTTTTTTGCCACTTCGTCGTTTCAAGAATGCGTCCAAGCTTACTGATCGGCGCGCCAAAATGGCTTGATGCAGATAAAAATTGCCGTATTGAAACAAATCAGCTGTCCGCGCCGCAACGGATGGAGCTTGTCTTTACGTAACAAAAGCAAGCGGGCTTACTCCAGCGCGCGGTCCCGGCCCGTGTCGACTTTCCATTCGACCAGCCACCACGCCAACCCCAAGGCGGGAAAAGCCATGCCTGCCAGCAGCGCCGCGTGCCAGCCGCGGGTCGCATAGACATACCCGCCCAGCGCCGAGCCGGCGGCGCCTCCCAAAAAGAAACAGGCCAGATACAGGCCGTTCAGACGACTGCGCACGTCGGCAGCCATGCCGAAAATGGCGCGCTGGCCGATCACCAGATTGGCGGCAACGGCCATGTCGAGAATGATCGAGGCCGCCACCAGGATGCCCAGCGCCACCTCGCGCGAGCCGCTCGCCAGCAGCGGCAACGCCAAGCCCGCCACGCCCAGGGCCAGGGCGGCGCCGGTTGCCGCCAGCGTGTGGCCGGCGTCGGCCAGCCGGCCCGCGACGGGCGAGGCGACGGCGCCAGCCATGCCCACCAGCGCGAAAATGGCGATGCCCGTCTGCGACAAATGGAACACGGGTCCGGCCAGCATCAGCGGCGCGACGGTCCAGAACAAGCTGAAGGCCCCGAACAGTCCGGCTTGGTAGGCGGCGCGGCGACGCAGCAGCGGCGTGCCGGCGAACAAGGTCCACAGCGATCCGATCAGGCGCGCATACGGCAGCGGCGCCTCCGGCACCCGGCGCGGCAGGCGGGCGCGCAGCACCAGGGCCAGCAGCGCGACCAGGGCGGCGGCGCCTGCGAACACCACGTGCCAGTTGCTGGCATCGGCCACCAGGCTGGCCACCGGGCGGGCCAGCATGATTCCCAGCAGCAGGCCGCTGACTACCTTGCCCACCACGTGCCCGCGGCGGGGCGCGGGCGAGAGGTGGGCGGCGTAGGGCACCAGCACCTGCGCGGCGACCGACCCGATGCCAATGGCCAGCGCGGCGGCCAGAAATACCCAGCCGCTACTGCTCATGGCCGCCGTCGCCAGCGCGGCTGCGCAAAAGGCCAGCGCACCGACCACCAGTTGACGATTTTCGATCACGTCCCCCAGCGGGACGATGAACAGCAGACCAATCACGTAGCCGAGCTGGGTGAGGGTGACGATCAGGCCCGACGCCTGGGCCGACAAGCCGGTTGCCTGGCTGATTGGCCCGACCAGGGTTTGCGCATAGTACAGATTGGCGACAATCACGCCGGCGGCAAAAGCGAGCAGCAAGACCATGCCGGAGGTGATTTCGGGTTGTTCGGCGCTAGAGGTCATGTGGTGTCCGGTGGAGAAGGGGGCTGTGCCCGTAGCAATGCATTGTAGACAAAAGGGAGCGAGCTCTCGTTTGATGGGAACGAATAGCCGTCGAGCCCGTCTAATGGGATGTCCCGTCAATTTTGCCCGTGACGTTCACGCTGTGGCAAGCCAGCCAGCGGCGAGGCACAGGGCTCTTTACAAATATTTACATGGGAGCCTTGCGGACGGGACCGCAGCGGGGCCGTGCCTTGGCTAAAGTAGGCCAGAGGTCTGCCTTAGGCTGATTGAACAGTTCTCGTTCGAATTTACTTGAAAAAGTGTCCATACCCGTGAACGTGCCTGTCTTTTGGAAAAATGCCGCCACGGTGCTCACCGGAACGGTGGCAGCCCAAGCGTTGCCATTGCTGGTCGCGCCCGTCATTACACGCTTGTGCTCGCCGGCGGACCTGGGCGCATTCAGTGTCTGGATGGGCATCGTCGCCATCGGGGCCACGGTTGCCACCTTGCGGCTCGACGCCGCGATGATCCTCGACCATGGCAGCGGCGAGCAGCAAACCTGTTTCAGCGTAGTGGCCTATAGCGCCACCTTGCTGGCCCTTGGCATGACCATCTGCGCACTTCTTGCCCGTCTGTGCGACATGCCGCAGGCGCAGCACATGAGCTGGTTAGGTTTGCTGACGATCGGCGTAGCCACCTGGCTGACGGCGTATAACCAGACCGTGATCGCCTATGCAACGTCGAATCAGGCATTTGGCAAGGCCGCGTTGGCGAAAGTGTGCGGTGCCGCAACGGCGGCATTGGGCCAGGTCGTGCTGCTGCTGGTCGGCATTACCGCAAGCGCGCTGCTGGCAGGGCACTTGATCGGACTGGCCTGCGGTGTCGTCGCCGCAGTTTTTTTGCTGTCGCCGCCGCGTCCCCGCTTGGCCATGCTGCCCACGGTTTCGCAACGCAACTACCTGCGCAAGCATGCCTCGTTCTGGCGCTACTCCTTGCCGGCCGGACTGCTCAACATGGTCGCGGCCAAGTGCCCCTTGTTTTTGATCGGCCTGAAGTTCGGCCTTCCCGCCGCTGGCCTGTATGCCTTGACCGAACGGATGCTTAACGCGCCAATATCCATGCTCGCCGCTTCGGTGCTGGAAGTGTTCAAGCGCGAGTCGGTGCATCAATTCCAGACATTGGGCAATTGCGAAAAAGCGTTCATGGATACGTTCAAGGCGCTGGTCCTGCTCGGCTGCGGCCCGATGTGCCTGACAATTGCATTCGCCCCCAGCTTGTGTGCCTGGATATTCGGCGAGCCGTGGCGCGAGGCGGGCGACTTCGCGCGCATTCTGGCGCCGCTGTATTTCACGCGAACGGTCGCCAGCCCTCTGAGCTACGTATTTTTCGTGGCAGGAAAGCAAAAAGCGGAGCTGATGTGGCAGGTCGCCTTGTTCATCACGACCATCGCGGTCTTCCTCGCGCCCATCCCGCTCAAGCAAATGTTGTGGAATTACGCGATGTGCTACGCGTCGCTCTACCTCGTTTATCTCTTTCTTGCCTTTCGGTTTTCCAGCAATGCGACGGTCAATGCATGAGCTACTCGGCGCTGGCGCGCGCGCAACGTCAAGCGCGATTCACCAGTGGGTCTGGTTGAGTTGCCCTGCCGCATAGTAAACGTGTAAAAACTCCTTGCTAGTGTAGTGCGTCAAACAGATTGAAGCTTATTAAGTTTGGCACGAGCGCGCGTGACTTTGGCAAGAATGTCGGTCGCTTTCGCGGTCCATATATACGGTTTCGGTGCCATATTA